>CAJORF010000075.1 GCA_905236985.1 uncultured Bacteroidaceae bacterium | reverse complement strand
GTTGCCCTTCTTGGTGGTGATGATGATGACACCGTTCGAACCGCGACTACCATAGATAGCGGTAGCGGAAGCGTCCTTGAGGACCGTGAAGCTCTCGATGTCCTGAGGATTGACCATCGACAGGGGGTTGGCCAAGCCCTTGACGCCCTGGTCGTCCATGGCCAGACCGTCGATGACGATCAACGGGCTGTTGCTGGCGTGGAGCGACGAGCCGCCACGAATGCGGATGTCTGCGCCGCCGCCGGGAGTACCACCACCAGAGGTGACATTGACACCGGCAATCTTACCCTGGATCATGTCCTGGGCACTAATGACGAGACCGTGGTTCTTCTCGTCGGGCTTGATGGCTGTGACAGCACCGGTCAAGTCATGTTTCTTAACCGTACCGTAACCGATGACCACCACGTCTTCGAGCAGCTTGGTGTCTTCGGTAAGCGTCACATTCACCACGGGACGTGCGGGCACGGTCTGCGTGGCAAATCCCATGAATGAGATGGTGAGTTGGCTTCCCTCGGGAGCCTGAATAACAAAATTACCGTCGAAGTCCGACGTGGTGCCTCCTTCTTGTCCGATGACTCGGATGGTAGCACCCATGACGGGTTCGCCGGTATCATCAATGACATGACCTTTCACAGTAATCTGTGCAAAGGCGCCAAGTGAGATGAAAAGCCCACAGAATAGGGCAAGGATTCTCAGCGGAATCCTGATGTTTACCTGCTTCATCATGCTTGATTAAGTTTAGTTAATGATTATGGTTAAGGTTCTATTTTGCCGTTTTGACGATGCAAAGATAATAAAAAGTTTGTTACACCTATTCTGCAAAGGCATATTTTTTTGTTTTTTGTTAAAAAACGTTTCTAAAATCGATTCATGGCGCGAAAAAACTCATGAATCGAAACTAATTCTTAACTTTGCACCATCTTAAAAACACAAAATGTCATGATGCAAAAACCTAATTTGTCTTATGGGAAGCTGTTTAACCTAAGTTTCGGCTTCTTTGGTGTCCAGATTGCCTATGCACTGCAAAGTGCCAACATCTCTCGAATCTTCCGTACACTGGGAGCCGATCCGCACGACTTGAGCTATTTCTGGATCCTGCCTCCGCTGATGGGTATCATTGTGCAACCCATCGTGGGCTCGTTGAGCGATCGCACTTGGACGCGTTTCGGTCGTCGAATACCTTATTTATTTATAGGTGCCGCAGTGGCTGTGGCCGTGATGTGCCTATTGCCTAACTCCGGTTCACTGGGACTTGGCCTCTCAGCCGTGATGGTATTCGGCCTGATCATGCTGATGCTCCTCGACACGAGTCTCAATATGGCCATGCAACCGTTCAAGATGCTCGTCGGCGATATGGTCAACGAGGAGCAGAAGGCCAAAGCATACAGCATCCAGTCGTTCCTCTGCAATGCTGGTTCTGTCATGGGCTTCGTATTTCCCTTCTTCTTCACGTGGATCGGCCTGAAGAATGTGGCACCTGAAGGCATCGTGCCCGACTCTGTCATCTGGTCGTTCTATGTCGGTGCGGCCATTCTGATCCTCTGCGTCATCTACACGGTGGCGAAAGTGCGTGAATGGAATCCGCAAGAATACGAGCAATACAACGGGAAGTCCGAAGATGCTGACGACTCAGCCAACTGGTTTGCGCTCCTGAAGAAAGCACCATCGACATTCTGGAAAGTCGGCTTGGTGCAGTTCTTCTGCTGGGCTGCTTTCCTTTATATGTGGACTTACGTCGTCGATGCTGTCAGTGAAACGGTATGGAGAACAACAGATCCAGCCAATGAAAGCTACCAAATCGCTGCCAACTGGACAGGCGTTCTCTATGCTATCCAAGCCGTAGGCAGCGTGTGCTGGGCACTGGCATTGCCAAAGTTCAAGAACACCAAGGTGGCATACAGCGTAAGCCTGTTGCTCGGTGGTCTCGGCTTTGCGCTGATTCCCTTCTGCCCGGGTCAGTACCTACAGATCTTTCCGTTCCTTCTTATTGGTTGCGGTTGGGCTGCTATGCTGGCGATGCCCTTCACCTTCGTCACCAACGCGCTGCAAGGCTATGGCCACATGGGCGCGTACCTCGGTTTATTCAACTGCACCATCTGCATTCCTCAGATTGTGGCAGCACTCTGCGGCGGTTCTATCCTGCACCTCATCGGCAGCCACCAGTCATCGATGATGATTGTCTCAGGTGTGTTGATGCTGTTGGGTGCTCTCGCCGTCACGTTCATCAAGGAGAAACGTGCCGCATAATTTTCCAACCTTCCGACCTCAAGACCATTCCCAATGAAAAAGACCTTTGACCGCATCATCCCTTGGACACTCCTACTGCCGTTGTTCACCTTCGGTCTGTCTGTGGGCATGGTAGTCGGCATCATTGCTGATTATGTCTTTTTTGCCCAACTCTGTATGGTGCTGTCTGTTCTGGCGCTCGGCTTACAGGCATTATGGTCGTTGGTGCTGTTCTTCTGCAAGCGTTTCCTGTGGGGCTTCATCCATCTGGGGCTGTTCTTATTGATGTGCGCCCTGTCATTCGTGGGCGTGGTCATAGTATCTGTGGGGCAACACCATCCTCCGAAGCACGATGTCGAGGATAGCCTCCTAATTGTCCCCGAGGACTACGACAGTCTTGAAGACATCAGTCCCATCACGACCGAGCAGGCAGACTCCATCTACAGATAACCGCAAAAACTCATTACTCTACAAACCTTATAAACCTCATAACTTATGAATATCAAATTTGAAATTGAGTACCGCACCATCTATGGCGAAGACCTCTTCTTGAACGTCCTCGAAAGCGATGGTAGTCAGACTCGCTATCCGATGTCCACTCGCGACGGTATCATCTGGTCGTGCGAACTGGGCATTGACCATGCCTTCGATTACTTCTATTCCGTCACCTGGCAAGGCCGCGAGAAACGGTCGGAGTGGGTATTCTGCCCCCATTCCTTCGACCCGACAGAAATTTCCAACCCTGAACTTCCTGCTGTACAGCGTGATTTCTGGATGGATGCTCCCGAAGACTTCCGCGTGGCTGGCACATTGATCCCTGTCTTCTCTCTCCGCTCTCGCCGCAGCTTCGGCGTTGGCGACTTCGGCGACTTGCGTCAGATGGTGGATTGGGTTGCCTCAACAGGCCAACGCCTGCTGCAGATCCTGCCCATCAACGATACGACGAGCAGCCACACATGGACCGACTCCTATCCCTACTCCTGCATCAGCGTCTTCGCGCTACATCCCCAGTACGTTGAGTTGGGTGCCCTGCCGCCGTTGAAAGACGAAGCCGAGCGCAAGCGCTTCGACAAGATGCGCCAAGACTTGAACAGCTTGCCGCAAATAGACTACGAGTGCGTCAACACAGCCAAGCTCGAATACCTGCGACTCATCTACGAACAGGAAGGCAAGAAAACCATCGCCTCTGCCGCCTTCAAGACCTTCTTTGCCGAGAATGAGCGTTGGCTGGTGCCTTATGCCCAGTACTGCCACTTGCGCGACACCTATGGCACGGGCGATTTCTCACAGTGGCCCGACCACCAGCAATGGGACGAAGCCGAGCGCAAAGCTTTGTCCAGTGCCCGCAACAAGGCTTTCAAAGATGTCGCCTTCCACTATTTCATCCAGTTCATCCTTGCCGAACAGCTCAGTTCTGTCCATGCTTACGCGCGCACGCGCGGCGTAATTTTAAAAGGTGATATTCCCATCGGCGTAGCACGTCACGGCTGCGATGTTTGGCAGGAACCACGTTACTTCAACCTCAATGGCCAGGCAGGTGCTCCCCCCGATGACTTTGCTGAAGACGGCCAGAACTGGGGTTTCCCCACCTACAACTGGGATGAGATGCTCCGCGACGGATGCCAGTGGTGGGAACGTCGCTTCAGAAATATGGCTCGCTACTTCGATGCCTATCGTATCGACCACGTCCTCGGCTTCTTCCGCATCTGGGAGATTCCGATGCCCGTCAAGAGCGGACTGTTCGGTCAGTTCTCCCCCGCCCTCGCCCTCTCAAGTGATGAGATCATCCGCGCAGGCATCAGCGAAGAGACACTCAAGAACACCACTGCGCCCATCATCAAGCCCTCCACCACTGATGAGAAGCCTTCCACCAATTACCTCTTCTTGCGCGACCATAAGAATCCAGAGGTTTTCCATCCGCGTATCTCTGGCAAGAAGACACAGGCTTACTCCTGCCTCTCCAACGAAGAACAGCACGCCTACGACCACCTCTACGAAGATTATTTCTACCACCGCAACAACCAGTTCTGGTACGAAGAGGCAATGCAGAAACTGCCGAAACTCGTCAAGGCCACGCGCATGCTCTGCTGCGCCGAAGACCTTGGTATGGTGCCTGCCTGCGTGCAGTGGGTCATGGACGAACTGGGCATCCTCAGCCTCGAACTGGAGTCAATGCCCAAGGAGTCATGGGTGCGCTTCGGTCATGTGGAACGCAACCCGCGCCGCTCCGTAGCCACCATCTCCAGCCACGACACACCAACGCTGCGTATGTGGTGGGACGAGGACTACGAACGCACACAAGACTACTACAACAGCATCCTACAGATGGAAGGTTCCGCACCGCACCCACTGTCTGGCCATCTCGCACGTCACATCATCCAGCGTCACCTCGACTGCCCCTCGATGGTCTGTGTCATCGCGTTGCAGGACTGGCTTGCCACCGACGAGCACCTTCGTCTGAAGGATGCCAACGCCGAGCGCATCAATATCCCAGCCAATCCACGTCACTACTGGCGCTATCGTATGCACCTAAACATCGAAGACCTCAAGAACGACAAGTCCTTTACTGAGGGAATCAAAGAAATGGTTATTAAAGGTAATAGAATCTGACCAACATGAGACGTTTGATATTTATTTTCTCATTCTTCATCTGCGCTCTCGCTATGAGCCAGACCGTGAAGAGTCCCAACGGACAGGTTGCGCTCACCTTCTCCCTGGACGGCACACGCCCGCAATATGAACTGACCTACAAAGGCAAGTCTGTCATCCTGCCCTCGCACCTAGGC
Source organism: uncultured Bacteroidaceae bacterium (assembly GCA_905236985.1). GTDB lineage: Bacteria > Bacteroidota > Bacteroidia > Bacteroidales > Bacteroidaceae > Physcousia. Next base: position 9,210 of record CAJORF010000075.1, on the reverse strand, counting down.
TTGGAACTGGCGCGTGACAAGCACGCCTCCAAAGGTCTCGACGAGACGGACTTGATGGATCATTTCACTATTGCAGACGTGAAGACCAGCTCTTTCGACGAGACGTGGAAACCCGTATGGGGCGAGACGAAAACCATCCGCAACCAATACAATGAGATGGCAGTCACATTGCACCAGATCATCAATATCCCCGTGGCTGCGGGACGCCCTGATGCCCCTGGCGTGGCACTGGAGGATCGGTCCCGCGATATGATCATCCGCTTTCGTGTCTATGACGACGGTCTCGGCTTCCGCTACGAATTTCCACAGCAGCCTAACCTCGTCTATTTCCTCATCCAAGACGAACGCACGGAGTTCCGCATGACGGGCGACCATACCGCGTGGTGGCTTCCTGGCGACTACGACACTCAGGAACAGATGACACAAGAGAGCCGCCTCTCGGAGATCCGCTCGCGCTTCAACAACGCCGTCAACTGGGGCAACTCCAGTGTCGCCGTCTTCTCGCCGACAGGTGTGCAGACATCCCTGCAGATGAAGACCACCGATGGTCTCTACATCAATATTCACGAGGCCGCCTGCATCGACTATGCCACAATGCACTTGGAGCTCGTTGATGCACAGACGAAGGGACTCACCACCAAGCTCGACGGAGGCAGCAATGCCTACACACCCGCTCCTGCACCCTCACGATTCCCCCTGCCATCACCTTTCACCTTCGTCAGCCACCTCACGCCCGACGCTACTGGTCTCAAGGGGGCGATGCAGACACCCTGTCAGTCGCCGTGGCGCACCATCATCGTCAGTGACGATGCCCGTGATATGCTCTCCTCGAACCTCATCCTCAATCTCAACGAACCCTGCGCCCTGGATGATGTCTCATGGATTCATCCGACGAAGTACTGTGGTGTGTGGTGGGAGATGATTGTTGGCAAGAGTTCATGGAACTATACCAACGACTTCCCCTCCATCAAGCTCGACCAGATCGACTGGCACAGCGTGAAGCCCAATGGCCGTCACGCCGCCAACAACGAGAAGGTGCGTCGCTACATCGACTTTGCTGCCAAGAACGGTCTCGACCAGGTGCTTGTCGAGGGATGGAATGTAGGCTGGGAAGACTGGGCGAACATGTGGAAACGCGATGTCTTCGACTTTGTCACACCTTATCCGGACTTCGACATCGCAGCCCTAAACCAATACGCCCACTCCAAGGGTGTCAAGCTCATGATGCACCACGAGACATCCAGCTCCACGCAGAACTATGAGCGCCACCTCGAGGATGCCTACCGTCTCATGAACCGCTATGGCTATGATGCCGTCAAGAGTGGTTACGTTGGCGATATCATCCCGCGCGGCGACCACCACTACTCGCAATCCTCCAACAACCACTACCTCTATTGCATCCAGGAGGCCGCCAAGCATCACGTCATGGTCAACGCACATGAAGCTGTGCGCCCCACCGGCCTCTGCCGCACCTATCCTAACCTCGTCGGCAACGAGAGCGCTCGGGGCACCGAATATGAAGCCTTTGGAGGCAACCGTCCTGACCATACCCTCATCCTGCCTTTCACACGCCTGCAAGGAGGCCCGATGGACTACACGCCTGGTATCTTCGAGACACAGCTCTCTTCATGGTCGCAGAACAGCTCTTGGGTTCGCACGACGCTTGCTGGACAGCTCGCCCTCTATCTGACCATGTACAGCCCGCTGCAAATGGCTGCCGACCTGCCCGAGCACTATGAGCGTCCTGACTTGGCACCGGCATTCCAATTCATTCGCGATGTGGCCTGTGACTGGGATGACAGCCGCTACCTCGAAGCCGAACCTGCCGACTATATCACCGTAGCACGCAAAGCCAAGGGCACTGACAACTGGTTCATCGGCGGCAAATGCGATGAGAACGGTCACAAGAGCGTCATCCATCTGGACTTCCTCGACAAAGGTCGCAAGTACGAAGCCACTATCTACGCAGACGATGCAAAGGCTCACTACGAAACCAATCCCAAGGCCTACACCATCACTAAGCGCACGGTCAAGGCTGGCGACACGCTGAAGCTCACCGAAGCTCCCGGCGGAGGTTTTGCCATCTCGCTCTTGGCGAAGTAAACACTGCTCACGCTGCTACAGAGAGGCGTGACACATACCTGGAGCTTTTCAGGACTGGCAGCCACCGCCAGAATCATGCTGAAGTGCTACATTGATGCGATCCACGCTTGCTCCTCAAAAGTTAGGGAGCATCACCCGAATTGGTGATGCTCCCTAACTTTTGAGGATATGCGCATAAGCGCGAACTGTGTTCTTAGCCCAAGAAACTCAAGAGAATACCTGCGGCGACGGCAGAACCGATCACACCAGCAACGTTCGGCCCCATAGCGTGCATGAGCAGGAAGTTGCGCGGGTCGGCCTTGGCACCTTCGGTCTGTGAGACACGAGCGGCCATAGGCACGGCACTGACGCCTGCGGAACCGATGAGCGGGTTAATCTTCTCCTTGAGGAACAGATTCATGAACTTAGCCAACAGCACACCACCAGCAGTACCAACGCCAAAGGCAACGATACCGACGCAAAGGATGGAGATGGTGCTCCAGTTGAGGAAGGCTTCAGCCGTGGCGGTAGCACCTACGGTCGTGCCAAGGAAGATGACCACGATATTGTTCAACTCGTTCTGAGCAGCCTTTGACAGACGCTCCACCACACCGCTCTCCTTCATCAAGTTACCCAACATGAGGCAACCGATGAGCGTAGCAGCACTCGGGAGGATGAGGCTGACGATGATGGCTACGATGATGGGGAAGAGGATCTTCTCCTTCTTCGACACAGTGCGGAGCTGCGACATACGGATCTTACGTTCCTTCTCAGTGGTCAGCGCACGCATGATGGGCGGCTGGATCACAGGCACAAGAGCCATATACGAGTAGGCCGCTACGGCGATAGGACCAAGGAGATGCGGCGCAAGCTTCGAAGTGAGGAAGATGGCCGTAGGACCGTCGGCACCACCAATGATACCGATGGAAGCTGCCTCTGCGGGATTGAAGCCGAAGATGTCCATCTGTGTCACGAGGAAGGTGGCGAAGATGCCGAGCTGAGCAGCAGCCCCTAAGATCAGGCTCTTGGGGTTGGCGATGAGGGGACCGAAGTCCGTCATGGCGCCTACACCGAGGAAGATGAGACAGGGATAGACACCAGCCTTGACACCGATGTAAAGCACATCGAGCAAACCACCTTCAGCCAGGATGTGGCGATAGCTATGGAAGAAGGGGCTGTTGGGGTTCAAGAACTCATCGTTCCACATCGAGGTGTGGAAGAGTCCTGCAGCGGGTATGTTCGACAGGAGCATACCAAAGGCGATGGGCAACAACAACAAGGGCTCGTACTCTTTCTTGATAGCGAGGTAGAGGAGGAAGCAGGCGATGCAGATCATCACCGCATTCTTCCAACCTTCGCCCACGAAGAAGGCCGTGAAGCCCATTTCGCTCAGGAACTTGCCCATGGCAGAACTGAACTCAAAATCCTGGGCAGATGCAGCCAACGGCAGCATCAACATAAGGAGAAAGATCCACCCCCTAACCCCTCCCGTAAGGGAAGGGAGCTGCTGTGCCTTGTGTAAGATATGAAAAATATGATGTTTCATACAATTAATTAATTTGATAACAATTCTTGTCATGTAACCTCCCTCCCCTCCCTTTGGGAGGCGGCGGGGGTGGGGCTACATCTCTACCAACACTTGACCGCTCTGTACCTGGTCGCCTACGGCAACCTTGACAGCGGTGACCTTGCCAGCAAATTCGGCAGTGATGTTATTCTCCATCTTCATGGCTTCCATGATGACGACAGTCTCGCCGGCAGCCACATCCTGACCTACGGCCACAAGCACCTGCTTGATGGTGCCAGGCAGAGGAGCCTCAACGCTCTTGCCACCAGCGGGAGCTGCTGCGGGTGCAGCCTTAGGTGCGGGAGCAGCGGCAGGAGCAGCCTTGGTAGCGGGAGTTGGCGCAGAAGCGGCAGGAGCGGCTGCGGGAGCACCTTCAGCCTGGAAATCGATGAGGGCGTCACCTTGGTTGACGCTTGCGCCAACGCTCGTGCGGATCTTCAGCACGGTACCGTCAGCCTCAGCGGTGATAGCGTTCTCCATCTTCATGGCTTCCATGGTGATGATGGTGTCACCCCTCTTCACCTTCTGACCCTCGCTGACGAGGATCTGCTTGATGGTTCCGGGCAGGGGAGCGGTGACAGCTCCGGCAGCGGGAGCGGCTCCGGCAGCGGGTTTGGCAGCAAGTGCTGCGGCAGCGGGAGCTGCGTGATGCACGACAGGACGTGCTACGTGATGTGCCAACGAGGGCACTTCAACGGCGTAGGTGTTACCGTTGAGAGTCACGGCGAGAACGCCATTGTCCTGTTCGGACACCTGTGCTTCGTAGTCCTTGCCGTCTATCTTAAACTTGAATTCTTTCATATATTTCGCGAGCTTTGCCCGCAGTTTAATGTTTAACGTTTAATTTTTAATGAGGTTTGTCATACTGCTTGCGAAGTTCGCCGCCAAGGTGCTTGCATTAAACATTCTACCTTAAACTTTAGACTTCGCGCGCAGCGCGACTCCTTATTACAAATGTTTATTCAGCTCAGCGTGCCAAGCAGAGTGATCAGTGTGGTGAATGGTGAGCAGACCGCTTTCATCGTCGTGTTGGTTGGCAGTGTAGAGGTAGATGGCGGTGGCAATGGCGATCTTGTCAGCGTCGGAAGCGTCAGCCAGCTTGGCCTGCTTCGACTTGACGTACTCTGCGCCCGTCAGCACCTTGGGTTTGGTACTCTCCTCAGCCTTGGCCGCTTTGCCAGCAGCTACAGCACTGAAGATATAGAGCACGCACACCAACAGGAGGAGAATCGTGAACACCACGCCTACGCTGATGCCTGCCATTCCCCATGCCTGGCCCCAATCGGTTGATAATATGGTAATCATATCTTAGTTGACAAGTTTTTAGTTGACAAGTTGACAAGTTGAATCAATGTCCTATTTGTGACGAATTGATGATCAGTTTACTTAACCAACAACTTGTTTACTCGTCAACTTGTATGCTTAATAATTACAATGGAATATTTCCGTGCTTCTTGGCAGGATTGGTCATGCGCTTATCGGCGAGCTGGTCGAGGGCACGGATGATGCGGAAGCGCGTGTTGCGCGGCTCGATGACATCATCGATATAGCCGTACTTGGCTGCATTGTAGGGATTTGCAAAGAGCTTGGTGTATTCAGCCTCCTTCTCCGCGATAAACTCCTTGGCGGCCTCGGGACCTTTCTCTTCCTTGATGGCCTTAGCCTCCTTGGCATAGAGGACGGCGGCAGCACCAGCAGCACCCATCACAGCGATCTCAGCACTGGGCCAAGCGTAGTTCATGTCACCGCGCAGCTGCTTACAGCTCATGACGATGTGCGAACCACCGTAGGATTTACGCAGCGTGACGGTCACCTTGGGCACCGTGCACTCACCGAAAGCGTAGAGCAGCTTGGCACCGTGCAAGATGACGGCGTTGTACTCCTGACCTGTGCCGGGCAGGAAGCCAGGAACATCTACGAGTGTGACGATAGGAATATTGAAGGCATCGCAGAAACGTACAAAGCGAGCGCCCTTACGTGAGGCGTTGCAGTCGAGCACACCAGCAAGCTGCTTGGGCTGGTTGGCCACAATACCGACACTCTCGCCATTGAAGCGAGCAAAACCGACGATGATGTTCTTGGCGTAGTTAGGCTGTACCTCGAAGAACTCACCGTTATCGACGATCGAGGCGATGACCTCGTACATATCGTAAGGCATATTGGGGTTGTCGGGGATGATTTCGTTGAGGAAGTCATCCTTGCGGTCAATGGGGTCTGTGCACTCCACGCGCGGGGTCTTCTCGAGGTTGTTCTGCGGGATATAGCTGATAAGCTGCTTGATCATAGCCATAGCCTCTTCCTCGGTCTTCGCTATGAAATGTGTCACACCGCTCTTCGTCGAGTGCACGCTGGCACCGCCGAGCTCTTCCTGTGTCACCACCTCGCCCAGCACAGTCTTCACAACGGCAGGTCCGGTGAGGAACATATAGCTCGTGCCCTCCATCATCAGCGTGAAGTCGGTCAGAGCAGGGCTATAGACAGCACCACCGGCACAGGGACCGAAGATTCCACTGATCTGAGGCACGACACCACTGGCCATGATGTTACGCTGGAAAATCTCTGAGTAACCGGCGAGGGCGTTGATACCTTCCTGAATGCGAGCACCGCCCGAGTCGTTGAGTCCGATGACGGGAGCACCCACCTTCATGGCAGCGTCCATCACCTTGCAAATCTTCTGTGCCATGGTCTCGGAGAGCGAGCCGGCATTGACGGTGAAATCTTGGGCGAACACATAAACAAGGCGACCTGCAATCGTACCGTAACCGGTCACGACGCCGTCGCCCATGTACTGCTTCTTCTCCATACCGAAGTTGTGGCAGCGATGCGTTACGAACATATCCATTTCTTCGAAGCTTCCTTCGTCCAGTAACATGGCGATGCGCTCACGGGCGGTATATTTGCCGCGCTCATGCTGCTTCTCAATGGCTTTCTCGCCACCACCCAGACGGGCCTTGGCGCGGAGCTCGATGAGCTCCTGAATCTTTTCTGTTTGTTTGCTCATTGCAAAAAGTGAATGATTGAATGGTTGAATTTATCAAAAAAGGTGATTTTCGGGGCAAAGTTAATCATAAAATCACTGAAAGCGAAACGATACGCTCTTTTTTTCGTAAAAAACCTCTTTTTTATGAGGTCACTATAAAGTGACCCCTGTTTTGAAGATGGCAAATTCCGCGTTGCCGTGTTGCTCGGCTGTTGTGAACTGACGACCCGAAGCGACATCAATGATGTATGCGATGAAACGTTGGAGAAGCTCGCTCATCGGGACATCGTTCAAGAGAACGCCAGCATCGAAGTCTATCCACTGCGGCTTACGACGGGCGAGGTCGCTGTTCGTACTGACCTTCAGCGTTGGAACAAAGGTGGAGAAAGGCGTGCCGCGCCCAGTGGTGAAAAGGACGAGTTGGCAGCCGGAGGCAGCGAGAGCAGTAGAGGCCACAAGGTCGTTGCCAGGAGCGGAGAGGAGGAAAAGCCCGACCCCCTCCCTTGAAGGAAGAGGTTCCCCATACTGCAGCACCCCTACGACGGGTGCTGTTCCACCTTTCTGTGTGCAGCCGAGTGCCTTCTCCTCGAGGGTGGAGATGCCTCCGGCTTTGTTCCCAGGGGATGGGTTCTCGCCGACGGGCTGGCCGTGGCTGAGGTAATATTCCTTGAAATCGTTGATGAAGCTGATGGTTTTTTGGAGGACTTCTTCCGAAATGGCGCGACGCATGAGGATGGTCTCAGCTCCAAACATCTCAGGCACTTCCGTGAGGATGGCTGTACCGCCAGCCTGCATACAAAGAAAATCGGTAAAGGCGCCGAGCAAGGGGTTGGCGGTGATGCCCGAGAAACCATCCGAACCGCCGCACTTGAGTCCTACACGCAACTTAGAGAGCGGAACCGGAACACGCTCGTAGGCCTGTGCCTGCTCGAAAAGTTCCTTGACTATCTTCACACCAACCTCCACCTCGTCGCCCTCCACTTCCTGACAGACAAGGAAGCGAATACGCTTGCGGTCGTAGTCGCCCAGCATCGCCTCAAAGTCACGTGGTTGGTTGTTTTCACAACCGAGCCCAACGATGAGTACACCAGCAGCATTAGGGTGCAAGACCATATCACGGAGGATAAGGCGAGTATTCTCATGGTCATCTCCGAGCTGCGAGCAGCCATAGTTGTGGGGGAAGTAGAGCAGACCCACCCCCTGACCCCTCCCGTCAGGAAGGGGAGTGGCTGGCGCGCAGCTATCGAGCGGAGCGAGGCTCTCCCCATCATGGGGGAGCGGGGAGAGGGCCTTTCCCGCCCTTTCCACAATCTGCCTACAAATCCCATTGACACAGCCGACAGTCGGTATAACCCAAATATCGTTGCGGATGCCCACCTGACCGTCGGGACGGAGGTAGCCAAGGAAAGAAGAAGACTCTCCCCCCGCCCTCCCTTGTAGGGAGGGAGCAGAATGATTTGAAGACAGCGTACTCACATTATCATAGGTAATCGCCCCCTCCCTACAAGGGAGGGCGGGGGGAGAGTCCGGTTTTATATTACCATAGTCAACCGTCCCTCTGAGATTGGTGGCGATGTTGTGGTGATCAACTAGTTCGCCTTTGATTATGTCGCGTATGGCATGACCAATAGGATAGCCGTATTTGATGACATCCTCCCCTGCAGCTATATCACACAGAGCGAACTTATGACCTTGGGATATATCCGAACGTAGCGTGACACATTGGCCGTTGATGTCAACAGCTGTGCCACAAGAAAGCGGCTGTAGCGCCACAGCCACGGTATCTGTAGGATGTATTTGCAGAAAATCTCTCATCATCTGTTAATCATATTTACTTCTGGAAAACACGGATATATTCTACTTCCATCGTTGCCGGCAGGGCTCTCTCATCAACACCCTGTGAGCCACCCCAGTTGCCGCCCCAGGCAAGATTGAAAATCACGTAGAAGGGATTCTCATAAGGCCAGTCGTCGCGCCCCAAGCCTCGGTTATCATAGCTCAGTTGAAGACAACCATCGACGTAGGTGGTGATGTTTTGTGCTGACCATAACATGGCGTATGTGTGGAAGCCGTCCTCAGCGCCCTCGCACGACATTTCGTGCGTGACCTGTGTGCCATTGCTGTGAACATGAGCATTGGCATGGAGGCTTGATGATACATAGTTCGGGTGATAGCCCACCTCCTCCATGATATCAATTTCGCCATCGGCTGGCCAAGAGCGGAAGTTGACAGGCATCATCCAGAATGCAGGCCATGTGCCACGACCCTTAGGTAATTTGATACTAGCTTCAAAGTAACCGTATTGCCATCCTTCATGAACCTTGGCATAAACGCGGCCCGAGTAAATCTTTCCATTCTCCTTGACGCAATGGATCAACAATCGACCGTTCTTAACCTCGGTAACCAACTGGCCATTAGGTGTCTTGTGGTTGACATATTCCTGCAATTCGTTGTTCACGAATCCCTTTCTCCATACTTCGTGTGTCCAGTTCTCGGCGTTGAGCACCGTGTCTTGCTCGAACTCATCATGCCAAACGAGGCGGTAGCCATCGGGTACCTTGATGCTATCCTTCGTCTGTTG
>CAJORF010000074.1 GCA_905236985.1 uncultured Bacteroidaceae bacterium | reverse complement strand
GCTTCGCCCTCTTGAATGGAGAGGGCCAGCATCTGGGCAGGGCACATCTCTGAGATGCGCACCTGCGGTTGGATATAATGTTTTCTGCATGGCCGTTCCTTCTTATTTTTCACTTTTCACTCTTTCATTTTTCGTAAGCATTCGATCAAGTACCGATAGTAGTACCTATATCTTATAGTGACAGCAGCTACACCCAGAAAAAGGTGTAGCTGCTGTCACTATTATGGTACCAATACTATTGTTGCTTCTTGCCGATGATGGCCTCCGGATGTCTGAGCTTCCACCGATGCGGTAGCAGTTCCACGAGTCGTTCGTGTGCAGCCTTCGTCTGATACGGCATATCGGCGATGATGCTGTTCGGTCTTTAGGGACGGGCATCTGAAGAATGTGTGCATAGCTCTCTATGGTGTTCTCAAATGGTTCAAACTGCGTCGAGTCCTGATGATAACGTAAGGTGATATGCGGAGAAGCTGCCAAATCCTCTGGAATATCAGGTAATGCTAATGTGGCCTTGATTTGAGCCCGCACATTCTCATACTTCTCTCTTTCTTCGATGATGAAAACCGTTTTCTGTAGCATCTCTGCACTTTGTTCGATCTCCCAAATACAGCTTGTCCGATCGTTTACCAAGATATAGATTTCCTCAGCTTTCTCCATTAACTCTCTCACATCCTCTTTCCAACTCACATCATCTACATAGACGCGTGTTGCACCGTATGGGCTGTCTGCCTCTTTCGTCATACCAATAGCACAAACGGGAATCCTCTGTTGTAATAGTCCCATGAACTTGTATTCAGAAAACTTCTCTGATGAATTGCCCTTAGATAGATCTGACTCCTTGGCGTAGTCATCTTCGTCAAAGCCGCGCAGGAATATGGCAAAGCGCTCGTTTTGTTCTAAATATTCTGTTTTCCCATAGGTGGATACGTTGCCCATGAATTCTTTGTACTTCTTCTGTTGCCTAAGATACTGATAAAGCATCACTGTACCCATGGCTAAGCCTTTTATGGATTGTATTACAGCGTTAGTATCTTGCTCTCCGACACCAAAGCTGATCCAAAAGCTAAAAATGAGATATGCGGTTAGGTAAACGACGAAAAATAAGGCACGAACGTGCTTCAGACGTTTACGCTGTTTGATTGCTTCTTCTGTATTTTTGGCTGCTTTAATCTTCTTCTCTATTGGTTTATCCAATAACTTTTGCAAACCAACATAAATGGCAAAGACAATAATAATTTCTAACATATCATAAGTGGTTAAGGGGTTAATATATTAGTACGCGCGCAAGATTTTGCTACTTTTTATCGAATTAAAGATGAAAAATGGGAAAAAGACGGATGATTACAGGGCTTCTACGCCTTCGCGGATGATGCGGAGGATGTCGGCGGCGTTGACCTGGGTGAAGATGTCGGCTTCGGCGAGGAGGGCATCGGCCATGGAGCGTTTGCTGGCGTGGAGGCGCAGGATCTTTTCTTCGATGGTGCCTTCTGCGATGAGGCGATAGACGGTGACGGGACGCTCCTGTCCGATGCGGTGAGCTCGGTCGGAAGCTTGATCCTCGATGGCTGGATTCCACCACGGGTCGAGATGCACGACATAGTCGGCAGCTGTGAGGTTGAGGCCGAGGCCACCGGCCTTAAGACTGATGAGGAAGAGCGGGGCATCGCCGGTTTGGAACTCACGCACCAGACGGTTGCGGGTGGCAGTGGGTGTGGCGCCGTCGAGATAAAGGTATGGTATCTGCTGGCGATCCAATTCCTCGCGGACGAGGGCGAGATGGCTGGTGAACTGGCTGAAGACGAGTGCGCGATGACCGCTCTGCCGGAGGTTGGCGACGAGCTCGAGGAAGGCTGCTGTCTTGCTGGAAGATAGCTGTAATTTGTCGTCTATGAGACGCGGATGGCAAGCAGCCTGACGCAAGCGTGTGATCTCGGCCAGCGCACGCAGGGCGCCTGCGCCTCCTGTGTTGTCTTCGAGGTTGGCGATGGCCTGTTGGCGCAGGTTGTCGTAGAGTGCCTGCTCCTCGGGGCTCAACTGAATGCGCAGAGTGATTTCCGTTTTCTCAGGTAGTTCGGCGAGCACATCCTCCTTGGTGCGTCGCAGCATGAAAGGGGAAAGCAGCCGACGGAGCAGGCGTTGGCGCTCGGTGTCATGATCGCGCTCGATGGGCAAGATGAAACGTTCGGTGAATTGTTGATAGGTGCCGAGGAGCCCGGGGTTGGCAAACTGGAAGAGGTTCCATATCTCACTGAGATGGTTCTGCAGCGGTGTGCCAGTGAGCAGGAGCCGGAAATCGGCCTGCAGACGCATGGCGCCTTTAGAGGTTTGGGTGTCACGGTTCTTGATAGTGTGCGCCTCGTCGAGGACAACGGTTGTCCATGTACGTGAGGCGAGCAGTTCCTCTTCTGTTACGAGCAGACCGTAGGTGATGAGCACCACGTCACCCTCGGCAGCTTCGGCCACGAGGGCTTTGCGGTCGGCACCCATCTGGTTGAGGCTGTGAACGGTCAGTGCTGGAGCAAAACGCATAAGCTCGTAGCGCCAACCCGGCAGCACGGAGGTGGGCATGACGACGAGCTGCGGTCCCATAGCCGCACGCGACTGCATGAGTGTGATGGCCTGCAGGGTCTTGCCGAGACCCATGTCGTCGGCCAGACAGGCTCCAGCTCCCCACCATGCCAACCGACTCATCCATAAGAAGCCAGTGCGCTGGTATTCGCGCAGTTCGGCATGGATGTTTGTGGGTAGTGGAAAGTCGCGCGTAGAAGCCTCATCGATGCGTTGCAGCAGGTCGCGGAAAGGCGCGTCGGCACGTACTTTGGCTCCTAAGCTCTCCATGTCTGCCAACTGCGGTCCGTTCATGGCAGCCACGCGCAACTGCTTACCCCTGCCGACAATCATCTTGTCCAGCACGTCTAACTGTCGGCGCAACTGGTCGCTCAAGGCCACATATTCATCGTCGGAGAGGCGGATGAAGCGCCCCCGTCCCTCGTGGAGACGTTCGAGCAACTCGGCCATCTTCAGCTTTTCACGCTGTCCGACATTGATTTCTCCTTCGAGTTCAAACCATTGTCCTACGGAGCTGATGCTGAGGCGCAGATTGGTGGTGTCCAACATCGGACGAACGACGCGCATCTTTGTTCCCTTGGGCCATTCAACAAAAGCCACCTTCGTGGCTGTGCGTAGTGCCTCGAGCAGCAATAGGCATTGCTCGGTATCAAGCAACCAGTGGTCTTCGGTAATCTGATCATCCATGAATGGTTGCATCAGCTCACGCACAGCCTCGAGGTTACGCCCTTCGGCTCGCAAGTCTCGCTCGGTCTGCACGCTCTCGCCGTCAATGGTTGTACTGACGATTTCTGCGCCGCGTCCTGGAATCTGGTAGGGTGGGTGATCGCCAAACGGCTTCACTGCAAGGGAAATGGCATAGTACATCCCTTCGGAGGGAGAGATCTGAACGGCAATGAGAGGAGAGGCTGGGACGCGCTTGATATCAGTAGTGTTCTTGAGCAACGGACTCATAATGGTGAAGCCGTGACTGAGGGCCTGCAGCAGATCGGTGAGCCGTTGCTTGCTTTCTGCGGGGAAGGTGCCGATGGTCTTGAGCAAGGTGAGAGTCTTGCGCTGTGCCTCACTGATGCGAGTGACGGTTAGCTGTTTATCGCCTACGGCACGGATGGTGATACCGTCATGGCCTTTATCGAGATCGACATTAGAGCGCACTTGAAAGCCACTGGCACAAGGCTGCACCGTGAGCTGAACGGGCTCTTCCACGATATCGATGTGCAACCCGGTGGCCTCATTGAATACGGCGGGATGACCTACCAAGGCGGCGATGACTTTGTGACCGCTGAGGTCGTAACTCACGTTGCTGCCATACCAGCCATAGCTGTAGGCATGTACCAACCGTGCTACACTACGGTCCTGAGTGGTCATACATTCCTCGCCGCCTGCCATGAACGAGCGCATGGCGATGTTGCGTCCCTTGCTCCAGGTGACACCACCGTCCTTGGATTTCTGCAACTTGGGCTGTACGCCGTAAGAAACTGTGTTCACGATATATGCCACGCGCTCCATCTCCTCCACTGCGGACTTCGCCTGCGTCTTGACATTCCCTGCTGGCGAGGTCTCGCGCAGCAACTCTTCGAGTACGCGCTCCCAGGGTGCCAGCTTGCGTACCGAGGGCAGTAATCCCCGTGTCAGTCCCGTCTGCGTGTGAAGCTTTTCAGCCAGAGGCTGGAGTGCAGGGAAATCTTCGCAACAGAGCAGACGAGTGTAGTCATCACCTTTAGTGGCCAAGAGATTGCCCATGGCCCGGATCTCCTTGGAATCTTCGGGAATAAGGTTGTAGTGCGCGGCAAAGAGTGTAGCCAGTATGCGGCTATTGCTGTCTGTGCAGTTGTAAAGAGGATAAGAACGAAGGAATTTGTCGGCGTCCTGCTGGAAGAAATGATGCAGCACGAGCAACAGGGGATAGCATGTCGGCAGCTGACAGGCCTTGCGGTCTTTGAGCAATTTGGCAGCTGTCTTCTGTGCATTGGGCGTGTTCGTAAGGCCGAGGGCTACGGCGTATGCAAAATTCTCCAAAGGCGTAACGAAATAGCCAAGACCTATGGCTTTAAGGATAGTGGAGAACAATTCCAGTGCAGCCTCGGGCTGGCCGTGATGCAAATGGAGCAACGCCTTCAGCGACATAGTGTAACCGCTATTCTCGGCCATCTCGGCCATCACAGACTCCAGACGGCCGTGTTTCAAGAATTCAATGTGGTAGAGGTAGTTATTACGCAACAGATGACGCACTTCTTCAGGAAGCCTTTCATTGTCAAAGAACAATTGATCCAGCGCCTCACGTTCCATAAATTCCTCGCCCTCACACAGCCGAGGAATCAGCAGATAGAAACACTGAGACAACACGCGCTCTGGACATTGACAGAGGAAGGCACGCAGTTCCGGCTGTGTGACAATGAAATCCCAGTAGGGCTGCACGGCCTTCATATTCTTGAACAGAGCCTCCTCATCGACACCTGCCAGCTCATCGGTGAATGGCAGGTTGTGCAGGAACAGACACAGCGCCTTCGCCAATGACGCCATGGCATACGTATCCCTCTTGGTTGCGGCGAGTGCGGTGTGTTGCAGCTCCGTCAGTTCTTCTGGATCTATGCCTCGTAAGGTGTCAATCCACACCAAAGGTGCAATCATGACATGCGTCGATGCACGGTAGCGATTGACGGGTTCGCCCACGAGCCATCCTTTCTTCAGCCAGTCCTGTATATGGGTTTCTATCGGCGTCACGCGCCAGTTGAAGAGGTCGTAGATG
>CAJORF010000073.1 GCA_905236985.1 uncultured Bacteroidaceae bacterium | reverse complement strand
GGGAGGTATCTTGCCTTCGCGCATGTTCTGAACGAGGAAGTCGGCGACGTTCTGACCTATCTTAGTGGTGATGGGGTCTGGATCCTTGAAGGCGCGTGCCTCGTCGGGGATGTCGCACTCGACGATACCCAAGATGCGATCAGCATCAACCTCTACGTAAGGCTTACCAATACGGTCACTGGGATGCGTGATGTTGATGGGGGTGCGATATGGATGATACTCTATCTCATAGACATCATGCAAGCCCTTGCTCTTCGGGCTGTGGAATGCGTTGAGCTCTACGAAGATGCCACGCTTGGCCAGACGGCAAGCTGTGGGGCTGATGCCACCAGCTGCAGTGAGGAAGATGTGAGCCTTGGAACCGTGGATCTCTACATCACAAGCCTCGATGATGGCCCAGTCGATATCGCCGAGATAACCTTGACGGATCTGGGTGGCCATATTGGAAAGGTTGAGGTCGGTGTAGCGGATCTCATTGAGGTTGACATGCTTGCGGAAGTCGGGGTTGGTAGTATAGGGTGCACGGAGTCCGATGGCCTGTTCATTGGCAAGGACACCATCGCAGCTCTGCCCCGTAGAGGCACCGGTGAAGATATTCACCTTAAAGGGGCGGCCTGCTTCGTGCTCTGCATGAGCCTTCTTAGCCAATTCGGCAGTAACGCTCTTAGGAACGCCGGCAGGTGTGAAACCCGAGAGGCCCAGCGTCTGTCCATTCTCGATTTGTGCTGCAGCTTCAGCAGCTGTAATACGCTTAATCATTGGGTAATTTTACGATTTGACGATTTACAATTTTGTAATTCTTGTTTTGCGGGTGCAAAGATAGATATTTTTTACGATTTGACAATTTACTATTTACAATTTTTTGATATAAAGTGAAAAATAAATGATTGAGCGTGAAAAATAAATAGCGAAAAGTGAAAAATGAATAATTAAGTATGAAAAATGATGTATTGTCGCAGTTTTGACGTACTTTTGCGCCGCTTTTAAAGGCGAAAATTGAAAATTGGAAACGAAAAGATTCATCATATTCGTATCACTTTGCTGGGCATTTGTCAACGTACACGCCCAGCAGGATGAATGGTCGGAGGATGACTTTGCACCTCTGAACATCGAAGAGATGCCTGGTCTGACGAACTTCCAGTACTACCGCTCAAAGCATCCAATCATTCTGGACGGTGAGCCCGTGTGGGACTACCTAATGCCAGAGCTGCCTGTGTATAAACCCCTCGTCTTCAAGAGCGAACGTGAACGGCAGAAGTACAACCGTCTGGTGGCCAATGTGAAACGCGTGTTGCCCTTGGCAAAGAAAGCCAACATGATGTTAGAAGAAACCTACCTGGTGCTGGAGTCCCTGCCTACGAAGGAGGAGAAGGATGCTCACATCAAGGCTGTCGAGCGCGATATCAAGAAGCAATATACCCCTGAAATGAAGAAGCTTACCTATTCTCAAGGTAAGCTCCTCATCAAGCTCGTGGATCGCGAATGTAATCAGTCGAGCTATGAAATCGTCAAGGCTTTCTTAGGTCCCGCTCGTGCCACCTTCTATCAGGTCTTTGCCTGGACTTTCAGGGCAAGCCTGAAGAAGGAGTACGATGCTGAGGGTGATGACCGCTTGATCGAACGTGTGGTACGTCAAGTGGAGTTGGGACTGCTGTAATGAGACAAATGGATGTCTCAAAAGCCTCATTGTTCAGGTTCCATGATGACCCTTACTCTATTGCCAGCGGCAAGAATCGTAGTGGCCATTTGTTTGATATTTGATGAAGTGATGCCACTGACGATGTTTTCGTAATCCTCTGCGGGGTCATAGTTGCGACGGGCGATGCTGGCGATGCGGTTCACCCACCAACTGTTCTCGCGCTGGTTCTGCTTGTAGGTCTTCAGGAGATATTCCTTAGCCTTGGTGAGACTCTCCTCCATGACGCCATTCTCAGCTACATCCTCGAAAACATCCTGAACAATCTGCATGCAGGTATCAGTCATCTCGGGTTTGAGCGGGAAGGCAACCTGAAGGACATAGCGCGGACGATCGTCTGTACCGCGAGTGATCATACCCTGTGCACTGGTGGAATAAGCAGCACCGAGCTCCTCACGAATCTTCTTGAGATAGGTCTCTGCCACGCAGTTGCCGAGGATGGTCATGAGAGCGTTGTTGCGCACGGTCATCTCGGTGTCACCAGTCCATGCGCAGACGATGAAGCTCTGCGGTGTTTCCATCTTCTTCTGGTAGCGGTTGGTGATGTCGCCCGTGACGAAGTTGAGACCTGGATCAACGGGCTTGTCATCGCGCTTCACCTTGGGAAGCGTTGCAAGATACTGAACTGCAAGCACACGGATTTGCTGCTCGTCGATATTACCGAGGAAGAGGAAAGTGAAATCGGAAGCGTCTGCAAAGCGGTCGTTCCACATCTCGAGGATACGGTCGTAGTTGATCAGATCAACTTCAGCTTCTGTCATAGGCTCAATGCGTGGGTGATGTCCGTAGAGCGTAGCCTGAATACTGTCGCTGAGGCTGGCCAAGGGGTTGAGTGCCTTATTGCGAAGGCTCTCACGGAGTTGCTCCTTGTAAGCACCTACTGCATCCTCATCCTTCTCGCGCGGCTGGAAGGTCATGTAGATGAGTTCGAAGAGCGTCTGGATATCCTTCTTGGAGCTGTAGCCCGAGAAGCTCTCTTCGCGCACGTCAACGTCGGCACTGCTGCGGACATTCTTTCCGGCGAGAGCCTTGGTCAGTTCAGTGTTGGAGAAGCCGCCAATTTTGGAATGTCCGGCTACCTCGTCAAAGGCCTGCAGATTGATGCGCTCGCTGTCGGGATAGCGTCCGTTGCCGCCCTCGCTCCATGCCATCATGCGGATCTCGTCATCCTTGAAATCAGTCTGTTTCATGATGACCTTGACACCGTTAGAGAGGGTGAGCACCTTGGATCCGCAGGGACCTTCGGTCTCCTTCTTCACCTTGCCAGGCTTCGGTAGCGTCTCAATCAGCGGACCAGTCTTCACGTTATCGACCCATGCAGTGAGCTGGCTCTGCTGTGCAGCGTGAATGGCGCCGAGGAGCTGATCCTTGGTGGGAATGACGAGACCTTCCTTCTCGGGGTTGAGGGAGAGCACGACAAGGTTGCTGTCTGTGCGGCTGATGAACTCCTGAATGGCCTGACCGAACATCTCGGCAGGAACTTGAGGCAGTATCTGCTGCATCATCTGATACTCTACCTCGATGCCGGGGATAGCGTCGTTGTTGAGGAACGAGCTGTAGTACTCATGAGCGTAAGCAATGCTTTGCTGCTTGTCGCGGTTATTGTAGAGCTGCTCCATTCTAGAGATGGTGTTGAGTACGGCGCGATCGACTTCACCCTTAGTGAGTCCGAACTGATCGGCGCGATACACCTCTTCCATAACAGCCTGGATCGCTTCCTCGACACGTCCTTCTTTGGGCATAACTTCGATATTGAAGGCACCTGTGACCTTGGAGGAGAGCAGGAAGGCACCATCGTCAACACTGGCTGCTTGGAACGGACATTCGGGCTTCAGAGAGAGCTCATGCAGACGTTGGTTGATGACATTAGTGGCAATTCGGATCATGCTTTCGGTGATGTAGATCGGCATCGTATTTCGGATGCTGTCGGGGATAGCCTCATGTTTCATGGAAATCATCACCACCTGCGATGTCACCTCGGGGTCGCTGTCGGACACCACGACGGCTTCAGCGTTGTCAGGTACACTATAGAACTCGCGCTTAGCCACGGGCTGCTCGACGGTGATGGGGCCAAAGAGCTTCTGTATCTTACCCTCGACCTGATCGACATCAATGTCACCGACAACGATGATACCCTGGAGGTCGGGACGATACCACTTGTGATAGTAGGCGCGCAGCGTGTCGTAGGGGCACTCATCGACCACTTCCATCAGACCGATAGGGAAGCGGCGGCCATAGCGGCTGTCGGACATCAGCTCTTCGAGGTGCTTGACGAGGATGCGGGTGTAGCCTGTGTTGCGCATACGCCACTCGCCGTGGATGACACCGCGTTCCTTGTCAATCTCCTTGCCATCGAGGGTCAAGTCGTGGCTCCAGTCATGCAGGATCAAGAGGCAGGAGTCGATGGCGCCTTCACGCGCGGGTACATTATCAATATTATAAACCGTTTCCTCGACGCTGGTGTAGGCGTTGAGCTGAGCACCGAACTTGACACCGATGCTGCCAAGGTACTCGATGAGCGAGCTGTCGGGGTAGTGTTTCGTGCCATTGAAGCACATGTGTTCGAGGAAGTGTGCAAGACCGCGCTGGCTCTCTTCTTCCTGAATGGAGCCCACCTTCTGTGCAATGTAGAAGAAGGCCTGGTTCTTGGGTTCCTCGTTGTGACGGATGTAATAAGTGAGTCCGTTGTCAAGATGTCCGACGCGTACCTTCGGATCGACAGGAAGCGGTTGCATCATCTGACTCATGTCCTGCGCCGTAGCGTAGGTTGCCGTCAACATCAGGACGGCTACTGAAAGAATCTTTCGAAGTTTCATAGTTGTTGAGTTTATGAATTGGTGAATTCTGAGTTGTTGCGTTTTATCCTTAGATGCTCTTTATGTATAAAAAATTTCAGAAGTGACCTCTTTTTTTCATTTTTCATTCTTCATTCTTCATTCTTCATTTTAGTTTTCACCACCACCAGCCTCCACCCACATTCGCGATGGTGAAGTGAACACGGACGTTAACCTTGCGGAGCTCGGTGTCCACTTGGTAGCGGTATTGCATTGTGACGGTGTGCTCCGTATCGTAGCAGGTGTCCTTACGCACGCCGCAGCTCCAGTTGAAGAGATCGGAGAAGACTTCGATATAGACGTGTCCGCCATCCCATACGCGGGGATTGCCATCGCCGTTGAACCAACCGCCGAAGACACCGTTGGTATTGTTGGGGCCAACAGTGCCGTCGGTATTGAGCGGCACGATGGTGACTTTCGTCGGCTTGAACTGCAATTCGTCGATGCCGAGGAGACCGAGCACTTGGGTATGATCAATGACTATCGAGTTGCTCTGCGAATAGCCATCATTCCAGTTGACGGTGACGGAGACATCAATGGTGCCGCACAACTTCTCGCTCTGAACGGGTTGTTCGGGATCAATATCATCTGGATCCGGTATGCCGTTGATCAGTTGGCCAGTGTAGGCAACACGCTTTTCGAGCCACGCCTTCATTTTTGCCACCTCTGTCTCGAACGATTTACCAGAAATGGGCCACCGATTTGCCTCACGCTTCATCGGACCTTGACGCAGGTATTCGAGATAATGCTCCATCTCGCCCCAGGTATGCTCCATGAGCGAGTCGGCATAGTGGTTCCAAGTGTCTTTGTAGAGCTTGACAAACTCCTTGCAACCGAAAAGGTTAGTGAAGAAGCGGGGGCATTGGTAGTTGCCGTTGCGGTTGACGGGGTCTGATCCGAGGATTGTCTCTTTGTAATCAGTGAAGAACGTATGTCCCGTGTACATATTGCCCCAGTCGAAGTCGAAGCCGGCATCGAAATCCCACAGGGGACCCATCGCCCATTTGCCGTCGCCGTCCTTATGTAGGAAGATGCTACGCGGTGCCGATAGTTCGACATTATAGATGAGTTGCTGAATCATGAGATAGCGCACGAAGCTCTCCATGTCCATCAGCTCCGAGGCTGCAGCATAATCCTGACGGTTGATAGCATCTTCGAGAACGCCGAACACCTCACGGATGCTATCGCGCCGTTCGGGCGTGAGCAGATCGTCATCGGGATATTTCACCGTCGTTGGCATCGCAAAGACCTTCGACCAAAAGTTATCCGTGGCATCGGCATTAATGTTGGGGCCATCATCCTCATCCAAAGAAAGGAGTATGCCGCGGTCGTCACTTACGTTCACACGGTTTTCTCCCTGCTGAATCTGTTCGGTCAACTGATAGACGCCTGTATAGTCTCCATTGACGAAGAGTTCGACATAGCGCGTGTGATTGGTATAAGGCAAACCCATCCACCTTCCCAACTCGAAGACGAAGGTGTTCATCAAGTCGGTCACGTCACGGTAGTTGGCCAGCAACACCCACGACTTGGCCTTGGCCACGCCAAGTATCTTGTGTTTCTTATCGAGCTTCAGGCGGTAAGGTTTCTTGTCATACCAGTTCCACGTCGAGTTGCCGCGTCCGCGAATACTGGCGGGCAGCAGGCGATGGGCATAGCTGTCACCACCATTGACGGCGACATAGCAGGGGACGTAGTTTTCCTTGGAGTTGATAGCTTGTGCATTTTGCGTGAAGACATACATCTGAAAGACTTCGTAGTGGTTCTTTTGTTCCAGCTCCTCGTCCAGTAGTTCGGCAAAATCAATGCTATCTAACGCACCGACAGAAAAAGGCATTTCAAAACCATCGTTCAGCTGCACACGCAGCGAGGTGAAACCATTGATGAACTCGATGTGCTCGACGCTGTCGATGTGCAGGGGCGTCACCCATCCGTGCGACATCGCCCGGTGATGAACACCAATCCATTCCTGCGCCGAGAGAAAGCCTGGCAACAGGAGCGTCACGATCAGCGCGAACCACACTCGCCGCCATATCGTTATGGTATTTTGGGGACGAAACATTAACCTATCCGTCGCATTTTGGATGCAAAATTACAAATAATTCATGAATTATACCGTCGGATTTCTCTTTTTTCGCGTTTCCAAGCAAAAATGAGGCTACAATTCAGCTTCAATAGCCTTGCGAAGGTCGGGAATCTGCTCACCACGTGCTTTAAGTTCGGCACCGCGTCCCACTAAGAAATAGGACGGAAGGGCTTGAACGCCGTAGAGCTGCACGATGTCGTTCATGATGCCTTCGGAACAATAGACACAGACCCAAGGCAAAGCCTCCGACATGGTCTTCCAGTAGTGCTCATCGGCGTCGAGAGAAACCTGATAGATCTCCAAGCCACGGCTGTGGTAGGTATTGTATAGTTCACGCAACTCTATGATGCGCTGCTGGCTCTGCGGCAGTGCATAGGCAGTGAAGTCCAGCAGCACCACGTTGTCGCGCAGGTCGGAGAGGCGACGCTCCCGCCCGCGTATGTCGGGGAACCCAAAGTCAATGATGCCCGTCTCACGTACTTTATCACCGTCAATCTGTATGTCCAAGGGACGTGTTGGACGTGTGTTGCGTAGTCCGCGTAGTGCGATATTGCGGAGGTTCTCCGTGCGTGGTGCGGCAGGATAGCGCTCGTCCCATTGCGTTGCCACGGCAGCAAAGTACTGCACGTCGCTCTTGTCATCCTCGGGATTGAAGAGCATCTGTGAGCCGATGGTCTGGAAAAGGGCGAAGTAGGCAGCGGGCGAAGCGGGGTCGCGGAGGATGAAGTCTGTCTTGAGCGTCTGCTTATATGCTGTCACAAGTTCCCGCGCTCGATCCATTTTTTCTAAAGCTGACAACGAAGGGTCATCACCGAGTGCAGCCAGCTGTTGTTGCAATTGGATGTTTAGGAGCGAGATGGTCTTCATTGTGCGTGAAGCTTCGTTGCCTTCGATGTCATAGTCGGTAGCCATACGCGCAAAAGGAGCTTCGACATAGATGTCAGTGAGGCTATCTACTACGAAATTGATGACCTGACGGGCAATGCGCAGCCGATAGAATTCGGGGGAGGCCGTGGAATCCTGCACGGCGGCTTGGATAGTGAAGGAGAAGTACCCATCTTCCTTCAGGCGAACGGAGTCAATGGGCTGGATGCCGCTGAGCGTCATCGCTTCAAGCACCAGCGTAGAGTCCTTGGCATTGGTGATGGTTCCATCGACACGCGATGTGGGACCAGACGAAGTGCAGGATACCATCGTCAGGAAGAGGTAACAGACAAGCAGCACGATGAGCGCCATAGCAATAACGCCTCGCATAATGGCTTGATTGGTTTTCTGAGCTTTACGTTTTCTCATATCATGGAACTTAAATTATATTCTGAACTTAAATGATGGATATATATGGAACTTAAATCTCACTTAAATCTGAACTCAAATCTTTTTCAGTGAAATTGATTTAGGTTTAGATTGATGTGAGATTTATGTTCAGTCACTCAGTGCTTAAAGTTTCTATCGCCTTGCGAACAGCTTTGTCGGTAGCGAGCTGTTGCTGCAGAGCACCACGCTGGAAGTAGTAGCGACTGACTATTTCGGTCTCGAGATAGGGTTGGATATGCGAACGGAAACGTCGCAGGTCTGTGGCAAGGTCATTGACTTTGAGCTTGGCCTCGAGTGCATCGAACTCTGCTTTTGCTTCAACATCGCGTCCTTCGAAGCGTGCCAACTGTCGCAGCTGTGCCAAGGCGGCTGCCGTGCGACCATTGTAGGTGAAGTCGCTGGCAGCGACCGTGCGCTCGAAGTCATCGTAGTCGGCATCGGAGAGATGGAAATGACCTGGCTGTGCGATCTCAGGATGACGGGTGACATAATCCGTCACATAATCGAAATACACATCCGACGCTGTGAGGTCATAGACCATCGTAGGCACAGAATCCACAGCAAGGATGGAATCTGGAAGGATACCACCGCCATCGCGGACAGGTCGCCCCAGACGGGTACGGAACTCACGTGTCAAGCTGTCGGGAAGCGTTGTAGCAGCTCCGTCGGCAGTACGATGGCGATAGTCATAAGCCTGAATGCAACGACCAGAAGGAATGTGATATCGCGCTGTAGTGATCTTGAGCTGACCACGGTAAGGCAATTCGCGAATGCCTTGCACAAGACCCTTTCCGTATGTACGCTGTCCAAGAATGACCGCACGGTCAAGATCCTGAAGGGCGCCAGTGACAATCTCTGAAGCCGAAGCAGAGTTGCCATTGACGAGCACTGCCAGCGGCATGACCGTGTCGATGGGCTCGGCGGGTGTGAGGTAGTCGTGGCAGGTAGCAGGCACTTTACCCTTGGTGGAAACGACCAAGCTGCCACGCGGTACAAACATACCAACAATCTCCACAGCCTCGCTGACCGATCCGCCACCATTGTCACGGAGGTCGATGATCAGGCGTTCCATGCCCTGCTGCTTCATCTCGAGAATGGCGTGGCGTACTTCCGTGGCACACTTATCGGTGAACTCCGAAAGGTAGAAATAGCCGACGTGTGCCGTACTATCCACCACTCCATACCACGGCAGACAGGGCAGTTGGATCTGTCGGCGTGTGATCTTGAAAGCACGGGGTTTCTTTTCGCCCGGACGTTGCACACGCAACTCAAAAGTGGTGCCGGGCTCGCCACGCAAACTTTGACTCACCTTGCTGACCGTCCAACCATTGATGTCCTTACCGTCAATACTCAGGATTACATCGCCAGCGCGCACGCCGACTTCCTGTGCGGGACAACCCTCATAGGGTTCTTCGATCACAGTGCGGTTCTCCTTCTTGTACTGACGGATCAGTGCTCCGATACCCGCATAACGGCCAGTAGCCATCAGTCGCAGCTCATCCTGATCGTTGTCAGGATAGAACTTGGTGTAAGGGTCTATCTCCGCCAACATCCCATCGATAGCCCAGCGCACAGCTGTGTCTGCGGAAAGGGAATCGACATAAAACATATCGAGTTGGCGGTAGATATCCGCAAAGATCTCAAGGTTGCGGGAGATGTCAAAGCCCGTCTGCGGTCTTTGCTGCTGGGCTGAAGAGGGGAAAGCGAAGAATGAATAGAATAGGATGAGAAAGGAAAGTCTCTTTTTCATATTGTTCAAGAGTTCAAGGGTTCAATTTTCCAAATTTAATGAGTTCCTTAGACGCTCAGGGTCAACCTGAGTGCCATAGACCTGAATCACCTCGGCAGCAATGTGGTTACCATAGTCGAGACAGGTGGCGAGATCCTTACCTTGGATGAATCCGTGCAGGAAGCCAGCTGCAAAGAAATCCCCAGCAGCTGTCGTATCAACCACCTTCCTACTCAGGCCGGGCACACGCAAGATGGCATCACCCGTTGCTTTGCTCATGCCGAGTGCGCCATGCTTACCCACTTTGACCACAGCAATCTCTGTCATCGAGGCAAGCATTCGTAGCGAAGCCTCGGGATCCTGCATACCGCTGAAGGCGGCAGCCTCCTCCTCGTTGGCAAAGGCAATATCTACATAGTCACGAATCAGATCAACGATGAGTGCGTGGTGGTCGAGCACGATGTTCCAAGAAGCCAGGTCGTAACTCACCATGAGCCCCGCCTGCTTAGCCGACCTCAGGATGTCTGTCAACTGGAGCTGATCCTGGAGCAGATAACCCTCGATGTGCAGCATGTCGTAACGAGATAGATCGACCGCCCTCAATGCTTCGCCAAGGTGGACCGCTGCACCTAAATGGGTGGCGAACGTACGTTCATGATCGGGTGTGACCAGCGCGTTTGCCGTACCTGTCTGCTCGTCGGGAATGACAGCCAGATGAGCATCGATACCTCTGCGCTGAGCCTGCTCGGCAAAGAAACGACCGGTAGAGTCGTCGCCGACAGCACCGATTAGGCCTGTTGTGTCACCCAAAATGGACATCGCATGGATAGTGTTTGCGGCACTTCCACCCGTTGCTTGTTCTACGGGAAGACCCACGATTCGTTGACGAAGTCGCATGAGTCCCTTCCGATCGACATGAGTCATACCCCCTTTGGGCAGATTTAGCTCAGAAAGTAAATTTTCGTTGTCTAAATGGACCAAAATATCCACTAAAGCATTGCCAATTCCTATGATTTTTGCCATATCGATGAAAATTTTTTGCAAAAGTATTGTTTATTTTTGAGAAAAGCACTACTTTTGCCCCGCAATTCCGAGAAAAAAGCGTTAAAACATCTTTTTACCCTCGTTTCTGCGCTTAAATAGTGCCTCAGAAAGGCCGAGAAGACTGCTTCAGTAGCTCAGTTGGTTAGAGCACCTGACTGTTAATCAGGGGGTCGTTGGTTCAAGCCCATCCTG
>CAJORF010000072.1 GCA_905236985.1 uncultured Bacteroidaceae bacterium | reverse complement strand
GGTTAATTCATCAAGAAAGAGGACTCCGTTATGTGCCAATGACACTTCTCCGGGCATCGCCCTTGAAGTTCCGCCAGCTAAGCCTGTTGCTGCAGCGGGCTGAAGGGGTGAAGGGCTTGTGAATAAGAAGAAAAATCAGACCTATAGCATCATTTTATTGGATGCAAGGCTTTTATCCTACGGTGCCTTCGAGGGAAACGCTGAGGAGCTTTTGAGCTTCGACGGCAAACTCCATGGGGAGTTTGTTGAGGACATCTTTGGCATAGCCGTTGACAATCAAGCCTACGGCTTCTTCTTGAGGTATGCCGCGCTGCTGGCAGTAGAAGAGCTGGTCTTCGGAGATCTTGGAGGTGGTGGCTTCGTGCTCCACGACGGCAGATGGGTTCTGTACGTCCATGTAAGGGAAAGTGTGGGCACCACACGTGGAGGAGAGTAGGAGGCTGTCGCAAGAGCTGTAGTTGCGGGCTCCTTCGGCGTTCTTGGCCACACGGACAAGGCCGCGATAGGAGTTCTGTGAGCGACCCGCACTGATGCCCTTTGAGATGATGGTGGAGCTGGTGCGGGGCGCGAGGTGAATCATTTTCGTGCCCGTGTCAGCTTGCTGGTAGTTATTGGTCACGGCGACGCTGTAGAACTCGGCCTGCGAGCCTGCACCTGCCAGTACACATGAAGGATATTTCCAGGTGATGGCCGAGCCCGTTTCCACCTGTGTCCATGAGAGCTTGCTGTTCTCGCCGCGCAGTAGTCCGCGCTTGGTGACCAGGTTGAGCACGCCGCCCTTACCGTCCTTGTCGCCCGGATACCAGTTCTGAACGGTCGAATACTTCACCTCGGCACGGTTCTCGACTACAATCTCCACGATGGCGGCGTGCAGCTGGTTCTCGTCGCGCATGGGTGCTGTGCAGCCTTCGAGATAGCTGACGTAAGCATCCTCGTCGGCCACGATGAGCGTGCGCTCGAACTGTCCTGTGCCTTGGGCGTTGATGCGGAAATAGGTGCTGAGCTCCATGGGACAGTGCACGCCCTTGGGGATATAGACGAAGGAACCGTCGGAGAAGACTGCGCTGTTCAAGGCGGCGAAGAAATTGTCGCGGTAGGGAACTACAGTGCCGAGGTATTTGCGGACGAGGTCGGGATGCGTCTTTACGGCTTCGCTGATGGAGCAGAAGATAATGCCCTGTTCGGCTAGCTTCTCGCGGAAGGTTGTCTTCACGGAAACGGAGTCCATGACAGCATCGACAGCCGTGCCACTCAAGGCGAGACGCTCCTCGAGAGGGATGCCGAGCTTGTCGAAGGTCTTCATGAGCTCGGGGTCAATCTCGGCGGGAGAATCGCCACGTGCCTTTTTCTTCTTTGTCGGATCAGCGTAGTAGGAGATGTCCTGATAGTCAATCTCGGGCATTTGGAGATGTCCCCATGTGGGCTGTTCCTGCGTCAGCCAATATCGGAAAGCTTTCAAACGGAACTCCAACAGCCACTCCGGCTCCCCTTTCTTCTCAGAGATGAGGCGCACGGTGTCTTCGGTGAGGCCACGATCGATGACTTCCGTTTCGACGTCTGTAGTGAAGCCGAACTCGTAGGTTTTCTCGGCGACTGAGCGAACGAAGGCATTCTGTGCCTCGGGCTGTGGTGTTGCTGTTTGTTTTTCTTTGTTAGACATATCTTAAAGGTAGCGTTCTTTATTTCCGATAAATTAAACGACGAAGCCGCATTCGGTTCTTCGGAGACAGCGATTGCACAAAAAACTGAATGGTGTTGTACCACCAGTATTTCATCCTGAGCCTTAATGCATAACCAGGCCTGAGACTATTACAGGTTTGTACCATCAACAGCTGTGAGAGCTCCTGATTATCCCTAAGCGGATCAAGCAGATCCTTGCTCACTTCTCCCGTCTTGGTGATGATGCTGACAACAAAGCCATTCTCCAAAATCTGTGTACGGATGGATGCGAATGGAGCAATGATGTCATCTACCACGAAACGTTGAGTCTTGTTCCAAATGATACAATGGTGCTCTTCATCTGCACAGATGTTGAACTGATGAAAACCTTTGTAATGTTCTGCTTCTGCCTCGTTGGGATGATGGTTAAGGTATAGACAGCCGCCCACCTTAAGTATGCTGATAGCATTAAGGATACCCTTCATTGGATCGGCGGAATGATCCAGGGCGTTGTGAATAATCACTAATGCCACTGTGTTTGGCTCGGCGTTAGCCGTCAGGTATTCCATCATGCCGAACTGAATGGGCGGCATGTCGCGGTGATAGTGCTGGATAATCTCGTTGTAGTAAAATGCGAGCGGGTCAATATAGCGCACGTCTAATTGGCGGAGTCCTTCTGGAGTAATCAGTTGATCGCCCTTGGCATAAGTTAATCCACATCCTACATCAAGTACGATGGGCGCATTGAAGGTCGAAAGGAACTGCTGAGCATCCCAACCTTCAAGTTCAAGGGACTTACCGCGTCTCGACCAGTTGATAACACCTTCAAAGGTGCTGTCCCAACGATAGAGATTGTTCCAGAAGGCCACCTCATAAGGTATTCCTTCCACCCATTGCTGAAAAGCGTCTGACTGCTTCATCGTCCTTAAACCAATTCACAGTCAGATTCTTCAGCTTCTACTTTCATATTCTTCCACTGACTCTTAGCCAGTTCGAAGGCAATGGAGGTGGTTCGTCTGAGGGGTTCGAAGAGAATGGAGTTCTGTTGCGACTCTTCTGGGATGAGATGCGTGATGGAGAGCACGTTGCAGACCGCACCGAGGAGGATGCCGTATTTGACCACACAGATGAGGGAGCCGCCCAGATGGTTGATGCTGTCGAGGCCTGCCCATTCCAAGAGCTTGGTCAACAATGAGCCCAAGATCCCCAATAGAATAGGCACGCCAATCCAAATGAGGGCAAAGGCTATCAAGTTGGCGACAGTCGGCGGGCATCCGATATGCGGAGCCAACTGATAGCCTACCTGCTCATAGAGCAAATAGGCTACGTAAAGTCCTGCAAAGACACCGATGAGGCCCAGCACTTCTTTGAGCAGACCGTTCGTCCATCCTTTCCAGACACCCAGTGCGAGCATGACAAGAAATAAGATGTCAAAACCGTTCATTAGAGCTTCGCTTTAACTTCAATCTCCTGGAACGTCTCGATGGTGTCACCCTCGCGGATGTCGCTGTAGTTGACCAATGAGATACCACACTCAAAGTTGGTCGAGACTTCCTTGACGTCGTCCTTGAAGCGTTTGAGGGCATCAATAGCACCCGTATGGATGACGATGCCGTCGCGAATGATGCGGGCTTTGTTCGAGCGGCTGACCTTGCCATCCATGACGTAAGCACCGGCCACCGTACCGACCTTGGAGATGTGGAACACCTGACGCACTTCGAGCTGTGCGGTGACTTCCTCCTTGAGTTCGGGTGCCAACATACCTTCCATGGCTTCCTTGACCTCCTCGATCGCATCATAGATGATGCTGTAGGTGCGGATCTCGACGCCTTGTTGATCAGCAGCCTTGCGGGCCTGTGCTGAGGGACGTACCTGGAAGGCTACGATGATGGCATCGGAGGCGGCGGCCAGCGAGACATCGTTCTCGGAGATCTGACCCACAGCCTTGTGGATGACATTGACGGCAATCTTCTCAGTGGAGAGCTTGATGAGCGAGTCGCTGAGGGCCTCGATGGAACCATCGACGTCGCCCTTGACGATGACGTTGAGCTCTTGGAAACCGCCTTGTTCGATGCGGCGACCAATCTCGTCGAGCGTGAGGTGGTGCTGAGTGCGGATGCCCTGCTCGCGTTGCAGCTGTTCACGCTTCGATGCAATCTCGCGGGCTTCCTGGTCGCTGTCCATAACGTGGAAAGTGTCACCAGCCTGAGGAGCACCATTCAGACCGAGCACGGTGGCAGCCTGCGACGGACCAATCTCCTTGATGCGCTGTCCGCGCTCGTTGAACATCGCCTTGATGCGACCATAGTTGGTGCCGGCCAGCAGGATATCTCCCATGCGCAGCGTGCCGTTGGAGCAGAGTAGGGTAGCGACGTAGCCGCGTCCCTTGTCCAGTGACGACTCGATGATGGATCCTGTACCCTTGCGGTTGGGGTTGGCCTTGAGGTCGAGCATCTCGGCTTCGAGCAGCACCTTCTCCATGAGTTCGGGCACACCCATACCTTTCTTGGCACTGATGTCCTGACTTTGGTACTTACCACCCCAATCCTCCACAAGGAAGTTCATCTGAGCCAGATGCTCCTTGATCTTCTCGGGGTTGGCGGCGGGCTTATCGATCTTATTGATGGCGAAGACGATGGGAACGCCGGCAGCCACAGCGTGGTTGATGGCTTCCTTCGTCTGCGGCATGATGTCGTCGTCGGCAGCAATGATGATGATGGCGATGTCCGTCACCTGGGCTCCACGGGCACGCATAGCGGTGAACGCCTCGTGACCAGGTGTGTCGAGGAAGGTGATGTGACGGCCGTCATCGAGCTTCACGTT
>CAJORF010000071.1 GCA_905236985.1 uncultured Bacteroidaceae bacterium | reverse complement strand
CCCATTGAAAGTGTTGTTACTTTAGAAGGAATGTTTACGGAAATCAGGTTTTCACAATCAGCAATAGCGCAATTACCGATATTGACCACACTTTCGGGGATGGCGAGTGCTGTCAGGCCGGCGCAACATCTGAAGGCATAGTCGCCTATGCTGGTCACATGGTATGTCTTGCCGTCGTAGGTGACAGTTTCAGGAATCACCAAATCGCCGACAGGTGGTGTCTCGTATGTCTTTGGCGAGGAGGCACTATATTCTAATTCAGAGATAAGCGTGACCTCACTGCCGTTGATGCTGTAGTAGAGCGTGTGGCCGCTGGGCGACACAGCTGTGAAATCGTAGGCCGAGCAGATGCCAGCCATCAAACTGAATACTGCAAGATTTAGAATCTTTTTCATAATGCTTTGATGTTTTATTTTGTTTATTATTGGGATGACATTTGCTTTCATTGTTTGCTTTCGGATGCAAGGACAGTGCAAGCCGAATGCAATCGAGTTCACTCGAATTGCTGAGGCGCAGCCTGTTCTCGCAATTTTATTGCAAAAGTACAGCCCGCCAGCAAAACGGATGTTTCACTGGCGGGAAAAAATGTTTCAAATCTGGGATTTCTTCTATTTCTGCTGCAACACTTGTCGGTACTCCCTGCACGTCATGCCGTATGCGTTGCGGAAGAGGCGGGAGAGCGTGGTGCGGCTGGGGATGCCGGAGAGTTCGCCGATGAGGCTGATGGATTCGTCGGTGGTCTTCAGAAGATGAGCTACGTTCTCCAGACGGTAGCGGGTGATGAAGTCCATGACGGTCTCGCCATGGGAACACTCGCGGATGGCCTGCACCACGTACTTGGCATTGGTGCCGAGGAGCTGGGCCAACGTGTCGCGGTTCAGGTTCTCGTCGGTGTAGGGCTGCTGGTCGGTCATCAGCGTGCAGAGGCGGCGGTAGAGTTGCTGCTCGGCGGTGAGGCTTTCCTCGGGCTGTGCCTGCAACTGGCGGTGCTCCTCTGCTTCGGCTTGTTCGCGCTGCTGAATCTGTTCGTAAAGGCTGCGGTTCTTCTCGGAGAGCAGGCGGTTGTAGCGGTGGATGCGCCAGATGATGTAGATGGCCATCAACAGTAGCACGACGGTAGCAACGAGGACGGTGCGGTGCGCCAGCAGCGACTGGTGTTTCGCTGCAATCTCTTCTTCCTGTTGACGGATTTCCTGCAACTGCTCCACGTCGGCTTGTCGTTCTTGCTGACGAATGGAGTCGGCCAACTGCCGCATATAGTCACCCAACGCCAAGGCCTCTGCCGTGCGCCCCGCCTGTTGCAGGGCTTCGTATTTGTGCTTCAGGAAGTTCGTGACATAGATATCGGTGATGGGCTCGCCACTTGAACGTAGCATGGAGTCGGCCTCGTCGAACAAACGGATAGCCTCGTCGTAACGGCCTGCTATGGTCAGGTAGGCACCCGCAGCAGTCTGGTCGGCAGCGTCGAGACCGGGCGACTGCTGATGTTCGCGAAACAGCACTTCGGCCTTCTCGTTCATTCCGTTTGCCGCATAGACCAGTGCCTTGCTGATGGTCACGTTGTTGCGACGCAACTGCATCACCATGTCGGGACAGTCTGGACAAAGAATCATACGGTTCAAGGCTGTGTCCATCTTCGCTATCAGGGGCAGTGCCCGCTCTGGCATTTTGTGGTCCAGATACAGGTCGTTGAGCGAGAGCAGGGTATAGATGAGCGGATCTATGTCATCGAATCGGGGGGTGTGCTGTGTACTCTCCATCAATAGATTGACACTTTGCAGCAGCAGTTGTTCGGCCTCGTCGATGTGGTTCAGCTCGCTTTCACAATCAGCCATCTGCGACAATGCCCTGCACTTCATGGCGACATCCTGAGACGAAGACCTGTCTCCTACAAGCAACAGTATCTCCTTCGCCATTGCCAGCGACTTGCCATAATCCCCATTGGCGTATGCCACATCGGCCAAGATGCATCGTGCGGCGTAATAGTCGCTGCTGTCAGCAGGATTGATGACACTCTGCTCCTTCTCTGCTTTAATAGCTTTCTCTGCATAATAGGCCGCCATCCGACGCTGGTCGGTATTCGCATATATCATGGTTCTGACGGTGTTGGCATGTACCGCCGTGAACACGCCAGCCCGTTCAGCACTATCCACGCGCTCCAAGGCATGATTGATATCTGCTATTCCCTCGTTGAAAATCTCGTCGCTCAGTGCTTCAGCCTCATCGCCATGGTCAGGCTTCGTGCAGGCCGCAAAGGCCAGCACGACAAATAAAATTAGGGAAACAATGTTTCTGCGGTTGTGGTTGAGCATAAGTAGGGATTCTTATTTGGTAATCTCCATCATGTCGAGGTACATCAGGCGGGTATGCTCATCCTCGCCCTTCAATGCGGGTGTTTCTCTGATTGTTCTTGCCATAATTATGCGCATTAAAGTGTTCTTGTGAGCGCAAAGGTACAAAAATTTTTCAAAATATCATTAACTACGTCTCATCTTTTATATCTTTTAGGCAACAAATGGCGATTTAGAATATATGCCATCTCTTTAATTTTGCAGGGCGGGAAGCCGCGCCGACATCCTCGGCCACGGCTCTCCGCCTGTGTTTCCTATATTATTTTAACTTTTCCAGCAATTCGGAATACTTCAAGATGGGGATGCCAGCATGTTCCTTGAGGTCAGTGAGGTCTTTGTCACCGCTGACGATATAATCAACGGGAATGCTTTCGGCCATTGAAAGGAGATAGAGGTCTTTCGGGTCGCGGATGTCGGACTTGGCCTCTACTGTAATATCGGTGACGAAGCAGATATCATAGACCATTTCGAAGAAATAATAGCGTGTCTCGGCAGAGATGAGTTTGTTGAACTTCTCGCGGGCTATGACTCGACGGATTTCGTTAAGTTCTTGCTCGCTGACATAGACCTCCACGTCGTGGCGACACAACACATCGGCCAGCGACGAAAGCCGCTTGCCAATCATGAACGAAATCCACAGGTTGGAGTCGAACAATATTTTCATAGACCTTGGCGCACTGCGTTGATTTGAACTTTGTTCGAATTCGATCACGACTCGGCAGGATTCAAACCAGCTTGATCCTGCTCTCGCTGCTTCCGAATTTCAGTCTGAATCTCCTCGTCGGTCATCTGCGGGGTCTTCTGGCAGGAATTAATAAACCTTTCGACCGACGTGCGACGGTTACGCATCGTCCAGCCCATGCGCTGAGCCAGCGTCTCGATGAGTGCCTTGTCCTGAATAGGGATTGACAATACTAAATCTTCCATAACTCTTCTTTGCTTTATGTTTATGTCGGCAAAGTTACTGTTTTTCCACGAACTTTAGTCACCGCTGGCCGAAAAAATTCCGATATTTAACGTTCTGAAAGGGATTGTAAGTGTTTCCGCCCTTTGTTTCTCCACATTATTATATTTAACAGGCTGTCCGTCGTGGCGCTCTTTTTGGTTTCTCTTCAACACCCTCAACGAGGCGACCGCTAAGTTGGCGTTCATCTTCGACAAGATGACACGTGAGCAGTTCGCCTACTACATCTATGCCTTCCCGACAACCACGTGCGGCCCGCTGATGATGCTGGGAATGTTCTGGTGAACACTACTCCACCTATATCAAACAGCGCACCCTCATTGGATGCGCTGCTTTTCTTATCGTCCCTGCGAGTGGCACTTGTAAATCTTGCAACTCCTTCGCGCTACTTGCGGGAACCACTTGTATAGTTTACAACTCCTCCGCGCGTCCAAGAATATTGAGTTGTAAGCCTTACTACTGCCTCGCGCAACCCTGCGCGGCCGAGTAAATTGTAAATTACTCTACTCCCCAAGCCGATTGGACGAGTAAATTGTAAATTACTTCACTTCCCAATCCGATGGGGCGAGTACCCTATAAGATACTTCATGTTTCCATCCTGCGCAAAGTCTCGCAACTTACCGACTCCGTGTTTCTACATTGCGCGAAGGTCTCGCAACTTTCCTGCTCAATATTTTTAAATATTACTGTCCGCTAAATTTGGGGCATTGAGATTAAGTTAGGGCTGATACTCTTTTCCTGCCCTTTTGAACCTTCCCACAAACTTTTTCATATCATTGTGCTGAGCTTTTAAGCACAATGATGATGATGAAAAAGACAAAGAACACAAGGAGCGCGTACCATCGCTTCACGGATGACGAGAAACGGTTCATCGCCAAATGGTATCCACACGTACAGACACAGTGCCTCGCCCATATCTTGGGCATCGATGCGCTGAAGATTGAGCAACATGCCTATCGCAACAACACGGAGCGGTGGGCGCACAAGAGTGAGTTGACGCTCAGGCGGATACGTTCACGTGTCAGCGCCGCTGGCGTGGCCGCACGAAAGCGGGGATAAGGCCTCCGCTTTTTTTCTCGACCAAACCCTTTTTTGTTCTCATCGCAAGAATTTAACTTTGCACCCGAGAAAGATTGATTCCTAAAACATCGAAAAAGACGAAAGGTTCAAAAACAACATTGCGACGTTTGGTTAGGCGAAACGCCATAACGCTTTGCCACGGCAGAAATCGATGTGGGCCACTTCTGGAAATGTATTTCCAAGATGACCTCTATCGATTGCCTCAACGCTGTGAGAATCTTCTCTCACGGCTAAGCCAAACAATCGCGAGGAATTCGTTCAATTAGTATAATTAGTTGTTTGATGAAGAAAGATTTATGGTTTGATTATGGTAGATTTAAGGTCTATAGACCCTAATAACTCTTTTTTGTTTACT
>CAJORF010000070.1 GCA_905236985.1 uncultured Bacteroidaceae bacterium | reverse complement strand
TCAGCGACATCGGCAAGATTTTGTCGAGCCTCGGTTTCTGGCTGGTTGCTTTACTCTGCGTGCTTTACTACTCGGCCATTTTCCCGTTCCAGAAATACGCTGTCAACATGCTTCAATGCAACCTCACCTTGACTGAGCCTGCCCCAGGGTCGTTCTGGGCTGGCGACACCGTCACCATCGTGCAATACATTATCATGCTTGTGGTTGCCGTGTGCTCTTTCGCCAGCAACTTCTCGAAGAAGAAAAGCTTGAAGTTCGGTTTGATGGCAGCTGCCGTTGTCGCCCTTGTGGTTTACTGCTACATGGGTTACATGCGCGGCACCGCTGAGACCATCTTCGCTGTGTTCCCACTGTTGGCTGTGGCCATCACTCCTATCCTCGGTAGCTATGTCGACAACAAGGGCAAGGCCGCTTCCATGCTGATGATCGGTTCATTGCTGCTCATCATCTGCCACCTCACCTTCGCTTTCATCCTGCCTATGTTCAAGGGCAATGCCGTCGGCGGTGTGGTCGTGGCTTACGTGACCATCCTAGTGTTGGGCGCCTCGTTCTCACTGGTGCCTGCCGCCTTGTGGCCAAGCGTGCCGAAGCTGGTGGATGAAAAGATCATCGGTTCAGCTTACGCACTGATTTTCTGGATCCAGAACATCGGCCTGTGGCTGTTCCCGCTGCTCATCGGTAAGGTACTTGAAAACACCAACCCAGGCGTTGACGACCCGGTGGCCCTCAACTACACTTGGCCTCTGGTGATGCTTGCCTGCCTCGGTGTGGCCGCATTGATCATCGGTATCATCCTGAAGCGCGTGGATGCCAAGAAGCACCTCGGACTTGAAGAGCCGAACATCAAGTAAACCGAATTAACATAAAAAAGTGAAAAAGTAATGGCTGCCTATTGGCGACCATTACTTTTTTTATTATTTTTGGGCTTCATTAAGCCTAACTCATTCACTATGAAAAGACTATCGATACTCGTTTTGGCATTGCTGACTTATGGCATCATGCAAGCCCAATGGGTCGACGACCCAATCAACAATACCTTCATCGCCAACTGCGTGAGTAGCGCTAACGAAATACGTATCGCCTCGCATCCATATAGTGATGACATGTTTGTGCAATGGACGAGCATGTCGGAGAACGGCTGGTCTCAAAAGTTGCAGCGTCTCGATTATTATGGGGTGCCACAATGGGGTGCCGATGGGATCGCCATCACGACACCCAACCTCGCCACATGGTCTCCTGGCTATGCCCTAGCCGCCTTGAGCGACGGCTCTGTGGTAACGATGAACCGTAGTGCTGACGCGCATCATTGGGTAGTGAAGATCAACGAGGACGGCAGCACACCCTGGGGCACCGACGGCATCATGCTGTTCGGCGGCGCTGGAGGCGGTCGCTCGGAGCTCCTCGCAGGCGACGACGGTGGCTTCTGGGCACTCGGCACTGACATGGACATCTCTTATCTCCAATATGTCAACGCTGACGGCACATTACGGCAGATGGCCACAATAGCTGACCTCACCAAGAAATGCACCAATGGCAAGCTGATCCCCACAGCAGGCGGCGTATTTGTAGTGTATGCCAAACAGACCATCCAAGGTTACAGTAACTACGTCAAAGAGATCTACGTGGCGAAATACAACAAAGACGGCGAGTTGACAATGCCTGCGACACTGTTGTTTGGCCAGCAAACCGTGGGCATGAGCTATATCCATTACGCCATCCCGGATCATTTCGGCGGAGCATACGTGTTTCAGTGGCATAACGGCATCGGCGGAGCCTATAATATCTACGTAACGCATTTCGACAGTGATGGCGTTCCTACCATCACAGGCACCAACGGCATAATGGTGCATTCAACTGACCCGAGCAGTTATTTCATCAGTGCCTACCCTACCATTGACGGCAACAACGACTTGCTTTTGGTTTATCGCCAGACGGACTCCTATTCGCAATCGGAATACAAAATCTGGATCAACCGCATCACCTCTGATGGTGAGAAGCCTTGGGGCGACGGCATCCTCGTGCTTGACAACGGCACCAGCCAGTGTCTTGGGCTGCGCATCGACGCCTTCGAATATACCGATGGCTTCTCGGTAATATATCACAAAGCCGTTCCTGGCATTTATGGTGAGACCGTCGAGGCGCATGGCTTCGACCACGACGGTAACATGACTTGGAGTACCACGATGTGCAGCAGCACCTATCCTAAGAACGTTGATGAAAACACTTCTGGATACTATGGCGCACAGAACGTCGTTGTCTGGGTCAACGCTCAGGACGGCGGCCTCTACGGACAAAACATCGGCGAAGGTGGTGAGATGGGAGACATCACCATACCAGTTCCGCCTGTCCCCTGCTGCTTCCCACCCGAGAACTTCCAAGGGAGCTGCCAACACAATGAAGAGACCGGTGCCTACGGTGCCATGCTCACTTGGGAGCCTGGGTTTGCTCATTTGTACTATAACTTGTACCGGCAAAATCTTGCCGATGAGACCACAGAAGTCATCGAAATTGATGCCGATGCCACGTCATATTTCGACGAGCCGGCACCTGGCACCTACAAATACCAACTCACAGCCCAGTTCTCAGATTCCGAGTCGGACTTCGCCCTGACTCCTGATGGTGAGGATCATCTCGTCATAGAAGTTTTGGATCCCACATCGGTTTCGGAAGTAGCATTAGAGGAAATCATTGATATCATGGCCATTTACACTATCCAAGGCCAGCTAATCAATGCCAAAGACATCACCGAACTCAAACCCGGGATGTACATCGTCAAAGGCACGACGGCTTCCGGGAAGACAGCGATTGTAAAGATCATTAATAACTAAAACACTTATAACATGAAAAAACTCGTACTACTCTTTGTGAGCCTCTTCGCCATCACGGCGCTGCAAGCCCAGTGGGTCAACGACCCAGTCAACAACACGTTCATCGCCAACACCTCCTACGATGCTGGCGAAGTTTACCTGACAACCAATGCCGAGACCGGCGATACCTATGTCCAATGGATGCAATTCCATTCCAACAACTGGTCGCCGACTCTCCAACGCCTCAACGCTGCCGGTGAACCCCAATGGGGTCCTGACGGCATTCACATCACGGGGCATGAGTTCTCATCCATGTCGGAAGGCGTCGCTATTGCAACGACGACTGACGGCGGTGTGGTCAGTTGTTTCTCAGCTTATGATGG
>CAJORF010000069.1 GCA_905236985.1 uncultured Bacteroidaceae bacterium | reverse complement strand
CAGAGAAGAAGACCAATGAAGAGATCGCTAAGAAAGTAGCCGACAAGAAGGCTGCTGAGGCTGCTGCTAAGGCAGAGGCCGAGGCTGTCGCTAAGGCTGAGGCAGCTGCCGAGGAACCTGCAACAGAGGAGGCCCCCGCAGAAGCTTAAACCCAACTCTCCAAACTTTACATTACTTCCAAACAAACATACAAGAGGCGTGGCTGTGAAGCCGCGCCTTCTTTTTTTAACTACTTTTCACGCGACAGATTTGGTGGACTGAATGAAAAGCAGTAATTTTGTACGCTTTTAGGAGGTAAATATATTCATTTTGCCCAAAAACGCCCTTCTTTTGGCCTCTGACGCGTTCTAACTGAAATGCGCGAGAGAAAAAATTTAACAAAACGGTTATTCATAAAAAATATTATATTCCTGGAATAAGCAATGCAAGATTCAGAAGACAGAATTATCAAAGTCGATATCGAGCGTGAGATGCGGAGCTCGTTTCTCGACTACTCTATGTCAGTCATTGTGGCACGTGCTCTGCCCGATGCACGCGACGGCTTCAAACCCGTTCACCGACGCATCCTCTATGGTATGCGCGTCGATGGCAACACCCACGACCACGACTATCGCAAATGCGCCCGTACCGTAGGTAATGTGCTTGGTCACTACCATCCCCACGGCGACTCCAGCGTCTATTTCGCCATGGTGCGCCTGGCGCAGGATTGGAACATGCGCTATACCTTAGTCGATGGACAAGGAAACTTCGGTTCGGTCGATGGTGACTCTCCTGCTGCTATGCGTTACACCGAGGCTCGTCTCTCACAGATGGGCGAAGCGATGATGCAAGACCTCGAAAAGGACACCGTGGATATGGTGGACAACTTCGATGGCAAGGAGAAGGAACCCAGCGTGATGCCTACTCTCATCCCCAATCTCCTCGTCAATGGAGCCACGGGTATTGCCGTAGGTATGGCTACGAACATCCCGACACACAACCTTGGCGAGTGCATCGATGGCTGTGTAGCCTACATCGACAACCCCGACATCGATGTCGAGGGACTGATGAAGTACATTCCTGCTCCCGACTTCCCCACGGGCGCGTTCATCTACGGGATGCAAGGCGTGCGCGATGCCTACGAGACAGGCCGTGGTAGAGTGGTTATGCGCGCTCGCGCTGAGATCGAGCCGGGCGAGACCCACGACAAGATCGTGGTCAGCGAGATTCCTTATGGCGTCAACAAGGCCGAGCTCATAAAGTACATAGCAGACCTCGTCAATGAGCACAAGATTGAAGGCATTTCCAATGCCAACGACGAGAGTGACCGCGAAGGTATGCGTATCGTCATCGATGTGAAGCGCGACTTCAATGCCAACGTCGTGCTAAACAAGCTCTTTAAGATGACGCAGCTACAAACATCATTCTCAGTCAACAGCATCGCACTTGTCAATGGACGTCCAAAGCTCATGACCCTGCGCGACATGATCAAGTGCTTCGTCGATCATCGCCACGAAGTCACCATCCGCCGCACAGAGTACGACAAGCGCAAGGCTGAGGAGCGCGCACATATCCTTGAAGGACTCATCATCGCCAGCGACAACATCGACGAGGTGGTTCACATCATCAAGTCCAGCAAGACACCCGAGGAAGCACGCAAGCGTCTGGAACAGCGTTTCAACCTCGACGAGATACAGTCGCGAGCCATTGTTGATATGCGCCTGGCTCAACTCACAGGTCTGCAGCAGGAGAAGCTCCACGCCGAGTACGACGAGCTGATGAAGAAGATCGAGTACTACAATCAGATCCTCACCGACGAGGCACTCTGTTGGAAGGTCATCAAGGATGAGCTCATCGAGGTGAAGGCGAAGTACGGCGATCCGCGTCGCAGCGAAATCGTCTATTCGAGCGAGGAGTTCAACCCCGAGGACTTCTATTCCGACGATGAGATCGTCATCACCATCAGTCACATGGGCTACATCAAGCGTACGCCGCTGGCTGAGTTCCGTGCCCAGGGACGTGGTGGAGTAGGAGTGAAGGGCTCTTCCACGCGCGATGCCGACTTCATCGAATACCTCTATCGAGCAACAATGCACAACACGATGCTCTTCTTCACGAAGAAAGGCCGCTGCTATTGGCTGAAGGCATACGATATTCCCGAAGGCAACAAGCTCTCCAAGGGACGTGCCATACAGAATCTGCTCAACATCGAGCCCGATGATGCCGTCAATGCCTGCCTCTACGTCAAGAAGCTCAACGATCCCAACTTCACGGCTTCGCACAACGTCATCTTCTGCACCAAGGAAGGTGTCATCAAGAAGACATCGCTCGCCAACTACAGCCGTCCGCGTACCAATGGCGTCATCGCTATCAACATCAACGAGGGCGACCGCGTAGTCGATGTAGCACTGACGAATGGCGAGAATGAGATCGTCATTGCCAGCAAGTTCGGGCGCGCCGTTCGCTTCAACGAAAGCACCGTTCGAGTCATGGGACGCAACTCCACAGGCGTGCGCGGAATCACCCTCGAAGGCGAAGGCAACGAGGTCGTGGGCATGGTCGTCGTGGATAAGCCAGAGGAGGAGAGCATACTCGTGGTCAGCGAAAAGGGATTCGGCAAGCGCTCCGATGTCGAGGACTATCGCATCACCAACCGTGGAGGCAAGGGCGTCATCACCCTCGCTGTCACTGAGAAGACCGGTAATCTGATGGCCATCAAGAGCGTGACCAACGACGAGGACCTCATGATCATCAACAAGTCGGGCGTCACCATTCGTCTGCACCTCGAAGATGTCAAGATCCAGGGGCGCGCCACACAAGGCGTCAAGCTCATCGAACTGCAGAAGCGCAACGATGTAATCGCCAATGTCTGCATCGTTCCGCGCGAAGACGACGATGACGAACTGCCCGAAGATGCCCGCACAGCAGATATTCCCGAACCCACACAGCTCTCCGACGGTCAGACCATGACACTCGACCGCGACGCACAGCAATAAACCATTTTGCCCTCGCCCTGTCCAATAGACGATGGGACGAGGGCTTCCCATAAAACAGAAGTGTCAAATCAAACAAATCTAAAAACTTAACGTTATCAACAATGAAAAAGATTTTTTTCGCATTCGCTCTCCTCGCCGTCGCTGGAACTGCTTTGGCACAGGACAAGGTTGTCCGCAAAGCACGCGACCTGAAAGATGAGGTTCAAAACCTGATGGCTATGCCCGACAGGAAGGAAAAGGAAACACAGGTCATGAATCAGAAGATGGCCCAGTGCCTCGAAATGATCACCCCGACACTCACCAGTCCCGAGACCAAGAAGGAACTCGCCAACGCATGGGACATCAAGGCTCAGCTCCACAAGTACATCTTCTCGCCCCTACTCGATAATGTCATCAACAAGCAACCGACCGATACAGCCCAGCTCGCTGAGAACATCTATGCAGCACTTGACGCACTTGAGGAGTGCTACAAGGCTACACAGGCACTCGGCCTCAAGGAGGAGAAGGACCCCTACACGGTGATGAACAAGCTCGATGTCATCCGCTTCCGTCCTTATGTGGCCTACTGCGGACAGATGTTCTTCACCAACCAGCAGCACGCCAAGGCCGTCGATGCCTTCAAGCGTTGGATGACTTATCCCACGACCTACACCATCCTCGGCGACGATGCTGCTTCAATGGCTGCCGACGAGCAGACACCTCAGATTGCTTACTTCACCTGTCTTGCCGCTTATTTCGCCAAGGATTATTCAACCCTCATGGAGTACATCCCCCAAGCTCGCAGCTACACTCAGGAGAAGGATCAGGTCAACCAGCTTTATCTAACGGCCATCATCGAGCAGGGCGACACCGCTTCGTGGCTCAAGGCAGCTCAGGGCATCGTGCTCGAAGACCCGGAGTCCAACGATGGCATTGCTCAGAACGTGCTTGCCTACTATTTCTCCAACAACAACTACACCGAAGTCGAAGGCTTCGTCAAGCAGCTCCTCGAGAAGGACGGCCAGAGCAAGATTGGCAACTACGCTATGGGACTGGTCTTCATGAACCAGCACAAGTATGTGGAAGCCATCACCTATTTCGACAAGGCCATCGAGACTGACCCCGACTATTCCGATGCTTACTACAACGCAGGCGTGTGCTACAGCAACCACGGCTATGATATCAACGAGTCACTCAGTGGCAAGAAGATGACCGTTCAGCAGCAGAAGGAAGCGGTGAAGCCCGTCCGCGAAGCTTACCAGAAGGCAGAACCTTACTTCCTTAAGGTGAAGGAATTGGAGCCCGAAAATCCACACAAGTGGGCCAGCCGTCTCGCCACCGTCTATTACATCCTTGAGGACAAAGCCAAGCAGGCTGAATACGAGAAACTCGCTGGATACTAATCCAAGCCCGTTTACTGAGTTCCTACTCTGAACACCACAGAAAAAGCGCCAACGGTCATTCTTGTTCCGTTGGCGCTTTGGTTTAATGGAAATTAAGTGAAATGAGTGGCTCTATTACCTACTTTTTTGCCCCACAATGACATCTCTGTCGATAAGCTTGCGTCCTTCCAGCCTTGATCTGAATTCCTCCCATTGTGTATCCTTGAAAGTGAAGACTTGACTCTCATAGTTATAGAGAACTGTTGCTGTGCCATTCTTGGGAGTTTGTACCACATTGACGAGCGGCGAAACAAACGCAAAGCTCGTGCCCTCTGCTGCCTGATAATCAGGATCGGGGTGCATGACCAGTTGGTAATGAATCGTGCTTCCTGAGGAGAGGTTCTTGAGGGTGAAATGCTGTGCGCGATAGTCGCTAAGCAACGCGGCAATATTGGGCTCGGTGAGGGATGCTGTCTTTAAATAGGTATTCAGGTCTGCTTTCTCCTTCTCTGTTAAGGACTCATTAGACATATCGCCATCTATTTCCTTGGTAAACTTGTTACCTTTTTCGTCAGAGTATGTGAAGTCGTAGGACATGAAGTCAAAGGCGTTGGTCGGAGCCAACACGGTGAAGGTGACGTCATAGGTGGTCGATGCGGTAGTGCCGTTATCGTCCTGTTGTCCTGTTTGGGGCTTACTGTTATCTTCTTCCTTGCTGCACGAAAGGGTCATTACGCCGCAGAGTAGGATGGCAGCGAGCATCCATAAAAGGTTTCTTTTCATCTTTTCGTATGATAATAGATTTTAATTAATAGGTATAAACCTTGAGCGACTTAGTTTCCTTGGGCGTACCATTTACACTGGTTTCCTTCGCGATGGTCACCTTGCCCGACAGGTTGCTGCCATATTTGGTCTTTTGAGCTTGGAAGACCTTGTCGCAAGCAGTGATGACAGCGGCATCCTGTTCCTTTTTGTTGTCGGCAGAGGTGAGAGCGCTGATGGCAGCTTTGTATTCGCTATCAATGATGTCCTTGATACTCGAGGAAGGAATATCATCCGACAAATACAGTACTTCAACCGACTGCACATAGTAGAGGTAGGTTGTCTCCGT
>CAJORF010000068.1 GCA_905236985.1 uncultured Bacteroidaceae bacterium | reverse complement strand
GTGCGTAAGATCAAGCGATTCATGGAGGACGAGGAGAATCTCTCCAAATCCTCGCAAAAGATCCTCAAATCCTTGCAGGAGAAGCGCAAGGCTGAGGAAGAAGGAAAGGAGGATGCAGCATGATCACTAAGATGAAAAAAATCACCGCGCTGGTCTTCCATCGCGAGTATGAGCAGTTCCTTACCGATCTGCAGCGCCTTGGCGTCGTTCATGTGCAACCCACTCAGGAAGGCACTGTGCCCATTGACTCCCATCTTCAAGCAGAGCTCAAGCGCATCAAGGATGTTCAGGCAGCCATTGAGGTGCTCAAGCCTTTGGCCAAAAATCCTTCCACAACTTCGGCATCTGTTGAAGCAGGCAAGACAGCTTTTTACTCCTATGAAGAGCTCATGCCGCAGAAGAAGAGTCTCACCGCTCAGTGCTCAACGCTTGATGCTCAGCTAAAAGCAGTCCTTCCCTGGGGTGACTTCGACCTGGATGCAGTCAACGACCTCGACGCTATTGGCTACGAGATGAGTTTCTTCACCACCTCGTCCAAGTTCTATAAAAAGAATGAGGCTACATGGAATGCCGATGGCCGCTACCTCTTCCTCATCAATCAGAAGAAGAGCTATTGTTACTTTGTCATCGTGGCTCCTAAAGGTACCGTTGAAGAGCTTGCTAACGCTACTCGTTTGCCAGTTCCCCCCATCACGGCCACTCCTTGCCGCGAGCAGATGGAGGCTGTCGATCTTCAACTCTCCACGATCAATGATCAGCTCCAAAGCCTTGCCAACGAACATCTGGCAGACCTGCGTGCCTATGAGGCTGATTTACGCAGTCATGTGCAGTTTGATCAGGCCGTACTCAACACGGCCAGCGTGGCAGAGGACACCGTGATGTTTCTTGAAGGTTGGACGCCTGTGGGTAATGTGGATGAGGTCAACTCGTTCCTTCGCAATAGCGGCGTGTGCTACGAGATGCGCGACCCTGTCAAGAGCGACAACGTTCCTATTCTCCTGCGCAACAATGCTTTCACACGGATGTACGAAGTCCTCACGGGGATGTATGGTATGCCCGACTACAACGAGTTCGACCCCACTCCCATCGTGGCACCCTTCTTCACCCTCTTCTTCTCTTACTGTATCGCCGATGCGGGTTATGGCCTCGTGCTCGTGCTCCTCGGCTTCGCGCTAAAAAAGAAGCTCGGACCTTCGATGAAGGGTCTGATGAACCTCGTTATCACGTTGGGCATCGCTACCACTATCCTCGGTGCTGTCTTTGGCACCTTCTTTGGTGTCAACCTCACTACCGTCGAGTTACCCGAATGGATGAGGGGTCTCATGATCACTGGTAAGGTCGGTGACACGGTGTACGATAAGACCATGCTCCTGTCGCTTGGCATCGGCGTCATTCACCTCATTATCGCCATGACCGTCAAGGCTATCAAGAGCACCGTACTCTATGGGTTCAAGCAGAGCATCACGCCGTGGTCGTGGTTGCTACTCATCGTGGGTGCCATTGCCATCTTTGGCCTACAATGGATGAAGGTCATCTCGACTGACGTCTCCGCCGTAGCCTTCTACGTGGTAGGCGGCATAGCAGCCGTAGGTATCTTCCTCCTGAACGACCTCAAGCGCAACCCGCTGTTGAACATCGGCGCAGGCTTGTGGGACACCTACGGTATGGCCTCTGGTCTCCTGGGTGACGTGCTTT
This sequence comes from uncultured Bacteroidaceae bacterium, assembly GCA_905236985.1. Taxonomy (GTDB): domain Bacteria; phylum Bacteroidota; class Bacteroidia; order Bacteroidales; family Bacteroidaceae; genus Physcousia. Next base: position 5,074 of record CAJORF010000068.1, on the reverse strand, counting down.
CCTACGTGCGTATCTACGCGCTCGGTCTTGCCGGTGGTATGTTGGGCGGCGTATTCAACCAGTTGGCTATGATGGTCAAGGGTGATGGTCAATGGTATGGCTGGTTATTCTGCATCCTCATCCTCGTGTTCGGTCACACGCTGAACATCGCTATGAGCTGCCTTGGTGCCTTCGTTCATCCGCTGCGTCTGAACTTTGTCGAGTTCTTCAAGAACTCCAACTATGAGGGTAGTGGCACTGCCTATGAGCCACTCAGGATCGTTACTGCAGAATAACAGCTCTCCCTTTCCTTCACAGGAGGGGAGTGGTTACTGCCAAGAAATAAAATTAACATGAATTCAAAAAACATTTATTAATAACCAATGTATCTGCTCCCTCCCTCATAGGGAGGGCAGGGAGTGGGTCTTTAAAAAACCATCAAACAAACAATGGACATCAATCTTTTATTAGGTTATCTCGGCCTCGGCATGGTGCTGATTCTGGCCGGTATCGGTAGTTCCTATGGCACCAGCATCGCCGGACAGGCTGCTGAAGGCGGCCTGAAAATCAATCCAGGCAAGTCTGCAACATTCATGATCCTCACGGGTCTGCCTGCTACACAGGGTATCTACGGCTTCGTTGCCTTCTTCTCCCTTATGGGACGTGTTGCCACGGACGGCCTCCTTGTCTTTGGCATCGGTGCTTTCGTCGGCCTCGGCTGTATGCTTTCAGCTATCCGTCAGGGTAAGGTCTGCGCAGCTGGTATCCAGGGTGTTGCTCAGGGTCACAACGTGATGACACAAACCCTCATCTACGCCGCCTTCCCCGAGTTCTATGCCATCCTCGCCCTCGTCGGCGCACTGCTTATCTAAACCGAATGTTCTCAAGCCGACGTCAGTGACGTTGGGCTGATGACGACATAGCCCCAAGAGTTTCAACACTCTTGGGGCTATGCTAAATCTATGAGAAGTACGATACTTGTGCAATCGTTTGGGCGAATAGTGTTCCTCAGGCCATCGGGCAATACCTCTCATGTGCAGAATTAGCTGCCTCTGGTCTTATCACTCTCTTTCAATAGCCTTCTTGTATATTCCATGATTTCAAAGAGTTCGACAACTGTCTCAGCACGCAACATCTTGATGCGCGTCTGGCGGAAGTCTGGAATACACTTGAACAGCGGTGATGCGGCCAAATGGCGTCGCACGTGACGCACTCCGCTCATCTCGCCAAGGCGTGCCACGGATGTCTCCACTTGTTCCTTCAGGATATTGAGTTTCCAGTCGATGGTCAACTCTTCGCTTTCATCCTTTTTCTCTAAGCCGTTTACAATCTCCTTGAAAATCCACGGTCTGCCGAAAGTGGCTCGACCCACCATGATTGCATCCACTCCGTAGCGTTCAAAGGCTTCCACGGCGCGCTCAGCACTGGTGATGTCGCCGTTGCCAATGATGGGAATGTTCATGCGTGGATTCTTCTTCACCTCACCTATGAGCGTCCAGTCTGCTTGATCAGTGTACATCTGCGAACGTGTGCGTCCATGGATAGTCAGTGCTGAGATACCACAGTCTTGCAACTGTTCGGACAGCTCCACGATGATCTTGTGCTCATGATCCCAGCCTAGCCGTGTCTTCACGGTGACGGGTACCTGCGAGCCGACAGCATCGACGACAGAACGCGTAATCTCCAAAAGCTTTGGCACATCGCGCAGCATACCTGCTCCTGCACCTTTATTAGCAATCTTCTTCACGGGACAGCCGAAGTTAAGGTCCAGAACATCGGGGTGCGCCTGTTCGACCACGATGCGTGCTGCATCAGCCATCGCCACAGGGTCTTTGCCGTAGATCTGAATGGCTACGGGCCGTTCCTCATTGCATACCTCCAGCTTCTTCAAGCTTTTGTTGACCATGCGCACGAGCGCATCGCAGGAGACAAACTCGGAATAGACCATGGCAGCACCTAATCTGCGGCACAACAGGCGGAATCCGATGTCAGTGACATCTTCCATTGGAGCCAATAGTACGGGTCTTTCGCCCAAATCAACATTTCCTATCCTCATGAATAGAGAGAAAAATGAAAGAGTGAAAAAAATCAATGCGCCTCAATGGATGAAGGCTATGCGGGTGACAATAGCTTTATTGCCGTCAGATGTAGAGGCGATGACGTTGTAGATACCCGATGCCACACGGCGACCACGTCTGTCGCAACCATTCCATGTGAAGGTGCCTCCGTTGGAGGTGCCTTGCCAGATGAGTTGCCCGGTAGATGAGGTGATCTTCACCTCGGCATCGAGTGTGAGACCTCGCACGGTGATGGGGCCGCGATAGTCTGGATCAACAGGGTTCGGGAAGGCTACGACATCGTCATCATTGAGCTCTTCGGCTGGTGCCGTGGCATCAGAGACATAGCTACAGAGCCCTTTGTCGGTCGCGAAGAACACGCGTCCTGTGGTGCCGTCGATGGCAATGTCATAAACGTTATTGGAAGGTAGTGGTGAGTTGTCAGTATCGAAATGTAGGATCTCTTCCTGACTGTCGGCACTGATGAGATATACTCCACTACCTGCTGAGCCAAACCATTTGCGTTGTCCGCCATCGATGGCAATAGAGAGGATGGGGATGCCAGAGAGCAGATAGTCGGCCAAACCGCTGCCATCATCACGTGACACCTTGACTTGCTCGAAGCGAAAGTCCGAGGCGCGGAAGTTGTCAGGGTCATTGATGACGAAGGGACCCAGATTGCTGCCAAACCAAATCTGTCCGTCAGCATCCTCAGCAAAGCAGTAGAACTCATCTGGAGCGTATGTGGTAGCATCCTGATTGACAATTGTGCTTCGAAGCTGCCGTCGGTCATCGGACGTGCGATCGAGGGTACCGTTGGTGTCGAGCATGAAGATGCCGCGAGCGTTCATGCGGCGGCTGTTGATCCACGTCCTACCTTTAGAATCGAAGAAGATGCGGTCAAGCGTGCTGGCTTCCTTGATCTCAGGACAGGGTATGCCAATCCATGTGCCATTGGGTCGCATCACGCGAATGGTGGTGTCTTGTGCTCCCTCTGTGCAGTTGAGCGTCCATAGGTTGCCTTCGGCATCGTAGGTGAGTCCGTCAGCTACCACGAACCACTGGGGATGTGCGTTGGTGGGCAGGATGGAATGGAAAGGTGCGTTCTCAAGTCCGATATGTCCCACGCATTTGCTGTCGCGGAACTCATAGATACCACTTCGTGCGGTTCCCACGTAATGGTGCTTGGGGTCGTTTGGGTCTTGTGCGATGTTGGTGACGTCGAGGAAGCGCTCATTGGGAAAGAGGGTCGCTGCTGACGTATAATCAAAGTTGTTCCAAGTGCCGTCAGCTTCCAAGATGATGGCGGTGCCAGGACGACTTGTGGGCGAGTAGTTGGGGTGACCACCTGCAATGAGCAGACGGTCGCCGGCATAGCGCAAGTGCAGGCTATAATCGTGCAATGGGCTTGCTGTACGCAATGAAGTGGTCTTGAGCGTGAAAGTGCTGTTGTCGAGCGTATAGGCTTGTAAACCATTGTAAACATCGCTCGCCCAATAGACATTCTTAAAAAATGTGAGAGCGTTCCAGGCGAATGAACCTGTGATATGCTGCTGGCTGTCGGCACTGTCATAGATAAAGGTATGTGCGGCATTACCTACGATGAGTTTACCGTCGCACTGGGTCATGTAGGTGAGTTTGCCGTAATTGTTTTGGATGACAGCATTGAATGATGTACCTTCGGGATTGGAAACGAAAAGCCAACCATTGACATGTACCCAGATGCGTCCGTCGAAAGACTCTATGTGTTGTGCTTGATAGTTGGTGTTGAACTGCTTCCAGACGCTCTTGTCTTGAAGGTTCTCGGCGAGCTGTCCAATCCATAGACCTGATGGTGTGCCAGCATAGATCGTGGTGCTGTTGACGGCACAGGAGAGGACATCGAGGTTGAGGTTATAAGTCTCTTCGATGACCCCTCGCTCCATATCCACCACGACAATGCCGAACCCCGTGCAGATGTAAGCCCTCTTGCCAACCACCTGCACATTGTTGATGTGCTTGTTTTGTAGGGTACTGTTTTTCAGCTGTGCCAAATTGATGACATCGTCATCATCGGTGGTGGAGAGCAGGTCAATGTTACCGTTGTCATAGACCAAAATCAGGCGGTGCGCTTCAACACTATAATGGATGAACGAGATGGTTACGTCGTTGAGCTGGTGTAACCAATCGAAGGTCGTAATCGTATTGTCCTCTGTGTCGTAGGCCATCAGCTTGCTTTCCATCAGCGCATAGATGCGGTTGCCGGCGGGTATGTTTTGTGTGCAGACATTGTAGGCGGGATAGACTTGCCAGGAACTAATGCTTTGGGCGGAAGAATGTAAAGAGAAAAATGAAAGAGTGAAAAATAAGATTATCTGTCGCAGCATAGAATGACTGCAACTATTAAATTGGCTATAGAAATATTTATTTTCCATTTTCATTCATTCACATTTCATTCTTCAGGAACTCCACGAGCTTTTGCGTTGCTCTTCCTCGGTGACTGATGGCGTTCTTTTCGTCGGCAGTCATTTCAGCGAAGCAGCGGTCATAGCCCTCAGGCTGGAAGATGGGATCGTAGCCGAAGCCCTCTGTGCCGTGCTGCTCCCGAAGGATGGTGCCTGGGCAGATACCCTCGAAGAAAAGCTCCTGTCCCTGATATAATAACGCAATCACCGTGCGAAATCTTGCGCTGCGGTCTGTTATTTTTTCTAAATTATGCAGCAAGAGGTTCATGTTGGCATCGCTGTCATGGGAAAAACCGTTGCCGAAAAGCTCGGCATAGCGAGCCGTGTGAACGCCAGGAACGCCGTTGAGGGCAACCACTTCGAGCCCTGTGTCGTCGGCAAAGCAGTCGAGGCCGTAGTGTTCCTTGACATAACGTGCCTTTTGCAGGGCATTGCCTTCGAGCGTGTCCGCCGTCTCAGGGATATCCTCGTCACAGCCGATGTCCTTGAGGCCCACGACCTCAAAACGCTCGCCCAAAATCTGTCGCACTTCGGCAAGCTTGTGCTGGTTATTGGTGGCAAATACAATCTTCATGTCTTGATATGATCAAAACC
>CAJORF010000067.1 GCA_905236985.1 uncultured Bacteroidaceae bacterium | reverse complement strand
CTTCTGCCACCGAGAGTACTTTTTCCTCGGGGTGTGGATAGGTATGGTGTCCAATCACCTCTACAACTGCGCTTTTTGCCGTCGCGAAAAGCGACCGAAGATGTGGGGCAGTTATAACATTCCCTTGGAGGATGGAAGTTGCATGTTGTGGATGTCGCGACGTACGGCCATACGGATGGCACGGGCGAGGGCTTTGAAGATGCCCTCGATTTTATGGTGTTCGTTTTGACCTTCAGCCTTGATGTTGAGATTCATACGTGCTGCGTCAGAAAGGCTCTTGAAGAAGTGGAGGAACATCTCGGTGGGCATTTCTCCGATGCGCTCGCGATGAAATTCGGCATCCCAGACGAGCCATGGGCGACCTCCAAAGTCAAGCGCCACGGAGCAGAGGCAATCATCCATGGGGAGTGAGAAGCCGTAGCGTTCGATGCCGCGCTTGTCGCCGAGGGCTTTGGAGAGTGCTTCGCCGAGGGCAAGGGCCGTGTCCTCGATGGTGTGGTGTTCATCAACGATGAGGTCGCCTCGAACGTTGATGTCGAGGTCAATGGAGCCGTGTTTGGCAATCTGTTCAAGCATGTGGTCGAAAAAGCCGAGGCCGGTGGAGATATGGCTGCGCCCCGTACCGTCGAGGTCGAGGGTGATGGCGATGTCGGTTTCCTTGGTTGTGCGGGTGACGGTGGCACGACGGGGGCCTGCGTAGATGATTTCGACAGCTTTTTGCCAGGAGGGGACAATGGCTGTGCTAAAATGCACTTCATCCAACGATGTGGTGGGTGAGGATAGTATGATGGCACGGCAGCCGAGGTTGGCGGCGAGCTGGGCGTCACTCTCGCGGTCGCCGATGACAAAGCTGTTGGCGAGGTCGTAGCTGCCATCCATGTAGGCGGTGAGCATCGCTGTGCCGGGCTTGCGTGTGGGGAGATTGTCCTCGGGGAAACTGCGGTCGATGAGGATGTCATCGAAGGTGATGCCTTCACCTGCGAGGATTTCCAGCATCAGGTTGTGCGTCGGCCAGAAGTCTTCTTCTGGGTAAGAGGGCGTGCCGAGACCATCTTGGTTAGAGACCATGACGAAGCGGTAGTCGGTGTGCTGACGTAGGAAGCGCAGGGCGCTGATGACACCTGGAACGAAATGGAATTTCTCAAACGAGTCTATCTGTTCGTCGGCAGGCTCCTGGAGGATGGTGCCGTCGCGGTCAATAAAGAGAAGAGCGATCTCTCCCCCCGCCCTCCCTGCTTGGGAGGGAGCAGTATGTTTCTGAGTATTTGATTTTATTTCCATAACCACTCCTGTTTTTTTATTGTAAAGGGAAATTGCTCCCTCCCTACAGAGAGGTCGGGGGAGAGCCCCCTACTTATACTGCCTCAAGGCTCCTAACAGTGCGTTGTTTTCCTGTGGTGTACCGATGGTGATGCGGAGACAGTTGCCGCAGAGTTGTACTCGGGAGCGGTTGCGGACAACGATGCCATGATCAACGAGATAGTGGTAGATGCTGTTGGCATCGGTCATGCGGGCCAGGAAGAAGTTGGCATCGGTGGGATAGACGGCGCGGCAGATGGGCAGCTCGGCGAAGGCAGGCAGGAGGTTGCGGCGTTCGTTGAGGAGGGTCATGCGCCACTGGTTGATGCGCTGCAGCTCATCGAGCATCTTCAGGGCTTGCTGCTGTGTGAGCTGGTTGATGTTGTAGGGGTATTTGATTTTGTTGAAGAGTGCAATGATGTCCTCAGAAGCGAAGGCCATACCCAAACGGATGGCAGCAGAAGCCCACAGCTTGGAGAAGGTGTTGAGAACGATGATGTTGGGGAAGCGGTCGAGGTCGTGGCGGAAGGGGCGGAGGTCGTTGAAGTCGCTGTAGGCTTCATCGATGACGACAATCCCCTGAAATGCTGTCAACACACGCTCTATTTCCTTGCGGTCGAGGGCGTTGCCCGTGGGGTTGTTGGGCGAACAGAGCCAGATGACTTTGGTATGCTCGTCGGTGGCAGCCAGCAAGCGGTCTGCATTGAGTGTGAAGTCATTGTTGAGCGGTACGGCCCGATATTCGACGTCGTTGATTTCGGCGCAGACGCTGTACATCCCGTATGTGGGGGCGATGGCTACGACATTATCCAGACGCGGTTCGCAGAAGATGCGAAAGACGAGGTCGATGGCTTCGTCGGAGCCGTTGCCAAGGAAGATGTTCTTGGCGGGAACGCCCTTGATTGTCGAAAGCTTGCCTTTCAGTTCCTCTTGAAGCGGGTCGGGGTAACGGTTGAACGGCATATTATAGGGGTTCTCGTTGGCATCGAGGAAGACGCTGGCCTCACGTCCCTTAAACTCATCGCGAGCGCAAGAGTAAGGGGTCATGGCGAGGATTGTGGAGCGAACCAAGGAATCAAAGGGTAGCATATTGATTGAAGTTCAAAAGTTCAAGGAGTTCAAAAGTTTAAGGAATTCAGACGGAGGGTCATGGCATTCTTGTGTGCATCTAACTGTTCGGCTTCGGCCATCAGTTCGACGGCGCGCCCTATGGAACGTATGCCATCGGGGGTGATGTGCTGGTAGGTGATCTTACGGCAGAAGGCATCGAGGTTGACACCGCTGTAGGCTGTGGCATAGCCGTTTGTGGGCAGCGTGTGGTTGGTGCCGGAAGCGTAATCGCCAGCACTCTCGGGCGTGAGATGACCGATGAACACGCTACCGGCATTGATGACGCGGGCAGCGAGTGCTTCGGCATCAGCGGTCTCAATAATCAGATGCTCAGGAGCATAACGGTTGGAGAGGGCGATGGCTTCGTCAAGGGAATCGACGAGTACGAGACGCGAGTTGGAGAGAGCGGCTGCAGCGATGTCCTTGCGAGGCAAGGCTTCGAGCTGACTGGCTACTTCTATTTCCACATCAGCCAATAGGCGCTTAGAGGTGGTCACGAATAGTACCTGAGAATCCACACCGTGCTCAGCCTGTGACAGCAAGTCGGCAGCAATGAAGGCTGGATTAGCCGTTTCGTCGGCTATCACTTCCACTTCGCTCGGACCTGCAGGCATATCGATGGCTACGTCAGCGAGTGAGACGAGCTGCTTGGCGCACTGGACGTACTGATTGCCGGGGCCGAAGATCTTGAATACCTTAGGCACAGACTCCGTGCCGTAGGCCATGACACCGATAGCTTGCACACCGCCTGCCTTGAACACCTTCGACACTCCTGCGATGCGGGCTGCTACAAGGATGGCGGGGTTCACAGTGCCATCGCGGCGGGGTGGTGTGCAGAGGACAATCTCGCCGCAACCAGCGATGCGGGCGGGCGTGGCCAGCATCAGGACGGTGGAGAACAGGGGAGCTGTGCCGCCAGGGATGTATAGACCTACGCGCTCGATGGGTACACTTCGCTGCCAGCAATGCACGCCAGGGGCTGTCTCGACCTCAATGCCAGCGTAGCGTTGTGCTTCGTGGAATCGGGCGATGTTGTCGTGTGCCAACTGCAGGGCTGCTTTCAGTTCATCGCTGACGGCAGCTTCGGCGGCTGCAAACTCAGCGGGGGTGACGGCGAGTGGAGAGGCCGTGGTGGAGGCACATAGGGAACGGAGATCAACTTTGTCAAACTGTTGTTCGAAGTCGAGAACGGCGGCATCGCCATCGCTTTTCACGTGGGCGAGAACTGCGGCAACGGTGGCTGTGAGATCAGCAGCGTCCTTGGTGGGGCGTGTGATGATCTCCTTCACCTCTGCCTCGTTGGGATTTCTATAGATTAACATGTCTTTTACAGAATCATTTTCTCAATAGGGATGACGAGAATGCCTTGTGCGCCAAGGGCTTTGAGCTGTGAGATGACTTCCCAGAAGCGTTTCTCGTCGATGACTGTGTGGACGCTGTTCCATCCAGGCGTGGCCAGTGGCATGACCGTAGGGCTCTTAGCTCCTGGTAGTACCGCGATGACCTCGTCCAAGCGTGCGCTCGGCACGTTCATCAGCACATATTTCTTATCCTCAGCAGCTTTGACGGCTTCGATGCGGAAGAGAAGGTCGTCGAGAATGGCGCGTTTCTCTTCGTCGAGATCCTTGTTGGCAATAAGCAGCGCCTCGCTCTTCATCACCACTTCCACCTCACGCAGGTTGTTGCTCACAAGGGTGCCGCCGGAGGATACGATGTCGAAGATGGCATCAGCCAGCCCGATGCCCGGGGAGATCTCCACGCTACCCGTGATGACGTGAATCTTGGCCTGTACACCTTTATTATTAAGGTATGCGCGAAGGATGTTGGGGTAGCTCGTGGCAATCTTTTTGCCTTCGAACCACTCGACACCCATGTAGTCGTAGCCTTTGGGAATGGCGAGCGACAGGCGGCATTTGCTGAAACCGAGTCGACGCACGATGTCGGCATCCTCAGCGCGTTCCACAAACTCGTTCTCGCCTACGATACCAAGGTCGGCGACTCCGCTGGCCACGGATTGCGGGATATCATCGTCGCGCAGATAGAGGATCTCGATGGGGAAGTTGGGTGACTCGACGAGCAATGTGCGTTTGCTCTGTGGTATTTTGATGCCCGCCTCGGCGAGCAGAGCCATCGTATCTTCATAAAGACGGCCCTTGGATTGTACAGCTATTCGTATCATGATTGAAAGATGTTCGTTTCAAATTGAGTGCAAAGTTACGTATTATGTGATAACTATGCAAGTAAATGTGTACTTTTCTGCATCATAATGGCAAGAATGACAGTGCGACGCTGTTATTTGTGCTATTCAAAGGTCTCTGTGATGAACTTGAAGCTGCTCCAGCCGTTCGCCTGTCGGTAAGCTTCTGCACAGCCTTCAGGCACAAAAAGGACGGCGTTAGACAGCACGCGAGGATCGAAGACATTGCCGTCGTACTCAGGGGGAGTCGTGGCGCGGCAAAAAATCTGACGTATCTCGGGACAGCCGGTAAAAGCGTCGTTACAAACCTTGGTCGTGGTGAAGGGGAGCGTAATGGTGAGCAAACGTGAGCACTCATGGAAAGCGCGGACTCCGATGATGCGGATATTGGCCTCAATGGTAGCTCGTTGCAGTTCAGAGCAGTAGGCGAAAGCTTGGTAGGGGATGGAGTCACGTACGGAGGGGGGCACAAGGATTTCCTGTAGGCTGGTGCAACGGAAGAAGCAACTCTGACCAAGACGCTGGACAGAAGTGGGAATCTGCACTTCCTCCAGTTGGACACAAGAGGAGAAAGCATGCTCATGGATGAACTGAACGGAAGAGGGTAGAGCGATGGAGCGCAGGTGGTAGCAGTCGGTGAAGGCGCGCGGACTGATCTCGCGCAGCGATGTGAAGTATTGCAACTCGCTGAATGTCGAGGGACTATTGAGCAGACGGAGACAGAACGCACCAGCCAGGTCAGTCACGCCACGGGCTTCCTCAAAACTGATTTCGCCATCGCCATCCGTGTCCCAAAGTTCCACGCAGATGCGCTTGGCCGTCATGTCAGCAAAGGGAATCGTCTCTACGTGGGCAAGGGTGTAGCAGCAGAGACCTGTGAGCAGGAGTATGAGGGTCAGTTTTCGTTGCATTTTCGGTACAAAGGTATGAAAAAGTTTCGTTTTCGGACTGTTTTGAGTTGGTAAAATATACGTAGAGTTCGTTATTTATGATATTTTTTACGCTGAAAAGGGATTTTTCGTTCTGTGTAAACCATAAAACTCTAATATTATTATTAACTTTGCGCCGTCAAACAGGATAAGTATCTTCGAACCATGATGAAGGGTCTCCGGAAATGGGCGTGGATGTTGCCTGTGACGGCACTCCTGATGGTAGGCGAGGCATACTTGCTCAAGGGTCGCAACACCCGTCAATCTGCCCCGCTCCCGACACGTGATGTCGTGTTGGTTGCCAAGTCATCCGACCGGGACTCATCAGAGGCGCAGCAGAGGTCTCCCGCCACAGCATTCACGCAAGCCCCTCCCGCTCCGCTTTATCCTTCTGGCACGCCTTTGCTCAAGGCTGCCAAGGATGCACCTTCAGACAGTGCGGCTGCGATGGCAGAAGGTCCTTCGCGTACGGAACAAGTCATTGATTCCCTGGAACATGCGTTGCATGAGATGGAACAAGTGGTCAGTGATCTCATGGGACAGATCCACAGCGCGCGTGTGCAGGCAGACACTGTGCGGCGACGCCCCCGACGTCCGGCTCCTGAGCCCATGACCGAAGTGGATCGGGCTGTACAAGAAGGGCGGCGCACCATCGACCAACGCATACGACGCGAGGGCATCGACCGCCATTTGGATACGCTCAGCCGTTGGTTGTATCATTCGCCCCAGCTACAGGAGCAAATTGTGGATGTCAACACGGCTGTTTACGAATATGTCGAGAGCCTCCGCCTGTCCTTCTCTGACGCTGACATCAATCAGATCCGTGATGCGCTTTTGGACTACTGGAAGTCCTGGAGTGACCGCATAGCCGAGAAGATACATCATATGAAAGAAGAAGATAAAAATGAGCGATAGATGACTAATTGGTATTGATAAAAGATATTGAATATATGAAAGTTACAATTCTACAACACGACATTGACTGGTGTCGCGTGGATAAAAATCTCGCCCACCTCGACGGACTCATCGCCACGCTACCCCCTACAGATCTACTGCTCCTGCCTGAGATGTTTGCAACGGGACTCAATAACATTGCCGCCGACATTGTGGATGCACAACCACGTATACTGAATTGGATGAAGGATAAGGCTCGTCAGCTTGACGCAGCTGTCGTGGGAAGCATAGCTACTGAGGATCAGGGCAAAAATTACAACCGCCTTCATTTTGTCGAACCAGACGGGAAGGTCACCACTTACGACAAACGTCACCTCTTTGCTTACGGTGGTGAGGCTGAGAATTATACAGCTGGTGACAAACGCGTTGTTGTGAAATACCGAGGCGTGCGTTTTCTCTTGCAAGTCTGCTATGACCTACGCTATCCGCTGTGGTCACGCAACCGTGGGGACTATGACTGCATCCTCTTCAGTGCCAACTTCCCCATCAGTCGTGACACCGCTTGGCGCACGTTGATTCGGGCACGTGCTATTGAAAATCAATGTTATGTGGCGGCTTGTAACCGTATCGGAACAGATCAGAAATGTGAGTACTATGGTCGTTCGGCCATCATTCATCCCTACGGAGACACTATGGCTGACTGTCCGGACAAAACGGAGTGGGGAGCACAAGGCATCATTGATCTGGAGTTCTTAGATCACTATAGTGCGAAGTTCCCTGTGCTCGCAGATGCCGACCCCTTTGAGATCCTGAAGAAAGATAAATAATGGAAATAGATTCTATTTAATCGAATATGAAGAAATTACTTTTAGGCGATGAAGCCATTGCCCAGGGAGCTATAGATGCCGGATTATCTGGCGTCTATGCCTATCCAGGCACGCCTTCGACCGAAATCACAGAGTACATCCAAGGTAGCCCGATAGCTCGCGAACGTGATATTCACAGCCGATGGTGTACCAACGAGAAGACGGCAATGGAAGCCGCGCTTGGTATGTCATTCATGGGTAAGCGAGCGATGGTCTGTATGAAACATGTGGGGTTAAATGTCTGTGCTGACCCCTTTGTCAACAGCGGCATGACGGGTGTCAACGGCGGCCTTGTGGTGGTTGTGGCAGACGATCCCTCGATGCACTCCAGCCAGGACGAGCAGGACTCCCGTTTCTATGGTAAGTTTGCCTTGATACCGACCTTTGAACCTTCCTCGCAACAGGAGGCTTACGAAATGATGGCAGCGGCTTTCGACTATTCCGAACAACAATGTCTGCCCGTTCTCATGCGTGTCACGACCCGTATGGCTCACTCGCGTGCAGTGGTTGAAGTGAAAGATGTACCAAGACAGGAGAATGAACTCAATTACAATGCGGTAGCTGCCAACTGGGTTCTTCTGCCTGCCAACGCTCGCCGTAGGAATGACAAGGTTGTGGCTCAGCAAGAGCAGTTGGAGGAAGATGCGGCCAACTCAGCTTATAATGTCTATTTTGAGGGTCACGACAAGACGCTGGGAATCATCGCCAGTGGCATCGCATACAACTATGTCCGCGAGAACTTTCCTGACGGTTGTCCCTTCCCCCTGCTGAAGGTTTCGCAGTACCCTCTGCCTCGGCGCTTCGTCAGACGTTTGATGGAAGAGTGTGAGCGCGTACTCGTCGTAGAAGAAGGCCAGCCGTTCATCGAGGAACAGGTGCGCGGCGTATATGAGAGTGCGACTATCCTTGGACGCCTCACGGGCGAGCTCCCCCGAACGGGTGAACTTACTCCAGACTGCGTATCAGACTCACTTGGTATGCCAAAATCTACTCATTCAGGCATACCAAGTATTGTCGTTCCACGTCCGCCAGCCCTCTGTCAAGGTTGTGGTCATCGCGATGTATATACCGCCTTGAACCAAGTGTTGGAAGAATATGACAACGCACGTGTCTTCGGCGATATTGGCTGCTATACGCTTGGCTTCCTGCCTCCCTACAGAGCCATTCATTCATGTGTTGATATGGGAGCATCAATCACGATGGCCAAGGGCGCAGCAGACGCGGGTCAGTGGCCTTCTGTGGCTGTCATCGGCGATTCCACCTTCACACATTCTGGCATGACAGGTCTCTTGGATGCCGTCAATGAGAATGCGGACATCACCGTCATCATCTCCGACAACCTCACCACGGCGATGACAGGCGGACAGGATTCGGCTGGAACGAACAAATTCGAAGCCATCTGTCTCGGCTTGGGCGTAGCACCTGAACATGTGCGAGTTGTTGTACCACTGCCGAAGAATATGCCAGAGATCACCAATATCATTCGCGAGGAGATCAATTACCATGGCGTCAGCGTGATCATCCCTCGTCGTGAGTGTATTCAGACCTTCAAGAGGAAAGCAAAAGAGAATCGTAAATCGTAAACAATCTCGTATCGGAAATGAAAGTAGATATCATACTCTGTGGCGTAGGAGGACAAGGCATTCTCTCCATAGCCACGATCATTGGCGAAGCCGCCATGAACGAGAACCTCTATATCAAACAGGCTGAGGTACATGGCATGAGCCAGCGTGGAGGTGATGTGCAGTCGAATCTTCGCATCAGCAGCGATCCCATTGCCAGCGATCTCATCCCTAAAGGCGGTGCAGATGTCATTATTTCCATGGAACCGATGGAGGCGTTGCGCTACCTGCCTTATCTGTCTCCAGAAGGTTGGGTGATTACTTCGAGTGTTCCTTTTGTCAATATTCCTAATTATCCTGATCAGAAAGATGTTAACGATGCTCTTTCTACGCTATCTCATGTTGTTAGTATCGACATCGAACGTCTTTCTAAGGACAATGGCATACCCCGTTCTTCCAATGTGATACTGCTTGGTGCCGCTCAGCACGCTATCGGTATCGACTACGATAAACTCGAAGCTGCTGTAAGGCGTGTCTTTGCACGTAAGGGTACGGAAATTGTCGAAGCGAACGTCAAGGCACTGGCCATTGGACGGGATGCGCGGCGACAATAAAACCACAAAAAAGGCAAAAGAAGGCGTTTTTATGTTTATAAAGAAGGATTGCGCGCGTGTAAAAAGCCTTTTCTAAGGACATAAAAACGTTTTCTGCGCTTTTTATTTGGTGGAATGACAGAAAAGGCGTATTTTTGCGCAAAGAAATAGAAGACAACATTTATCCATTAACTTTAATAAAGTCTTATGAAGAAGTACAATTTCAATGCCGGACCTTCCAAGCTTCCACGCGAAGTGATGGAGGCCACCGCAGCTGCGTGCCTCGATTTCGAAGGCAGCGGCCTGTCGCTCATGGAAATGAGCCATCGTGCCAAGAATTTCCAACCCGTAGTTGATGAGACAGTAGCTCTGTTCAAGGAGCTCCTCGACATCCCTGAGGGCTATAGCGTGATCTTCCTTGGCGGCGGTGCCAGCTTGCAGTTCTGTATGGTACCTTACAACCTCTTGGAGAAGAAGGCCGCCTACCTCAACACGGGCGTCTGGGCCACCAAGGCCGAGAAGGAAGCCAAACTCTTTGGCGAGGTCGTCGAGGTGGCTTCGAGCAAGGACAGGAACTTCACCTACATTCCCAAGGAGTTCACGATTCCTACGGATGCCGATTACTTCCATATCACTACGAACAACACCATCTACGGTACCGAGATTCTGAAGGACTACGACAGTCCTGTGCCTATGGTAGCTGATATGAGCTCCGATATCTTCTCACGTCCCATCGACGTAAGCAAGTACGGCCTCATCTACGGCGGTGCTCAGAAGAACCTTTCTATGGCTGGTGTGACCTTCGTCATCATCAAGGAAGACCTGCTGGGCAAGGTGAGCCGTCCCATCCCAACGATGCTCAATTATCAGACGCATATCAGCAAGGGCAGTATGTTCAACACACCTCCTACTGTGCCCATCTACTGCGCACTGCAGAACCTCAAATGGATCAAGAAGCAAGGCGGCGTAGCAGCTATGGAGAAGCTGGCTATCGAGCGTGCGAATATCGTCTATGGCGAGATCGACCGCAACAAGCTCTTCGTCGGCACAGCTGAAGAAGACAGCCGTTCACGCATGAACATTACTTTCGTCCTCAAACCCGAATATCAGGAGCTGCAGGACGAGTTCATGGCTTTCGCTACCAGCAAGGGTATGGTTGGCGTGAAGGGACATCGCGACGTCGGTGGTTTCCGTGCCAGCTGCTACAACGCCATGGATATCGAAGGCGTGAATGCATTGGTGGCTTGCATGAAGGAATTTGAATCAATGCACTAAAAAGCCCCACCCCCAACCCCTCCCGTTAGGGAGGGGAGCTATTACCTTTCAAAAAGAGATTTTAATAATTTACAAAATAATGACTCATACCTTCCAATAGCAAAACATTCTGCTCCCTCCCTTATAGGGAGGGAATGGGGGAGAGTCTGGTCTTTTTTATGGCTAAAGTACTTATTGCAACAGAGAAGCCTTTCAGCGGCGTGGCCGTGAAGGGCATCAAGGAAGTATTTGATGCAGCTGGCTACGAAGTGGCGCTGCTCGAGAAATATACAGAGAAGGCTCAGCTCTTGGAGGCTGTCGCTGATGTCGATGCGATGATTATCCGTTCGGATAAGGTCGATGCTGAGGTGCTCGACGCTGCCAAGCAGCTGAAGATCGTTGTGCGCGCAGGCGCAGGCTACGACAACATTGACCTCGAAGCTGCTACGGCACACAAAGTGGTGGCTATGAACACACCTGGTCAGAATGCCAACAGTGTGGCTGAACTGGTGTTCGGCTTGCTCGTCTATGCTAAGCGTAACTTTTTCAACGGAACCAGTGGCACGGAGCTGAAGGCCAAACGTCTCGGCATCCTCGCTTTCGGTGCAGTGGGTCGCAACGTCGCGCGCATTGCCAAGGGCTTCGACATGGAAGTGCTGGCCTATGACGCTTACTGCCCTGCCGAGGTCATCGAGGCTGCTGGCGTGAAGGCCGTGGGTTCTGCTGCCGAGCTGTTCGAGCAGAGCGACATTGTCAGCCTGCACATCCCTGCAACGCCCGAGACGAAGCAGAGCATCAACCGCGAACTCGTCAACAAGCTTCCGAAAGGTGGCATCCTCGTGAACACCGCTCGTAAGGAGGTCATTAACGAACCTGAACTGCTCGCCCTACTTGCCGAGCGTGAAGACCTGAAGTATGTCACTGACATCAAGCCCGATGCCGACGCCGACTTCGCCAAGTTCGAAGGCCGCTACTTCACCACCCCTAAGAAGATGGGTGCACAGACCGCTGAGGCCAATGTCAATGCTGGTATCGCTGCCGCTCATCAGATTGTAGATTTCATTGAGAAGGGAATCACCAAGTTCCAGGTAAATTAGAGACTCACCCCCGAACCCTCCCGTAAGGGAGGGGAGAGCCTGCGGGATGTGTGACTATTTCTATTTAGTTTAATTGTATAAAAAGAATGACCCTATAGACTTCCAAGCGTTAGCCGCTCTCCTCCCTAACGGGAGGGGTCGGGGGTGGGTCTGTTTTTAATATGGCAACCATCAAACCCTTTAGAGGCTTACGTCCACCTAAAGAACTCGTTGAGCAAGTTGAGAGCCGCCCGTATGATGTCCTCGAAAGCGAGGAGGCTCGTGCGGAGGCGGGCGACAATGAGAAGAGCCTCTACCACATCATCAAACCTGAGATCAACTTCCCCGTAGGTACCAGCGAGTACGACCCGCGCGTCTATGAGGAAGCCGCTCGCCAGTTCCAGATGTTCCAGGACAAGGGCTGGCTCGTGCAGGACAAGGACGAGCACTATTACATCTACGCTCAGACGATGAACGGCAAGACGCAGTATGGCCTTGTCATCGGCGCTTATGTCGAAGATTACATGAACGGCACGATCAAGAAGCATGAGCTGACGCGCCGTGACAAAGAGGAAGATCGCATGAAGCACGTTCGCGTGAACGACGCCAATGTGGAGCCCGTCTTCTTTGCCTATCCTGACAACGCCGCTCTCGATGCCTTACTGAAACGCTATGCTACCACTGAGCCCGAGTATGACTTCATAGCGCCCATCGATGGTTTCCGCCATCAGTTCTGGGTCATCAATGACGCGGCTGACATTGCTCTCATCACCGAGGAGTTCCGTAAAATGCCGTCACTCTACATTGCCGACGGTCACCATCGCTCAGCCGCTGCTGCCCTCGTGGGAGCAGAGAAGGCCAAGCAGAATCCTAACCATCGAGGTGACGAGGAATACAACTACTTCATGGCAGTAGCCTTCCAAGCCTCGCAGCTCACCATTCTCGACTACAACCGTGTGCTGAAAGATTTGAATGGCTTGTCGAGCGAACAGTTCTTAGACGCTCTGCGCAAGAACTTTACGGTGGAGGATAAGGGTACGGATATCTACAAGCCCGCCAAGCTCCATGAGTTTTCACTTTACCTCGATGGCCATTGGTTTGCCCTCAATGCCAAACCTGGTACCTTCGACGAGAGTGATCCTATTGGTGTGCTCGATGTCGATATCTCCAGCCGTTTGATCCTGCAAGACATCCTTGCTTTGGGCGACCTGCGCTCCTCGAAGCGCATCGATTTCGTCGGTGGCCTACGTGGCTTGGGCGAACTGAAGCGTCGTGTGGATAGTGGTGAGATGCGTGCAGCCCTCGCCCTCTATCCCGTCACGATGCAGCAGATCATGGACATTGCCGACAGTGGAAAGATTATGCCCCCCAAGGCAACTTGGTTCGAGCCTAAGTTGAGGAGCGGCTTGGTGGTGCATAAGTTAAAATAAAAAAAGACCAGGACTCTCCCCCCGCCCTCCCTATCAGGGAGGGAGCGATTACCTTCGATAATGGTGTTCCATCATGAATGAAAGCAATCAATCTAAAGATACTGCTCCCTCCCTAAAAGGGAGGGCGGGGGGAGAGTCTTTTGATAGTTACCTCACCCTCTCTTCCCCTTCTGAAGGTACTTATACGGAGAAGCGAAGCAAGTTTCTTGCCTTCGCTTTTCCAGTATCTACGGTAGAAGAGATCAAGGAGTTGGTGGAGAGCCATCAAAAGAAGTACTACGATGCGCGTCACGTGTGTTATGCTTATATGTTGGGCCATGAGCGTCTGGTGTTCCGCGCTAACGACAATGGTGAACCGAGTGGCACAGCAGGCAAACCCATTCTTGGGCAGATCAACAGCAACGAGCTGACGGACGTACTCATCATCGTCGTTCGCTATTTCGGAGGCGTGAAGCTCGGCACCAGCGGACTCATTCAAGCCTACAAAGCTGCAGCTGCTGAAGCGATAGCTGCCGCCACTATCATTGAGAAGACTGTGGATGAACAGATTACTATCGCTTTTGAATACACACTGATGAACCAAGTCATGCGCATAGTGAAAGAGGAGGAACCCGCCATCGTCAGCCAGACTTTCGACAACGATTGCCTTATGACACTTTCCATACGTGCCTCACTCATGCCTCGCCTTCGCCAACGATTAGAGAAGGTGGAGAAACTGAGAATCGAAGGAGCCTTGAATCCTGATACTTAAATACCCTGACATTTTTTGAACCCTTAAACTTTTTAATATTTTATGATCACTGGCATTATCGTTATCGCGCTGCTTGTCATCGTTGTGATGTGGTTCATCTCCACACAGCGCGAACTCGTCAAGCTCGAAGAGCTCTGTAAGAATGCCCTCAGCCAGATTGAGGTGCAGTTAAATTCCCGTTGGGATGCTCTTTTGAATCTTACCGGCGCTGCACGCGAAATGGCTTCGCGCGAGTGCGACACCATCATTAAGACCATTGAGGCTCGCCGCCCGTCAGGTGTCAAGACCGCTGCTGACGTCAACGCCTCGCAGAGCGGCTTTGCCGAGGTGATGAGCCGCCTCATGGTCGTTACAGAATCCTATCCCGAGATCAAGTCTCATCCCTTGTACCAGAGCCTGATGAACGACATCAACGGCTACGAGGATAAGGTGCGGATGAGCCGTATGGTGTATAACGACAGTGCTACAAAGCTCAACCGTTACGTTCGTCAGCTGCCTTCGAGCATCATCGCATCGATGCTCCATTTCGAGGTCATGGAGTACATCAAGATTGACGACGAGAAGAAGCGCGACGCGCCTAACCTCTTCCCCAACCAGAACCCGCCCACGGGTATGTCTTCCGTAGCCTCCAGATAGACATTGTCTTTATCCCATGTGATATGAAACGCCTACTGATCACCCTGTTGGCAGTCATGGCTGTGTCCATGAGTGCCATTGCCCAGCACTCGTTAGACAGCCTCCATATCGGCGTACATCTCCATCGCGACGGTTCTGCTGATATTTGGGAGCATCGTTATATGTATATCGGCTCCGAGGGTACCGAGTGTTTCATTAAAATGTACAATCTCGGTGACATGAGCGTGTCCGATTTCCATGTAAACGAAGACTCTATAGAATATACATGTGAAAGTTCTTGGAATGTCGATCGCTCACGTGCCCAGAAAACTTTCCGCTGCGGCATCAATGACACTTTCGATGGCCCTGAACTCTGTTGGGGTGTAGGCAGTAAGGGCTACCATAAGTACGTAGTCAACTACAAGTTGCACGGACTCGTCAAGAGCTATTCCGACTTTGACGGCTTCAACTACTGCTTCTATGATGCTGCTAATCCTGCGGCGGAAAATGTTTTCATCGTCTTCAAACTCGATCGTAGCGATTTCACTTGGGTGCGCCCTGTATTTCGCGACTCGGTTTATAACTATTCCTTGCGTTATGACAGTTTCGAGTACAACTCCAGCAGAGACAGCATTACCTTCCTGCACAAAGTTATCCCCAACGATGAGCCGATTACCGTTCCTGTCGCTGATGCACCTATTGTCCGTGACAGCCTTCGACATGACAGCACCAGTGTTTGGTCCTTCGGCTACCACGGCTATATCGTCTTCACGGATAGTGGAGGTGTCGCTGCTGGCACTGAGGAGAGGATGAATGAAGGTGAGAAGATGATTGTCATGTTCAGGTTCAAGAAAGGATTCTTTGAACCTGAGCTGCGCTACCCCGATAAATCGTTTGAAACGGATGTCAAGGAGCTGGCCTTCATCGACAGCGACTACACGCTTGATGACGATGGCGATGGTAGTATAGCATCTTTGAGCGGCGGCGACGACACACCCAAATGGGTTTATACGCTCTTCATGGTGCTGGGCGGTCTTTGTTGCTTTGGTGTTCCTCTCCTTATCGTTTTCTATCTCATCTTCGGTCGTATGATCAAGCGTCGTCGCGAACGTAAGCAGATCAAACGCTTGATAGGCGATGCACCTGCCTACTACGATCAGCCTCCCCTCAGAGGTAATCTCATCCGTTCGCGTCGCATCATCCGTGCACTCGAACCCAGTGCCGATAAAAGTGAGATGAAGCTCGTGGAGGCTTACGTCATGCGTCTCGTTGACAACAAACTCATCAATGTCGTTCAGAAGATGAACGAGAGGGGTGATCTGGAAAGCCTCTTCCGCATCGAAGATCCGTCTAAGCTTGAAGAGGTTTACACTTTGGAAACTGAGGACAGCAAAATCCTCTATAAACTTCTCCATGTACTCTACACAGCTGCTGGTGAGGATCATCTCTTGCAGCCCAAGGAACTGAAACAGCTGGTCGATAATGACCCAGTCACGGTACGCTCTTTCGCCCGTCAGCTGCGCGATCTCAATGACGCCGAGTTGCATGTCAGCCAGATCAAGCAGGAAGAAGCGCAGCAGGTCTATGGTTTCTGGAAATACCTCAAGGATTTCACCCTCGTGGCAGAGCGTGCCTTGCAGGAGGTAGCGCTGTGGAAGGAATACCTCACCTTCGCCACACTCTTTGGCATCGCCGATCAGGTGCGGGCCGATATGAAGAAAATTGCGCCCGACCTACAAATCTTCGACGAACTCACGCGTCACATCATTGACAATACCTCTGTCAATGCCGCTCTCTATTCAGCTTTGTCGCAGAGTATTATAGATGCTGCCACGCGCACTATTCACTACGAGACCGATAGCGAACGTCTCGCCCGCATAAAACGTGAACGTGCTGCTCGTGAAGCACGACGCGAACGTTGGGGCGGTGGCGGAGGCTTCTCCTCCTTCGGCGGTGGCGGCGGTTTCTCTGGTGGTGGAGGCAGTGGTGTCAGGTAAACAGCATACGCTTTATCTTACATCAATCACTATAGGCAAGTGGTCACTGATCCCGCCATGGTAAACAGGCCCATAATAAGTCCGCCGTGGCTTCTGGATGTTGTATCGTTCATCGTATTCCAGAAGCCACGGCATTTGTAATGTGCGTGCTAAACTGTCGGAGTTGAAGTTCTTTGACACCAGAATATGGTCAATCCATTGCCAATGTCCCCGATAACAATAGGTCCCGCGATACTGAGGATTGTCTGTCAACCGTAGCGGCTGATGCTTGAAGATACGGTCGCGCGCTGTGGCATTGAAATCGCCCATCACTACGATGTCCTGCTGCCGTGCATCGATGCTATCGACTACAGCCCAAAGTGTTTGTGCCGCCAAGCGTCGGTTCTTGTCACCTTGAAAACCGGTAGTGCGGCTGGGCAGATGAACCACCATGACGTGAAGCGTGTCATTTCTTTGTCCGTTGTAGCGAAGCCCCTTGACATAAAGTATGTCACGCGTCTGGCTGAGTCCATGTTCTGAGCTCGGGATTCGTATGCTCTGGTGTTCTAAAGGCTTGAAGTGCTCTGGCAGGTAGAGCAGTGCGACGTCAATGCCTCGTGGATCAAGGCTATTGCTCATGAGGTACTGGAAACCCAAATACCTCAGATTCGTTCTCTTGGTCAATGCTGTGAGCACGCTGTCGTTCTCCACTTCGCAGAGTCCGATGAGATCCGGAATACGTCCATCATCCGTGACAGCCGCGATCACTCGCATGATGTCGTTCAGCTTCTGCCAGTAGCGTCTGGGTGTCCAAAAATTAGAGCCTGTAGGCAGGAATTCTTCATCCTGAAAGCCTTCGTCATGCTCTAGGTCGAAGCAATTTTCCACATTCCAACTCATGATGCGCAGCGGCTCCCCGTGTTGAGCGTACGCCGCGACCATCGTCAGGCCGAGGAGGCCGCACGTCAGAAATCGCCGCATCGACATCTCTAAGCCCTCAATAGAGGTGCTGAAGATCTTCCTCGTTGATCACCTGCAGGTTACTCTCTTTGATGATCTGCTTGGCGCGCTCGGTGTTGTCCGTGCGGAAGATGAGTATGCCCTTGCCGCCGAGGAGGAAGGAGTAGAGATAAACGATGCCTACGCCCTCTTGAGCGAAGGCTGCTATGGCATCGGCTGCGCTGCCTGGATGGTTGTCGAGCTGGAGTGCGAAGACCTCATTGAGGTTAGCGCTCATACCGGCTTCCTGCAGAATAGTGCAGGCGAGCTTGGGCTGTGTGGCAATAATGCGGCAGATGCCATAGTCCATCGTATCAACAATGTTTGTGGCTACGAGCTGAATGCCAGCGTTTTTCAGGAGCTCCAGGATCTGCAGCAGAGTGCCGCTTTTATTCTCGATGAATACAGAAAGTTGTTGTATCATGGGTGATGATTTCGTTATTTCGTTATTCCAATTAAATCTTTCTATTGTCAATGATGCGCTTGCTCTTTCCCTGGCTGCGTTCCAAAGTGCCTTGCGGCAACAACTGTACTTTGGCTCGGATGCTGAGCACACTCTTGAGTTTGTCTGCCAGCTTATGCTCAAGGGCAGCGAGCTCGGGCAGCAAGTCGGTCATGAACTCGTTGCGTAGTTCCACGCGCACGGTGAGGCGGTCGAGGTTGTCGATACGATCTACAATGAGCTGGTACTGCGGTTCGAACTCCTGTGTGGAGAGGATCACACTCTCGATCTGCGAGGGGAACACATTGATACCGCGGATAATCAACATATCATCCGAACGTCCCACGATGCGTGTCATGCGCACTGCCGTGCGACCACATTCACATTCGCCTTCCATGAGAGAGCAGAGATCTCTTGTGCGGTAGCGCAGCAGGGGCATTCCTTCTTTGGTGAGTGTCGTGAACACTAGCTCGCCCTGCTGTCCGCGTGGAAGGGGCTGAAGTGTCTCGGGATCGATAATCTCGGGGAAGAAATGGTCTTCGCAGATGTGTGATCCATGCTTGCACTCACATTCGTAGCTGACGCAGGGTCCCATGATCTCGCTCAATCCGTAGATATTGAAGCCCTGTAAGCCAAGACGGCTCTCTATCTCGCGTCGCATATCCTCCGTCCAGGGCTCGGCACCGAAGGCTCCAATACGCAACTTGATATCCTCTTTGCGAATACCCAGTTTGCCCATCGTCTCAGCCAAATGAAGGGCGTAGGAAGGTGTGCAGGCAATGCCAGTGATGCCGAGGTCTCGGATAAGGCGCAGGTGTTTCTCCGTGTTACCCGTGGAAGCTGGCACGACGGTGGCACCAAGGTTCTCCACACCGTAGTGAGCCCCTAAACCGCCCGTGAAAAGACCGTAACCGTAGGCCACAGAGAATGTGTCCTCGCGGGTGATGCCGTAGGCGGTGAGACAGCGACTCATGCACTCACTCCACACGCCGATATCCTTACGTGTATAACCTACGATGGTCGGATTGCCCGTCGTGCCGCTGGAGGCATGGACGCGCACGATCTCGCTCTGCGGTGCCGCTTGTAAGCCGTAAGGGTAATTGTCGCGCAGGTCTTGCTTGGTCGTATATGGCAGTCGGACTATATCATCAATAGTCTGTATATCATCGGGTTCGATGTCCATCTCTTGCAACTTGTTACGGTAGAAGGGGACATTGTGATAGACGTAATCTACTATCTTGTGCAGACGGCGTCCTTGAAGCTCACGAATATCTTCGCGGCTCATACATTCTTTATTAGGATTCCAGATCATGATGAAAGTGAAGAGTGAAAAAAGAAAATTGAATTAGTGATTCAGTTGGAATGTGCGCATCCGCTCGTCGAGTTGTGCATATTGATGATCCTCGATGAAGGACGTACAGACGCGCAGCCCTTCCTGCTGGGAACCGGTGGTGATGAGGCAGATAGCTGAGACTCCGTAGTACATCAGCTCACGTGCCAGCTCGCCGCTGGTCATGTCTTGATAGCCTATGGTGAAGTAGAAACCGTCAGCCACGGGGCGGTCAAGGTCGCGGGCATAGACGATGTGGAAGCCATGACGAAGGAAGATCTCCTTCAACTTGTGTGCCCGTTCGCCATAGACCTTAACCTCGTCTCGGAAACGGTATTCGCCGTCTGTGGCGGCACGCATCATCGCTGCCATCGCATACTGTGCCGAATGGCTTGTGCCAGCGGTGAGTGCATAGAGCATACGTGTCGAGAAGACAGGTCCGAAGGGCAGGCCTTCGTAGCGTGCACTGAGGTCGTCGTAGTGGCGGTGAAAGAGCTTGTCGCTGATACATACCACACCAATGCGCTCGCCGGCGTAGGAGAATGCCTTCGAGCCACTGATGAGCAACATATAATTGTCTGTGTAACGGGCTACGGAGGGCTGGTATGGAGGTTGAAACGGCACACTGAGGTCTTCGCGGAAGTCCATGGCGAAGTAAGCCAGATCTTCCATGACGATGGCATCGTACTGCGTAGCCAGCTCGCCGATTGCCTGCAACTCACTCTCTGTGAGGCAAGTCCAAGCGGGGTTATTGGGATTGGAATAGACAATGCCGCAGATGTTGCCATTCTTCAAGTAGCTCTCAATCTTGTTGCGCAGCTTGTCGCCACGAAAGTCAAAGACATCGAATGTCTCGTACTTCACGCCTTGGATCTTCAACTGCAGTTTTTGCACGGGGAAACCTGGGTCAATGAACAGCACGGTGTCTTTCGTGTGATCGGCCTGCGAGCAGGTAAGGAAGGCGGCGAAAGAGCCTTGCATTGAACCGCAGACAGGCACACAGCCTTCAGCGGCGATATCAACGCCTACGAATGCCTTGATGAAGCGAGAAGCCTCGGTCTTCAACTCTGGCAGACCTTGCATAATGGGGTAGGAGTGAGCTATGCCATCTTCGAGTGCCTTGATTTGTGCGCGCACGCCCACCCCTGCAGCAGGCAAGCCTGGTATGCCCATTTCCATTTTGATGAACTCTATTCCGCTCCGCTGCTCAGCCATCGCTGCCACCTGTTTCACTTCGCGGATGGTAGCGTTGGCAAAATCCTGAATGCCGAGTGATTCAATGAGTGTGTCTATGATGTCGCGACGGATTGGAGTTGCTATCCTGTCTTTCATTCTGTGTGGTCATTTTTGCATTTCGGCGGCAAAGTTACAGCTTTTTCGCGAATCTGATGCACATTTTGCTCGTTTTTTTTCGATGAGTTGCTGATTACACCTTCGTAATAATGCGTTTGAAGACCAAAAAGTCAGTATCGAGACGTGAGAGTTCGTAAGGTTGAAGGGTCAGTGAGAAGATGCCGCGCAGGTCGGGAAGGTCGAAATAAGTGCGGAGTAGGCTGGCGAGGTTATAGCTGAGGCTGTCCGCGTGACCCGTGGAACTGGTTGAAACGGATGCACGGCGTATGAGTTGACGACAAATGTCAGTGATGTACTGGCGATCGTGTTCTTCAAAACGGAGGGTACGCAGGAGAACAAAAGCAGATGTAAGCCCTTCTGCTCGAAGCAGAAATTCGACACGACGACGCGGCTCGCTGACGTGGAAAAGATCAAAAAGCTGTTCCATGTCAGCTGGTTCGGTGATGACAGGCAGCCACTGCATGAGCAGTTTCTGGCAATCAAGGAGGTGGCTGTCACCATCCAAGGATGCTGCGAGACGATGGAGACCATCGTCAGAGAGGGAGAGCGTCGAGGCAGCAAAGAGGGGAGCAGCAGCCTTCGCCATGGTGACAGTGAAAGCTTTGGGTTGCCAGAGGATGAGACGAGTGGCTACATCCCAAAAGATGTCAGCCGACACGCCAGGCAGCAATCGTTCTCCGATGATATAGCCTGCCGTACGGAAATGGGCATTGGAGAGTGATGACAGATAGGGGAGGAGCGCATCCCAATCGCCACCGTCAAAGATCTGACGGAGGCGAGCATAAATCGTAGGATGGTAGTGCTGGTCCACAACTATCAACTTTACTGTTTTAATCTCTCCAAAGCTTCTGCCGTTGTAATCTGTTTGTCGCCGATGAAGGCAACGATGAAAGCTTCTGGGAAAGTCTCTCGGATGCGGACGAGGTCGCTCTTGATGGCCTGATAGTTGTCTGAGCGGCTGTAAATCACCTTGTAACGTCCTGCGGCAGGAATGAGTCGTATGCCCTTGTATCCCTTGAGGCGATAGTCACCTTCCTTCAGTTCGGAGGCTGTATTCATGAGCTGAATGGCAAAGTAAGGTTTCTCTTCTGCTTTCACCTTCTGCTCCGTTTCGGTTTTCACCTCAGTCCTTGCTTTAGCATCCTCCTTAGCTTTCTGTTGGGCAGCAGCTTTTGCTTCCGCCAATTCTCTGGCCTTTTGTTCTGCCTCTTCCTTCGCTTTCCGTTCAGCCTCTTCTTTGGCATCCACCTTTTCCTTGGCTCTTGCCTTCGCTTCTGCCTCAGCTTTGGCCTTTAAGTCCTTTTCAAGTTCAACCATTTCCTCGGCTCGCTCCTGGGCTGTCACGATTTCGGGATGTGGAACGGAGACCATCTTCACAGGAGCATAATGGCTATATCGCAGACTCTTCAATTTCTGTTGATTCACGCTGCCGCTCTTCGTGAACTCGCGGTACTCAGAGAGGGCTTCGCAGATGGCTGTAGCGAGCTCGCGCTGTCCTTCCTTCGATGTGATGTAAGCCTCTTCAACCTTGTTGCTGATGAAGCCTATCTCGGTGAGCACGCTGGGCATATTTGTATGTTCGCAGACGTAGAGTTCTCGTTTCTTCACGCCACGGCTGATCACACGACCGTGTGCGAGGTATTGTCGTTGCAACAGCAGTGCCAACAATTCGCTCTTGCCAGCCTGCGATCCTTTCAGCGGAACGTTGGTAGCGTAGAACGACTCTGTTCCCCTTGCGTAAGGAGTTGAGGCTGAGTTGACGTGGATTGATATGAACAGTTCCGCGCCTCGGGCGTTGGCGATGTCGCAGCGTTGCTGTAGGGAGAGTTTCTTGTCCCGTTCGCGGGTATAGACCACGCGCACGCCGCTGATGTTCTTCTTGATTTGCTTGCCGAGTTCCTTGGCTACAGCCAGCGTGATATCTTTCTCTTTGTGCTTGCTACTCTCGCAGCCGGTGTCACGTCCACCATGACCTGGGTCAATCACCCATGTCACTTTCTTGGCAGCCTGCAATGAAGACACCATTGCCAGACACAGCCATATCCATAAAAAACGTCTCATGTAATCTCTTTTTTACTCCTTGTTGGCTGCAAAGGTAGTAAAAAAAAGAATACACATGGTCGGTTTGTAGCTTTTTTTCATCTTTTTGTGCAAATTATCCCAAGAAAAGAACATGTCGAATCCACTTTTTGTGTACTTTTGCATAAAAAAAGATGATGAGTGACGGAAATTTCAACAGGGCCTTGCTGCCCCATACGCCATACGCCAGCGGATTGAAGACTGGCAAGGCCATCACTCGCATGAGAGCCTTGGAGGCTTTTAAGCAGTGGCTCCTATCAGATCAGCCTTCGCTCTCCGAGGATGAACAGAGAACGAAAGCTGAAGCGTTTCGAATTCTTTTGGAAAGGATGATGGCGTAGCACGCTTATTTCACAATCTTCTGAATGGCTTCCTTGATCATTGGTTCCATGATGGCATAGCCATCGGCTGTGGGATGACAGCCATCGTCGGAGAGGCCAGGGCGCATAGATCCGCGCTCATCAGCCATCGCTGCGAAGTAATCGACGAACAGGAGATTGTTCTTCTTAGCGTATGCGCGCAGGCGTTCATTGATGCTCTTGATCTTAACGGTTGAGTCCTTGATGTCGGGACGCCAATTGTAGTGGTCGCAGGGAGTGATGGTAGTGAGTATCACCTTGATGTTGTTGGCCTTGGCAATTTCGCACATTGACACGATATTGCCGAATGTGCGATCCTCGACATACGGGTGATTGTTCTGTGCGATGTCGTTTGTGCCGGCATTGATGACAACTACTTTGGGCTGCAGTTTGACCACATCCTCGCGGAAGCGCAGCAACATCTGATAGCTTGTCTGCCCCCCGATGCCTCGTCCGACGTAACCGTTCTCCTTGAAAAAAACAGGTCTGCGGTTCGCCCAGTTGTCGGTGATGGAATTACCCATGAAGACCGCTTTGCGTGCGCTTTGCGGCTGTTTGATGATTTCGGCATTATCTTTTTCGTAGCGGCCGAAGTTTCCCCAGTCGTTCTGTGCGTTAGCGCCTATGCCCACTAAAGAGAGCAGGGCGCAGAGAGTGAATTTGCGAATCATAGTAGTGTTCTTTAGGTTTGTTATTGTTTCGTTAGGTGGATGCAGATAAAAAAGAAACCGCATCGGTGATGTGATGAGAACTCCGAGTAAATATGATTTGAGTGCTCGCTTCCTTTGTAATCTGCCGGCCTCCGTGAAGAGGTTACCCCAAAGGGCGCAGCCCGCCATTGGACAGCGAAACGTTCTCGGTTTTCTGATGTTAATTGATGAGTCTCCCGATCAAACCGATGCGGCTATGGTAATTGTAGCTGATGTCAAAGATCTTTTCGGAGAAGCTTTTCCCGTTTGCTGATGCAAAGGTACATGGTTTTCTTGATACTGCAAATTTTTTTGCAAGAAAAACACATTTTACGCCTTGATATGAAAGTTTATGCCTGAAAATTTGCACGACCAAAAGATTTTAGCTTACTTTGTAAGCGTTTTAGTGTTTTCGCCATCGCGCGCACGCACGATCCTTTTTATTTATTTGGAGTTATGCAGAATATATCTCTCCTCATCCTTGCCTTGGCGTTGATACCTGCGGCGGTGCTCATGGTCTTGATGCTGATTCGCGACAAGGAACATCCCGAACCTTCTCAGTGGATCATCCGAGGGTTGTTCTACGGCATTGCTTCGGCATTCGCCTCCATGCTCATATCTGGTCCCATGCTCCTTGCAGGTTTAGTGCCCCAGAACTACTCCAATTGGTTCGAAGCGATGCTCAACTCCTTCGGTGCTGCTGCCATTCCCGAGGAGACGGCCAAACTGTGTTTCCTGTGGCTCCTCTTGCGCAAGAATCCTTACTTTGACGAGCATCTCGATGGCATCGTCTATGCCGCCTGTATCGGTTTGGGCTTTGCTGCCTTTGAGAATATCACTTATTTGTTTGCCGCTGGAGATGAATGGTTGGTGACGGGACTCGTGCGTGGTTTGCTGTCTGTGCCTGCTCATTTCTTCTTTGCTGTGCTCATGGGCTACTATTACAGCCTCGTTCATTTTGGGCACAACACCAATCGCAACCGCATCCTCGTCTGGGCGGCACCTGTTTTAGCTCATGGCATCTACGACACGATTGCCATGACGCAAAGCGTCTCCGAAGGCTTGGAGGCCGTGTTTGGAATCGCACTCTTACTGTTCTGCAATGAGTTGCGCAAGTTGGGGCAGCGTCACATCCGCGAACTGGCTGATGCCGACCATTCGGTTTACAACAAAAATCCCAATTCGTGAGCGCATTTTCTTTTTTATGGGATTGATGGGTTACTTTTGCCCATCACTTACAATCAAGGACAAGAATTGACTGACAACAATCATGGCCAGATGGACTGACAGAGATATGGTGGAAGCCGTGCAACAGCGCAATAATGCAGCTTTGGAACGCTACTACCACGACTGCAAGAGCTACTTCGCTCACCACGCGGCGGCTGTCTTCGTCGGCGATGCCAACGTTGATGACATCTTTCAGGAAGCGCTCATTCACTTATGGCGGGAGATTGAGACACACCGCATCGAGCTCGCTGACAAGCGTGTCTGCCGCTGGACGGAAGGCCAACTTCGACCCATGTCCAGTTCGCTGCTCACTTTTCTCATGGCTATTGCCAAACGGAAACACTGGGAGCTGGTGCGACAACAGCAGCGTCTTGTGCTCGCCGACAACGACACTACGTTGGAAGCACTCGATAGCAGCCGTTTCGCAGAGACCGCTGATGGCATCTCCGAGTCCGAACAGCGCGAGCAGATCGTGACGGACGTTGTCCTGCAGATGACCGAGCGTTGTCGTCAGATCCTGACCCTCTTCTACTACGAACATCGTACGCTTGACGAAATCCTCGCCTTGCGTCCTGAGAACCAGACGAAGCAGGGACTCAAGACCAGCAAGTACAAGTGTATGCAACGCTTGCGCGAACAGGTGCGTGAACGATTCGCACGTCTGCACTTGTCGATATAAGCCACTCAATGCAAGAACCTCACAAATCCCTAACGTCATGACAATGAACGACTCATTCCATCTTGATGAAGAGCGCATCGACGCTGTTGACCACCTCATCTTCCGAGAGCTTGGCGCTCAGGAGCAATGGGCGCAGACGATGCAGCGCTGGGAGGAACGTCAACGGCAGCAGCGCCGTCTGCGCATCTTGCCAGTTCTCTCTAACATCGCGTCCGTGGCTGCACTGTTCATCCTGGGACTGATCATGGAAGCTATGGTGCCCGGCCTTCGCGTCACTGACAGTCTCGTGTGGACATCTCCCTCCCCGGAAACCGTGGCTGCTCCTGACAGTACAGCCGCTGCTTCCGCGTCTGACACAGTAGTCCCATAGCCCGTTGCGAGAGCGCATTTATATTGAAGTGGGTCAAAACGTTTGTTTTTCGACCCATTTCTTTTGTCATATAAAAAAAGATACCTATCTTTGTCGCGCAAATAGTTTCATTATCCCTTTTTTCCTACAATGACACGACCCTATTTCATGCTTATCGCGCTTGCGCTTCTCGTGGGTTCTTCCTCAGTTTCTGCACAAGTCCCTTCGGGTGCTTCCAACACTATCGCCACTGCAGTGCCGCACACTACCGTTCCTTTCCGTATCGACGATCCCGGCACTAAGCTGCCTGACTTTACGTGGGGCTTCGATCTGGCGTGGTTGAGCGAGGACAATGTGCGGCGTGGTACACTTTACACGGGTGCTGACATGGTTGGGATCATGCGTCTGAGTTTCCAGACAACGGATCCTGTTGCCGAGGATCTCGCTCTCTCAGCCAACCAGAAGACAACGCTCAACGAACGCATCCGCATCTCCAAGAAATATGCTCCT
Source organism: uncultured Bacteroidaceae bacterium (assembly GCA_905236985.1). Classification (GTDB taxonomy): domain Bacteria; phylum Bacteroidota; class Bacteroidia; order Bacteroidales; family Bacteroidaceae; genus Physcousia. The sequence continues at coordinate 25,838 of CAJORF010000067.1, read as the reverse complement.
AATGCCGACGTCAACCTCAACTCCGATCAGGAAGCGGGCGTACACGCATCCTACATTGGCACCAGCAATACCACCATTCCCAAGAACTGGTACCGTCTCATAAAGGCTACGGCCAATCATGTCAACTCCAGGGGATTGAAGGTGGCCAGCGTCTCGCCGTTCAACGAGCCTGACTACGGGGCCTGGAAGCAGGGAACGCAGGCGCAGTTCAAGGCCATCGCCAAGCTCATCAAGGAGGATGCTGACTTAGCTGGAGTTCGTGTCTGCGGTGGCAATACGCTCAATAACGACTATGCCTTGGAGTGGTACAACACTTGCAAGCAGTACCTCGATGAAGGCAATACGCATCAGCTTGCCGGTTCGTTCGACAACTTCGCTTCGTTCTTTCAGAGGGTTGCAGCCGACGGCAAAGTTGGCGTTGGCGACGAATTGCACAACATCTTGGAATGTATGGTAGGTTCTGAATATGGTATGACAGTTGGAATCTGGTGGGGAACGGCAGAGTACACGCGCAGCCAGTTTATGAAAGCTACGCGCGGCACCCGTATGGGCTATGCCGAAAACCGAAGCAAATGGACGGCTGCCAGCGTCTATCGACACACCGACGGCTCCGTGCAGGGCTTCGGCGGCACTTCGGAGCGTCAGGCTTACGAGACCGACTATCGCTTCGCTGCTATCGATCACGATGTATTCTACGATGGTCAAGGTCCCACGCGTGAGTATATCATGACGCTGCCAGGCGGAACTGGCTATCAGCAGGGACAAAAGAATGCCGAGGGACTCGTTAACATTCAGGGTGGCGAGGATATTATGCCACCTCTGCCCACCGAGGCTACCACCTACAAAATCGTCAATCGCTTCAGTGGACACGTGCTCGCTCCGGCCAACAACAGTGCCAGTGCTGGCACTACGTTGGCGCAGGTAAAGAACGCTAATAATGCCGCCCAGCAGTGGATCATCACTCCATTGACTAAGGCACTGCCAGACACCTGGGCCTACGATTGGAACTACTTCCGCATCGAGAACGCCAAGAACACCTCGTTGCTCATTGATGTCAGGGATTGGAGCCTCTCTGATGGCGGCGAACTCATTGTTTTTAACGGAGGTTTCGGCAACAACGAGCAATGGTTCATTGAATATGCCGACAACGGATGGTTCTACATCCGTTCACGTCACAGCGCCATGTATCTGCAGACCATGCCCGGCACCGAGACACAGATGAAGGTGGCTGGACGTAAGGTCAACCAGGGCGTGTTCACTGGCGAGCCCAATCAGCAGTGGCGACTGCTGCCCGAAGGTGTTACCTACGATGCTGTGGCTCCAGCCCCTCCCACAGAACTCACGGCTACGGCTCAGCCCGCCAGCGTACTCCTCACCTGGACGGCTCCCTCCGACCGTGATCTGCGTGGCTACACCATCCAACGTTCGCGCGATGGCGGCAGCACATGGAATGTTATCAATCGTTACATCGAATCAACGTCCTACGTTGATAACACCGCCACAGATCTCTCCGTCAGCTATCAGTATCGTGTCTTGGCACAGGACAAGAGCCTCAACCACTCCGAGCCCAGCGACATCGCTATGGCCTCACCCTCCGGCGAGCAGGCCTGCATCATGCGTCTGGATTGCGACAGCCTCACCGATGTAACTGTCAACGGCAACCACGCCGCCCTCTTCGGCGATTTTGCCACAACGACAGGCAAGCTCGACAAAGCACTCAACATCACGGGCAAGCAGTTCCTGCAACTGCCTGCCACCATCGTAGCCAGCCGTGACCTAACTTTTACAGCGTGGGTGAACCTGCGTTCGACTTCCTCTTGGCAACGTATCTTTGATTTCGGCAACGACACCGACCACTATGTCTTCCTCAGTCCCTGCGCAGGTTCTTCGTCGAGGATGCGTCTGGCCATCAAGAATGGCGGCAGTGAGCAGTATTTCGACATCTCTAAGACCTTGCGTTCCAACTCTTGGACTCATGTCGCCGTGACTTTCGCTGCAGATGCCATCACCGTCTATCTCAATGGTGAGGCCGTGACCTCCAACACCAGTATCAGCGACCGTCCTGCTGACTTCAGTCCCATTTTCAATTATGTAGGTCGCAGCCAATTCACCGCTGATCCGATGCTCAAAGGCTATCTCGATGACATTCGCATCTTCAACTATTCGCTCTCTGCCGACGACATCGCCTCCATTGCCAACATGGAAGATGGAATAGGTGAACTTCTGGATGACTGTTCGTCACATCACCTCTCGTCTAACTCCGTTTTCGATCTCAGCGGACGCAAGGCCAACATTTCCCATCTGTCGCGTGGCATCTACATCATCAATGGACGCAAAGTGAGAATCCAATAATCCTCATCCTAACTTTGTACCAAATAATGATTTTTCCAACATGGATATGGACATTCATATCCTAAAAGCTGTCTGGCAGATTCTTTGGTAACCAGATCTTATTATGAGAAATAGAATATTGACTTTGATGCTATTTTTTTTAGCTACATTTATTATCGCAGCGCTGCCTTCAATGGCGCAGGTAAAGTATTCTGTCAGCGGATCATTCACCGAGAACAGCACAACGGTCTATCTGATAGACCAGTTGAAAGGAAAGGCTATCGACAGTACGTTCGTTGCTGACGGCAAGTTCTCTTTCACGGGAATTGCCGATAAGGATGCCCTGCTGGCCGTCCGTGCAAAGAAGAAAAAATGGATGACGCAATTCTTCAATGACGGCACGCCCGTAATCATAAACATTAACGACAGCACGCTGAAGGGTTCGCTGCTGAACGAGCGTTTGGTGAAGCTTGACGTAGAAAAGGACTTGCCACGAAGAAAGATGAATTTGAAGACAGCCAATATGACTGAGGCTGAGATCATAGCACATCAGGAAGAGCTTGTGGACGAAATGAACAATGTGATAAGCGCAGAGCTTGCCTTTGCCAACAAGGTGTTTAAGGAGGAGCGCAATTCGCTGTTACCCGTGGCTTTCTGTGGCTATTACTTCATAGACCAGGGTGTAGAGGCATACGATGAACTGGTCAAGGAGGGTGTGGTGTTTGCCAACCATCCCTATCTGAAATCTACCAGAGACGCAGTAGAAGCCGTGCTGAAACCGAAGGACAGTCCGAAGACCGCCTTCATCGGTCAGCAGTTCACCGACTTGGAGATGGCCGACCCTGACGGGAAGATGCACAAGATCAGCGAGCTCGTGGGCGAGGGGCATTGGGTGCTCGTAGATTTCTGGGCTTCGTGGTGCGGTCCTTGCCGTGCTGAGATGCCCAACGTGCTCGAGGCATACAACAAATATCACGCCAAAGGCTTTGAGGTGATAGGTGTTTCGTTCGACCAGAAGAAGGAGGATTGGGTCAAGGCCATCGGACAGCTCAAGATGCCGTGGCTGCAGATTTCCGACCTGAGAGGCTGGCAGTGTGCTGCAGCCTCCATCTATAAGATTGATGGCATTCCCGACAACATCCTCATCGACCCGCAAGGTAAGATTATCGACCGCGGCCTTCGTGGAAAAACACTTCACACGCGGTTAGAGAATCTTTTACGTGAATAAGTGGGTCACCTGCATAACCACGTGGATAAGTCAGAGTTACATCCATTCACAGAAAAAGACTCCCCTTATAAGGGGAGTCTTTTTGTAGTCAGAGAAAAAAGTACTATTTCAGGACAACCTTCTTTCCGCCAATGATGTATATGCCACGGCGGGTGGGCTGTTGGAGGCGGATGCCAGTGAGGGTGGTGAAGGAGTCAGCGTTAGCGACAGCTCGCGGAGCGGCAATGGCATCGTATTCTATCTCACCTTCGCTCAGGGTGATGAAGCCCACGCGCTCGGTCGTGGTGACGGTGCTGGACAGAACCTTTTCTGTGTCGGACTTATCGACCATCATGCGAACGCTGAAATCCGTGGCTTTGCTGCCGTAGAAGCGGAGATTGGCAGCGGCCTCGTTGGCGTTGGTCTGCAGCTGCATTAGTGGACGCGGGTTGATGAGCTCATCGTCGTAACCGTATTGGATGGTTTCACCCGAGCGTCCGAAGGTGATCTCACGGCTGCCAACGTTGAAAATGGTGCCGATTCCATTGCTGCCGCGGCCTTCTTCGAAAGCGATGTAACCGCATGCTCCTCCGATGGTGTTGGTGACTGAACTCTCCTTAAGCAGTTGGATCTTGAAACCTTCGGGTGTGACATCGAAGATACGCCACATCACAGCTGTGAGGCTGGAGGTGCTGATTTTGGGTGTACACATCACGACGGGCGTCGTGGCAAAGGGCTCGGAGAAGGTGACTTCATAGACGCGTTTGCAGGAGAGGTTGACGCCATCGTTGATGCGACCAGCCTCATAGTTGATGGCACCGATTTTGCCGCGTCCGGGCTTGGCTGCGATGAAGTGGGAGGTAACTTTGCTGGTCGTTTCATTATCCTTGTCACTTTGCCATACATGGAAACGCATTTTGAACTGTGTGTAGGCGGTGCGGTCAGAGTTCTGCTGTATTGCCATATAATTCTCGACAAGACCCGGAGTGATGTAGGAGGGGCTTCCCATGACGATGACGGGTTCCTCCTCGAAGGGATATGCGAAGAAGACGATGTTCTCCTCTTCCTTGACCGATGAGATGGTGCCATACTGGATGTCGGCGGTGCCCTCGCTGATAGCCAAGGGGTTGAAGGCAGAGTTGGAAGTGAGGGTACGCCCGTTGTAGGTGGTCTCTACCACGCGATACTCGTATGCTGCAGGCTCGGAAATCTCGTCGGTGTAGCTCATGTCGGTCTTGTCCTCAATCTCACTGCCCGTCCATTCGGCAATAGTATCCCAACGTCCTGTGCCAGCACGACGCTGTAGTTGAACCTTGTCGGATAGGTCGCCGTTGGAGTGTGTCCATTCGAGGGTGCAGGTCATACGGGCGACCTTGAAGGTGGCCGTGAGGTCGGAGACTGCTGTGGTGGGAGGTGCCTTGGGGATGTAGTTACCGTAGTTGCTGTAGGCGAGGCCGGAGTTGATGGTTGCGTAGTATGCGCCTGTTGTTGTCAGGGCATCGTCGCGGAGGATCTTTGACGGGTCGCGCTCGCTGTTCCAATAGAAGTAGCGCTCGATGCAGTCCCAGCTGTTGAGGTTGTTGGTGATGCGCTTGATGGCTTCGCGGTTCTGAGCCTCGGTGACACCGTTGGCAAAGGCTCCGTTGCTGTTCCACGAAGCTCCCCATACCCATTCGGAGATCCAGATGGGACGTCCATAGCGGTTGGCCCATTGGTCGTAGAAGCTCCATGTGTTGAACGAGCTTTCAGGCCAATAGCAGTGGAGGTCTATGATGTCGCAGCGCCAGCCGCGCTTGTCAATCTCATCGAGACACTCGCGGAGATGATTGAGGCTGCCGTCGTGGGATGAGGGTGAGCAGAGGCGCAGACCAGTGCGCATGAGATTCTCCCAGTTGTTGATGATTTCCTGCACGCTCTGTGGGTGGTCGTCGGCACTGTTGCCCGGCTCGTTGTTGGTCTTGAGGTGACAGGAATAGTTCTGATTTCCGCAGTCGCCAGAGGAAGGCCAGTCCTCGTAGATGTGATGGGGGATGCACTCGGCATCTGGCAGACGGCTCTCGCCCTTGCCGAAGCTGTAGCAACTGGTCACATTGAGCAGGTTGACGGAATTGGCGCGCGTGTCGTTGGCGAGTGCCACTTTATTGGCATCGTACCACTTGAAGAGGCGATACGAGGAGATGCGTCCAGCCATAAGTGGCGGGAGATCCATCTCCAGGTCCTTGTCGGCAGCGATGAAGCAGCGGCTGTATCCGTAGCCCCCTTTCTTGAGGGCGAAGGTGACCATATATCCGCGCTTGAGGCGGAAACTCTTGATGCGGTTGTTCCAGGCATTGGGGACGTTCTTCATGAAGCCGTTGCTATGGCCTTCGGTGAAGTTATTGTCGCTCTCGCCGCCGAAACCAGCCTCTTCAAACACGGTGAGGGGACGGAAAGATGTGCCACCATAGGGGAGGATGATGGCACCACGGTTGTAGAGCTTCAGCTGGCAGTTGCGGTTGTCCTGCGCGGCCTCGCCGTTAATCATAATATGTGAGAGGAACGCCTTGGCCAATGAAGGCTTGAGAGCATCAAAGATGACAACGGCATGTTCGGTGTTGACGATGTCGATGCTACCTGTCTCGGTGAAGGGTTCAGCGCCGGTGATATGCAAATCGACATCAGCGGTGAGGCTCATGGCCTCGTTCACTTGTCCTACGCTCTGGTTGCTGTTGTCAGCATAGGTGCCAACAGCCAGGCAGAAAGCAGCAAGTGCAAGGGAGAGTCTGTTCATAATGTTGTGATTTATTAGTTGTTGTTTGTATATTGTTAATGATATTCTTCAGGTCCGAAAGCGGCTTCGGTGAGCACTTCGCCCGTGCTCTGCGAGTAGTATGTGTAGGTGAAGGTGAAGTCGCGCTCCTTGTATTTCTTTAGGCTGATGTCCTCGCGCAGGTTCTTCAGCAGCTCATCGTGGAAGGTCGAGAGCACCTCCTGGGTAAGCAGCTCGGAATCGTCGAGTGCGCCGTCGAGAGTGTAGAAATAGTTGAAGCCGATGGGGTCGCTGACGAACACCATACTGTCCATCACCATGCCGGGTGTCATCGCACGCGGACACATCCGCTCGGTGAATTCACGGGCCTCGCGCCGACAGCGATCCTCAAAGGATTCAGTGCAGGCTACGAGAGTGAAAAATGAAAGAGTGAAAAGTGAAAAATAATAGATACCTTTCACTCTTTCATGCCAAAGTTTACAGGCTTGCGTAGTCCATGTATGGTGAATCATATTCTTATTTTTCACACTTTCATTTTTCATTATTCGCTCTCGACAGGTATGAGGCTGAGATAGAGCTCATCGAGCTGCTTCTGTTCGAGGCAGGCAGGAGCATCGAGCATGACGTCACGGCCCGAGTTGTTCTTCGGGAAGGCGATGCAGTCGCGGATGCTGTCGAGGCCGGCGAAGAGGCTGACCCAGCGGTCGAGGCCGTAGGCGAGTCCTCCGTGAGGCGGTGCACCGTACTTGAAGGCGTTCATGAGGAAGCCGAACTGCTCTTGAGCACGCTCCTCGGTGAAACCAAGGATGCGGAACATCTTGTCCTGCAGCTCCGGGTCGTGGATACGGATGGATCCGCCGCCCACTTCGACACCATTGCAGACCATATCATAGGCATCCGCACGCACGGCTGCAGGATCCGTGTCGAGCAGGGGTATGTCCTCGTCCTTGGGGTGTGTGAAGGGATGGTGGGTTGCCATGAGGCGTCCCTCCTCTTCGCTCCACTCGAACATCGGGAAGTCGATGACCCAGAGGAGGGAGAACTTGTTCTTGTCGCGCAGTCCCATGCGAGCACCCATCTCCAAGCGGAGTTCACAGAGCTGCTTGCGGGTCTTCATGATGTCATCACCGCTGAGGATGAGGATGAGGTCGCCGGGCTGAGCGTTCATCTTTTGTTTCAAGGCGTTGAGGATGTCCTCGCCATAGAACTTATCGACGCTGGACTTGACCGATCCGTCCTCGTTGACGCGTGCATAAACGAGCCCCTTGGCACCGATCTGCGGACGCTTGACGAAGTCGGTGAGCTGGTCGAGCTGCTTGCGGGTATAGACGGCCTGCCCCGTGGCACAGATGCCGCCGATGTATTTGGCATCGTCGAAAACAGCAAAGCCAGGAGCCTGAGCGAAGACGTCCTTGAGTTCCACAAACTTCATCTCAAAACGTGTGTCAGGCTTGTCGGAACCGTAGTATTTCATAGCATCAGCCCAAGTCATGCGGGGGAAAGCACCATCGATTTCAATGCCTCGTAATTCGCGGAAAAGGTGCTTGGCCATCCCTTCGAAGGTCTGGAGGATGTCCTCTTGTGTGATGAAGCTCATCTCGCAGTCGATCTGTGTGAACTCCGGCTGGCGGTCAGCACGCAGGTCTTCGTCGCGGAAGCATTTGACGATCTGGAAGTAGCGATCCATGCCCGAAACCATCAGCAGCTGCTTTAGCGTCTGAGGCGACTGCGGCAGGGCATAAAACTGACCGGGGTTCATGCGTGAGGGAACGACAAAGTCGCGAGCTCCCTCGGGCGTAGAGCCGATGAGCATCGGTGTCTCGATCTCCAGGAAGCCGAGGCTGTCAAGATAACGGCGCACTTCCATCGTCATGCGATGACGAAGCTCAAGATTGCGGCGAACGGGTGTGCGACGCAGGTCGAGGTAGCGGTATTTCATGCGGAGGTCATCGCCGCCATCGCTCTGATCCTCGATGGTGAAGGGGGGTGTCACGCTGACATTCAGCACGCGCAGTTCAGAGGCGATGATCTCAATGTCGCCGGTAGGTAGGTTGGCGTTCTTGTTGGAACGCTCGTTGACGGTTCCTGTCACTTGGATCACGTATTCGCGTCCAAGCTTATTGGCCTGTTCGCAGAGGTCGGCGTTGGCAGCCTCCTCGAAGACGACCTGAGTGATACCATAACGGTCGCGGACATCGACGAAGGTCATACCGCCCATTTTACGGGTGCGTTGCACCCAACCGGCGAGTGTGATTGTCTCGCCTGCGTTGGCGAGTCTGAGCTCGCCACAAGTGTGTGTTCTGTACATATTTGGAGATGAATGTATGAAGTATCAAGTTTTAGGATTCAAGTTTGCGGGTTTAATGCCCAGTGCGTCGGATGGTGAGCGCGATGGCTTCGGGGTGAACCGCACAGAAAGCATCCTTGTCGTTGACGACCAACGCGAGGTATCCTCCGCCGCCTGCTCCTGGCATCTTCCAGGCGCGGACATCGGGTAGGGAGGAGTAGCGGTTGATGTAATCCTGCACGCATCCCTGAATCATAGCGGGGAACATCGCCGTCTGCGCGTAGAACGAATCGAGATAGCTCTGTGCAAAGCCTTCGAGGTCGAGTGCCATGATAGCATTCCAGCACTGTTCGGCAGCTAGAGTGAGGGCAATCACCTTCTCCTTGGTGACGTCCTGTCCTTCAACCACAGAACAGCTAGGTTTGCGCGGTTCCATAGGAATCATGACCAGGTGCTGCTCCAGCCAGGCGAGGATGCGCTCATCGTTGCATGTCTCGATGCGTTCCGGCCAGAAATGGCCTGCATAGAAATGGCGGCAAAGTCCAGGGACGCAGATGCCGATAGCATCCTGTGCGCCACTGATGATGCCATCGTCGCGCTCGGGATGGTTCTCGAAGCAGAACACCAGTCTCGCCAAGATTTCTGCGTCCATCAAGGGCAGTTGGTAAGGCCAGATGCGACGGATGATGTTGCGCGTGGAAGTGGAGAGACCGCAACGTTCGCGGATCTCAAAAGTCGGTTCCAGCGAGATGGTCAGTGCCCAGCCTGGAGCAAATTGGCTCACCGAAGGCTGGTCGATCCATGTGCCTGCCAAGTCCAGTCGCGTGGGCAACAGGCAGGTGGTCTTCTTCAAGTCAGTGGAACTGCGAGCTGTGAGCCCCTCATGAGGCGTGCGGGGCAATACGATGTACTCTATGCCTCGTTCCTGGCAGATGCGGCGCTTGTCGGGATTATCCCCATCACTGTTAACCACAATGTAATCAGGCTGCACGATATCCAGTGTAGGAACGAAATCCATCACGCCGTCGCCGGCATTGATGAAAGCATCCTTGACGTATCGGATGCTTTTGACCATGAACAGGCGTTCTTGTTCGGGATAGACCGTCTTGTGGTTCTTGTAGTGGAGGATTGTCTTGTCGGAACCGATGCCCACATAGAGGTCGCCGTACTGTGATGCCTGTCTGAAGAATTCGACGTGACCGCTATGCAAAAGGTCATAGCAGCCCGAAACGAATACTCGCTTGTTCGATGGAAGGTTTGTATCAGAGTTCATCGGGAAGGAGTTCTACGACGCGACCGCCACGGTTGACAACAAGCGTGGAATTGAAAAGACGTGAGCGTTCCACGAGTCGCTCCTGTGCGAGCACGATACCTTGATCAATGCGTCGCTGCATATCTTTTATCTCTCTGTCACTCATTGCTTTTCGGTGTTACGGGTTGATTGTATTGAGTAAACAGACGTGTATATTTCTCCTCATCGACAACGTTGATGCGTGTGTCCTTCCAGCCAAAGGCAATCTTTTCACCCGGGATGTTGGAGTTGTCATAGAGCGTCCAATAATCCACCACGGGGATATACAGCTGGAAGAGATTCTGCAGACCGGCCTCGTAACGGCGCGTGATGACTTCGGTGGGGATGTTGTGGCCGCCCATGCTGACGCGCTTGGCTACTCGTGCGATGGCTTGCTCCGGTGTAGAGAGCGAGAAGAAGAGGAGCGTGACGAAATAGCCGCGCTTCTGAGCACGTTGGATGAGCTTGATGTAAGAGCGGGTGGCCAGCGTAGTCTCGAAGGCAAAGGTCTCGCCTTCCTTTAGCAAGTGCAGGATGCGGTCAATCATGAGTCGTCCGGCCTGAATTGCTACGCCCTCGGGGTTGAAGGGCGACAGACCTTTGGCGATTTCGTCGGCATTGACGAACTCTCGGCAGTTGAGCATCTCGGGCAAGACGGTGAACGAGGCCGTTGTCTTGCCCGCACCGTTGCAACCGGCGATGATGTATAGATGAAGTCTTTCGTTGCTTGCCATAGTGGTGAGTCGAAAAAATACAAATTCTCCCCCTCGAGAAGAATCTTCGAGAGGCTTTTACGCGACAAAGATAGCAACTTCTGATGAAAAATTCCCTTAATGACGGCTGAATCCCTCGGATTTTAGCATACATTAACGTTTTGCCAGAAACGAGAGGTGATGTCCTCGAAGGTGTTGTCACTCTTTCGGCGGAACAATCGCTGATTCGTGGTGGGATGGTTCAAGGGACCTAAGTGCTTGATATAAGGCCCAACTTTGATGTAGTCGAACTCCGTTTTATGAATGGAACTGGACAACCGTAGCCGTCCGCTGTACCAAGCGACATGATACAGCGGATGGTTCTCGTGGATATACTGGGCAAGCATCTCCACACCGGCAGGGTCGTTGTCGCCGCCCATGAAGGCGATGCAGGTGACGTCGTGACCATATTTCTCAACGAAGTCATCGATGGCATCGGTGTCGAGCGGCAGTCCGATGTCTTCCCACAGGTAGCGGCTGTGGCATCCTGGGCAACGGCAGGGGCAGTTGGAGATGTTGATGGCCAGCGTCACCTCGTCAGGAATCTCCTGGAAGACAACGCCCGTGTTGACGTACTTGAGCATGGTTATTGATTGGCGTGCGCATAGTAGCGGCGTGCGGCTTCTTCCTGTCTCGGTTGCGAGAAGTTGCTGACGCGCTTGAGGTAACCAATGATGCGGGTCATGTAATCGACGTTCTTTGAATGGCAGATGGGACACTCCTTAAGGTAGCGCTTGTCGATGTGACCGCAGTCGTTGCATACGGTGTTGGGGATGTTGAAGGTGAAATAGTTGCATCCCTCCTTGGCCGCCACTTTCAACAGCTGCTGGTACTGCTTCTTCGACAGGTGTTCTTCGAGATTCATGTGCAGGGCCGATCCGCCAGTGAGGTGTTCGATGTAGGGAGCACCGTGCAGCTTGAACTTGTCGATGATGGACAGCGAATCGTCCTCGACGACATAGAAATAGCTGTTGTAGCAGTCGCGCGGTACGAAATAGCCGTCCTCGCGATCCCACTTAGCGTGCTTCACGCCGACGTTCTCAGCTGGAATCATCTCGCAGTTGAACATCACTTCCTTGGTGCGGTACTTCTTGTTATACTTCTCGATGAGACTCAGAATGCTTTGCACGAAATGGAGGTAATCGTCGTTGGGTGTGATCTTCAAGCCCATGAATTCTGCAGCTTCCACGAGACCGTTGATGCCGATGGTGAGGTACTGGCGTGCGATGTTGATGTAGCCTGCGTCGAACAGCGGCAACATACCATGATCCTGCAATTCCTTGAGATTCTCATTGTAAGCTAACTGCACTTTGTGGCAGAGGTCGATGACGCTGCCTAAGTATTCCAAATAGTCCATCTTATGGTTGACGGCGTATTGGATGCATCGGTTGAGGTTGATGGTGAGCACGCTCTTGGATCCCGTCGATACACCGCCCGCTCCAAGCGTGTAGCTGAAACCGTTGTCGGTGATCTCGTTGCGCAGACGGCAACAGCTGGACAGCGAGTCGGCGTTGTCGCTCATGTAGGTAAAGAAGGAGTGTCCCTCAGCGTACATCTCAGCGGTGAAATCGCCCCACTCAGGGTCTTTGCACTCGCCGTTCTCATTTACGAGCAATGCCATGGTTTCGACTGGGAAAGTGAGCATGGTCTTGGTGCGTTCCTTATTGAACCATTTCATGAAGCGCTTCTGCAGCCAGGAGAGACTTTCCCAATCGGGTTGCGAACCATCGGGGAAGTAGAATTCGCCGAAGATGCTCTCAAAATAGAAGCGGTCGTAGTAGGCGACGTTCCAGAACACGGCCTGATAGTTGCGGGCGCCAGTGGGCTGGTTGAGCGTATATACAATCTGCTCGAAATAGTCGGTGATGACCTTATCGATGGTGCGTTTCTTTAGGCTCAGGTCGGCCTGTTCGTTGGCGCGCTTCCAGTAGTCCTTGCCGTATTCCAGACCGATGAAGTAATTCATATACATCAAGAATTCAGGAGTAGCACAAGCACCGCTGAGCATACTTGACACCATGAATACCATGTTGACGAATCCACCGCAGAAGGACTTGAGGTTAGTTGGAGCTGTGGAGTTGCCGCCGATATCCAGTGTGCCGCCGATGAGCCAAGGGTACATCGTGATAGAGGCGCAGTAGTTGGCCAGGCTGGTCTCATCATTCTTATAAATAAAATGGTGAGTCAACATATCAATGTACTCATCTGCGAGCTCCTTGCCGTACATCTTCTTGATGCGGTCTGTCAGCAGACGACGGTTGAGACGGATGAAATTGGATTTGGGCAGCTCGCCAATCAGCGTTGCAATATTTTTGTGCTCAACGTTGGCATTGGCGTCATATTTTGAACCAGTGGCAGGGTTGACTGACTCGCAGTAGTCGGAGAGGAACTGCAGCTTGGCCAGTGTCTCGCGATCCTCAGAATGTTGCTGGCGATAGAGCATGAATGACTTGGCAACCTTGTAGAACCCTTCGCGCATCAGTGCCTCTTCCACCTGATTCTGGATATCCTCTACAGTGATATCGTCCTTAATATCCAACAAACTGATAATCTTGGATATAGAAGCGAGGTCGTAAGGTTCTTTGACACTATCAAATGCCTTGACGATGGCGTTCATGATCTTGTCCAGAGAGAAGCTGTCTTTTGAACCGTCGCGCTTCGTAATGGTAAAGTTTTTAATTTCCATATATGTATCGTTTTGTTTTGTTTAGCAGCGTTAAACTGGAGCGGAAGTGTTCCGTTTTGGGAAACTTTTTTCTTCCGCCGCCCGAAAAAGTTTTCCGTTTCGGTCAACTTTTCTGGCTGCAAAGGTATGACAATTTATTTGAATTTGGCAAACAAAACGATAAAAAAATTCACTTCAGTTATCACTTTTTTATTTTCTTGTGTTTTCGGGCTCAGTGAAAAAGTTCCTGCTTCATCTGGACGAAAATGTCCGGCGTGAGTTGAATCAGGCCTCGGCGTTGAAGTAATCGTTGAGGGCGGCGATGGCACTGCCCGCGCTGTTTGGTAGGTCTTTGATGAGACGTCCCTTTTCGAGCAGGAGGATGCGGGTGGAGATGTCCGAAACGAAGGAGAGGTTGTGCGAGGAGATGAGGACGGTAGTGCCTAACTCGCGGTTCATTTCGGCGATGAGGCGCGCCACGACGATCTGCGACGAGGGGTCGAGGTAGTTGAAGGGCTCGTCGAGGAGCAGCACCTTGGGTCGTATCATCATAGCTCCGATAATGCCGATCTTCTGGCGGTTGCCTTCGGAGAAGTCGCGCAAGTACTTCTTGGTGCCGAGGATCTCGTCGTGCATCAGCGTTTCGAAGGTCTTCAGGCGTTCGCGCACGATGTCTTGGGTGAGTCCGTAGAGCTTGCCGATGAACGTGAAATACTCCTCTGGGGTGTAGAAGTCGATGAGGAAGCGGCCGTCGATGAAGGAGCCGGTGTAGCGCTTCCAGGCCAAGGAGTCGGCGGCCTTGAAGTCGGCGGGATGACCGTCGCGGGTGCTGGTGACGTCCTGCCCGTCGGAGAGCACGCGTCCGTTGTCGGCTTTGATGAGGTCGAGGATAAGACGCAGCAGCGTGGTCTTTCCGGCGCCGTTGTTGCCGACGAGTCCGACGAGTTCGCCGCTCTGGATAGTGAGGTCGTTGATGTCCAAGGCGACTTTCTCGCCATAGACTTTCTTGAGGTTTTCTATCTTGAGTTCCATTGCGATAATAGTTTATTTTTCACTTTTTATTTTTCGCTTTTTCTACTCTGTCAGCCAGCGTTCCATGATCTTATATCGTCTTTTGAACCAGAGGGTTGCAACCCAATGGATATACCAGCGGTGGAGCAGGAGACCAGCGATGCCGAGGACGGCGGTGGTTAGGTGCGCCCAGGGAATGGGGAGGAAGATATAGGCACAGAAGTATATTAAAAGAGGTATAAACATCACGAAGGAAAAGACATTGATTTGCTTGTTGCCGCCTTGATAGTTGAAGAAAGCCGACGCGAACAGATCCATGCGCGAACTGAACAGACAGGTACACATGAAGGGCAGGATGAAAACGCCGCAGGAAAAGAGCAGAGTGGCCAGCCAAGCCCAAACGGAGAGATTCATGAATAGCACGGCAGGAAGGATGAGCAAGGCCATGAAAATACATATCATGCAGAAAAATACGTACTTGCGGCGAAGAATACCCTCTACAGACCAAGGCTTAGTCCAGATGCAAGAGAAGAAATTGGCCTCAATGCCCAGCACCCACTGAGCCAGGATAAGGCTTGGGAAACCAATGCCAAACATGAGCATCGGATTGACATGAAGGAAGGAATCATTTCCAATCGATGGTGACATCTGTTGCAGATAGACGTTGAGCAAGAAGACGATGGCAATGGACAGAAAACTGGATCTGAGCCGTTTGCTACGTATAAGCTGCACCCATTCGATGCTCCACACTGAGACCTCCCCCAGCGAGTGAACAGTGGTGGTATGAACGGGCGCGTGCGTTTCCTCGTTGTGGTTGCGCAGCCGTACAAAGTACCATTGTAGCAGTGCACCGGCGAGGATATTGACAGCGAGCATCGCTGCCGTACTAACGACCAGACCGAAGATCACAGAGGTCGGTTCAACTGGCGTAGATGGGTCATCACCCGCCAGCCCGATGATGATGAAGCTTGCGATGGCTATAGCGTAGCTGACAATCATCCAAATGGGGTAGGAGAGGAGGAGTGGCAACGTCCACTGATTGCCCGGAGCGCGTCGCCAGCAGTTCTGGAACAGTGCGTTGACCATTGCAATGGAGTATGTCAGCACGAAGGTCTGTATCGCAGCCCACCAGGGAAGGACGAGACCTGCCACGAAGGTCATGATTAACGGCATTAGCCATTGCAGTCCACCGAGGGACGTGTCAAAAAGGATAAAACGGCTCCAGTCGCGTTGCGAGACCGGACGTGTGCGCAGGTAGTCGTCCATCTCCACTGGTGAACGTCGCCAGAAGATCTTCATCATGAGGTCGCTGGGCATGATGGATACCGCCAACAAGGGTGCTAAGGCCGGCCATTCAAAGAGGTTCCCCATCTCCTGCAGCCGTTCGCGCACCCCAAAATAGACAACTAACAGGATCGTGATGAAATAGACAACGAGGATCAACCCTACGAAAAAAGTCCGCCATGAAAAATCGTGTCGTTTCTGTGTCGCCCACAAGCGGATAAGTGTAGATAAGCCTACATTCATATCATTTATTGTTTTGTTTGTGGGTGCAAAAATAGTTATAAAAAGATTTAAAAACAAAATAAATGTGATAATTCACATATTTTTTTATATCTTCGTTTGTTTTTTCTGCTCGCTGTTTAAAAAAAAGCAGTACCTTTGCACCCGCAAATAAAGAAACTACTAAATATAATATAATTGGTATGAAAATGAAAAGAAGCATTACCCCACTCGTGCTACTTGCAGTAGCCTTTGGGATGACTCTGCTCATCTCCTGTAAAGGAAATCAGCAACAAAGCGCTACAAACACTCCTGTAGCCTATAAGACTTTGAAGGTCAAGGCCGAAGATCGAACTATTGACACCAAGTACAGCGCTACGATCCGTGGCCGTCAGGACATTCAGGTGTTACCGCAGGTCAGCGGTACACTACAGCAGCTGTGCGTCACCGAAGGCCAGAAGGTCACTAAGGGTCAGACCCTTTTCATCATCGATCAGGTGCCCTATCAGGCTGCCCTGAATACCGCCAAGGCTAATCTCGAAGCCGCCAAGGCCGCTGAGGCCACAGCCAAACTCTCCTTGGAAAGTACGCAGAACCTGCACGCTCAACAGGTCGTCAGTGACTTCGACCTTCAGACGGCTCAGAACTCCTTTGCTCAGGCAAAGGCTGCTGTAGCTCAGGCCACCGCTGCTGTCACCAATGCCGCCAACTCACTCTCCTACACCGTGGTGAAGAGCCCTGCCAACGGTGTTGTCGGTACATTGCCTTACCGTGTCGGAGCTCTCGTCGGCCCCTCCATTCCCACCCCTCTGACCACTGTCTCCGACAATCATCAGATGTATGTCTATTTCTCGATCAACGAGTCTCAGATGTTGGAGAGAATTCGCGAAGCAGGCAGCTCGGACGCAGCTGTCAAGGCTATGCCCGCCGTTCGCTTGCAGCTTGTTGATGGCAGTGAGTACGAGGAGACAGGCGTCGTTGAGACGGCATCGGGTGTCGTGGACCAGGCTACAGGAAGCGTCTCTCTCCGTGCCGTGTTCAACAACCCTAATGGAATCCTCCACAGCGGCTCCACGGGTAACGTCGTTATTCCCGTTGAGATCAAGGATCACATCATCGTACCTGCCGCAGCCGTCAAGCAGCTCCAGACCGTTCATCAGGTATTCAAGGTCGTCAAGAAGGATGGTCAGCGCGTAGCTGAAGGTACGAATATCACCATAGCACCCTACAACACCGGTAAGGAATTCATTGTGTTGAGCGGCCTCAAGGCTGGCGACGAGATCATTGCCGACGGTGCTGGTATGGTCAAGGAGGGAGCACTTGTGAAGTAAAGACCCCCCCCAGTCTCCTCCCGTAAGGAGGGGAATCTGCGGGATGTATGAGTGAAAAGATCTATTCGAACAACAACAATAATAATGGCCCTGTAAATCCCTATGCGCCAGCCTCCCCTCCATTATTGGAGGGGTGCCGCAAGGCGGGGTGGGTCTTCTAACAAACAACAATGAAAGGTAATATATTCATCAAGCGCCCTGTGATGGCTCTTTCCATAGCCATCATGATCCTTATCTTAGGCGCTATCAGCTATTTCAGCCTGCCGGTAGAACAGTTCCCTGATATCGCACCACCTACGGTGATGGTCAGTGCTTCCTACCCTGGTGCCTCGGCTGAAACAGTGACCAAGGCTGTCATCCAACCTTTGGAAGAAAGCATCAACGGCGTGGAGAACATGACCTATATGACCTCCACAGCCACCAATAACGGTTCTGCCACCATCACGGTCTATTTCAAACAAGGCACCAATCCCGATATGGCCGCTGTCAACGTGCAGAATCGCGTATCCATGGCTCAGGGCCTGCTGCCGCAGGAAGTCACGATGATTGGTGTGATGACCTTTAAGCGTCAGACCTCCATGCTCCAGATTAACGCCCTCGTGAGCGATGTTCCCGAGTACGACCAGAACTTCATGGCCAACTACATGAACATCAACGTCACGCCTCAGCTCAAGCGTATTCAGGGTATCGGTGAGGTGCAGGCGATGGGTGCCAACTACTCGCTGCGCGTCTGGCTCAAGCCCGAGATCATGGCGCAATACAGCCTCGTACCGTCGGATATCACCGCCTGTCTGGCCGAACAGAACCTTGAGGCTGCTGTCGGCAAGCTGGGCGAGAAGCCCATGCAGGGCGGTCGCGGTGGCAACGTCAATAATGTCTATCAATATACTCTCCGCTATACGGGTCGTCTGAAGGAGGTCGAAGAGTTCAAGAACATCGTCATCCTGGCCAAGGCCGACGGCTCGCTGCTACGTCTGAAAGATGTGGCTGAGGTGGAGCTCGGACAGGTTGACTACGGATACAATGGCATGGTCGATGGCAAGCCCTCGGTCATCTTCATGGCTTTCCAGGTGGCTGGTGCCAATGCTAAGGAGACCAACGACCGCCTCACCAACACGCTCAACGAAATTGAGAAGACGTTGCCCAAGGGACTTCATTTTGCGCAGATGATGTCCACCAACGACTTCCTCCTGGCCTCCATTGCCAATGTCGAGGAGACCCTCTTCATTGCAGCTTTCCTCGTCATTCTGGTGGTCTATTTCTTCTTGCAGGATTTCCGCGCCACGATCATCCCGCTCATCAGTATGGTCATTTCCACGGTCGGCACTTTCGCCGCGTTGGCGGTAGCCGGATTCACGCTGAACTTGCTGACGCTCTTCGCTTTGGTGTTGGCCATCGGTACGGTTGTGGATGATGCCATCGTTGTCGTGGAGGCCGTGCAGGCGAAATTTGACGCGGGCTACACCTCCGCTTATAAGGCCACAAAGGATGCTATGGGCGATGTGACGATGGCCGTCATCTCGTGTACCTTCGTTTTCATGGCTGTGTTCATCCCCGTCACAATGATGCCTGGCACGAGCGGTATGTTCTATACGCAGTTCGGTGTCACGCTGGCTACCGCCGTCGGTATCTCCTGTATCAGTGCCCTCGTCGTCTGTACTGCCCTCTGCGCCATGCTCATGCGTCCGGCCAAGAAAGACCGCAAGGCCAATAACGCCTTCAGTGCTTTCCTGCTTGCCACAAATAGAACGACCCGCAGCGCTTATGAGGCGTTCTATGGCAGGGTCATGCGCAGGTATAACCGCAACCTTCGCGGCGTGATTAACCACCGATGGGTAGCCCCGCTTGCCTTCGTCGTTGCCGCCGTGCTGCTCGTCTTCTTTATGACCGCGCTTCCCAAGGGACTTGTGCCGCAGGAAGACCAGGGCGTGCTGATGGTCAATGTCACCTGTCCTCCGGGCAGCAACTTGGCTTATACCGAGAGCGTCGTTGACCGTGCGCAGGCCATTATTGAGAGGAGCGAAGACATTGAGCGCATCTCCCGCGTGACGGGCTACAGCTTCATGGGCGGTCAGGGTGCTGCCAATGCCATGCTCATTCTCAAGCTCAAGCATTGGAGTCAACGTGACGGTGTGAACCATAAGTCCAGTAACTTGAAAATCCTGAAGATGGTGGAGCTGATGGCTGAGATTCCCGAGGCACAGATCTTCCTCTTCGAGCCCGGTATGATCCCCGGCTATGGTATGGGCTCCAACGTTGACCTTCACCTGCAAGACCGCTCTGACGGCGACAAGGAAGTATTCCTTGAGCAGACCACGGCCTTCCTCGCAGCCCTCAACGAACGCGAGGAGATTCAGACAGCCATGACAACCTACGCCCGCAATTATCCCCAGTATCGCGTCGAGGTGGATGCAGCCCAGTGCAAGCTCGCCGGCATCTCTCCGCAAGCTGTGCTGTCGGCCATGAGCGGCTATCTCGGCGGTTCCTATGCCAGCAACTTCAACCAGTTCGGTAAGGTCTATCGCGTCATGTTGCAGACCGATCCCAAGTACCGCGTCTCTGAAGCCGACCTCTCCAATATGTATGTCCGCAGCGGCAAGGAGATGGCACCCCTCTCGCAGTTCGTGAAGTTGACCCCCGTGCTCGGTCCTGAAATTGATACCCACTTCAACCTCTTCTCCGAGATTACCTGCATGGTGCAGCCTGCCAGTGGTTTCACGACCTCGGATGCCATGAAGGCTATCGACGAGGTGCGCAGCCAGACACTGCCTGACCACATCACCTACGAATACGGTAGCATCAGCCGTGAGGAGCACCAGCAGATGGGTTCCAATCAGACCATCCTGATCTATGCCATCTGCGTCGTCCTCATTTTCCTCATCCTCAGCTGTCTCTACGAGAGCTTCCTCGTGCCCTTCGCCGTCATCCTCTCCGTGCCGGCCGGCTTGATGGGTTCCTTCGGCTTTGCTTGGCTGTGGAATATGTCTTCGGTCGGCATCACGGCCTTCAAGTATTTTGTGTTGGAAGAGGCTATTCCGTTCTCTCCGTTAGGACAGATTGAGAACAATATCTATCTTCAGACCGGTGTCATCATGCTTATCGGCCTGTTGGCCAAGACCGCTATCCTCATCACGGAGTACGCCCTTGAGCGCCGTCGCAAAGGTATGGGCATCGTTGAGGCCGCCTACGCAGCTGCCGAGGCTCGTCTGCGCCCGATCCTCATGACCGTCCTCACCTGTGTGCTCGGCATGATGCCGCTGCTCTTCGCTGTCGGTGCCGGTGCCAACGGCAACCGTACTATCGGCGTTGGTGTCGTGGGCGGTATGATTGTCGGTACGCTGGCCATTCTCTTCACTGTGCCCGTCTTCTTCATCTTCTTCGAGTACCTGCAGGAGAAGATCCGCCCCGCTATGAAGGTTGATGCCGACCAGCAGTTCCTCAAGGAACAGGAACGCAGCAGGATGGAGCGTGAAAATGCAAAAAACTGAAAGCTCCCCCTCCAACCTCCTTGTGAGGGACGGGGCGATTACCTCTGATAATAGTATTAAAAAACACATTATATATTTATTAATATGAGTATCTTTTTGCAAAAGAATATACTACCCTCCCTTAAGGGGAGGGGCAGGCGGGTGGGTCTTCTTCTCCTTACCACACTTTTGATGTCTTCCTGCGGCATTTACCGTTCCTACGAGCGTCCTAGTGACCTGCAGACCGATGGTCTCTACGGATCTGCGCAGGTTGGCAACTCCGAGCAGAGCCTGGGTGCCAAGGCTTGGCGTGAGTTCTTCACCGACCCGCAGCTGCAAGCCCTCATCGAGCGTGGCCTGTCGCAGAACCTCTCCATGCGTCAGCTCGACCTTCAAATTCAGGAGGCACAGGAGTACCTCAAGTGCTCCAAGCTCGCCTACATCCCGACCCTCGCCATTGCGCCGCAGGGACAGCTCTCCAGCATGGACTGGAGCAAGCCGCTGAAGTTCTACACCGTACCGCTCTCAGCCTCTTGGCAGATTGGCAGCTTCGGAAAACTGCGCAACGCCAAGAAGAGTGCTGAGGTGGCTGTGGAACAGACGCAGACCGCCCGTCAGGCTGTTCAGCAGGCACTCGTGGCCAATATCGCTAACATCTACTATTCGCTCTGTATGCTCGATGCTCAGCTGGCCATCAGTGAGCAGACAGCCGCCAATTGGCGTCAGAACGTGGAGCTTACCCGTAAGCTCATGGCCGCTGGTCGCTCCAACAAAGCTGCCGTTGCACAGACCGAAGCCAACTGCTTCAGTGTCGAAGCCAACCTGTACGACTTGCGCGAAGGTATCATTCAGGCTGAGAACGCCCTCTGTACCATCCTCGGCGAAGCTCCTCACCACATCGAGCGTGGTGGCCTCAACAGTTTCCAGGTTCCTGCTGCTGTCGAGACAGGTATTCCGATGGCTCTTCTGCAGAACCGCCCCGACGTGCGTCAGGCCGAACTCGCCCTTGCCAGCAAGTTCTACGCTGTCAACAGTGCCAAGGCCGATTTCTATCCCTCGCTCACCATCAGCGGTACGCTCGGTTTCACCAACAATGGTAGCAGTATTGAGCTGAATCCGGGCAAGTGGATCTGGAACGCCCTTGGACAGTTGATACAGCCCATCTTCCAGAACGGACGTTTGCGTGCACAGAAGCGCGTAGCTGAGATGCAACAGGAGGAAGCCAAACTGGCCTTCCAGCAGAGTCTCATCGCAGCGGGCAACGAGGTCAACACCGCTCTCGTGAAATTGCAGACTGCACAGGGCAAGCGTCAGGCCATCGACGGACAAATCAACGCGCTCAACGAAGCCGTTAGTGCTACCGAAGCACTCTACAGGGACAATGTCAGCCGTCAGGTGAACTACATCAATGTCCTCACTGCTCAGACGGGTCTGCTCAGCGCACAGCTCGGCCAACTCGCCAACCAGTACGCTATCATCTCTGCCACCATCGAGCTTTATCAGGCACTCGGCGGCGGATCGCTGAAAGAATGATAGATACTTGAAACTTGAGTCCTGATAATTAAATCATTGAAAACCATACTCTTCCTATGAAAGTCCTTCTCATCAACGGAAGCCCACGCGAGAAAGGGAACACTTTCATCGCCCTCAGTGAAGTAGCTAAGACCCTCAACGAAGAGGGCATAGAGACCGTCATCGTCAACATTGGCAAGCAGGCTGTGCAAGGTTGCATAGCCTGTGCCATGTGCGGTCGTACAGGCCGTTGCTCCTTCCATGACAACCTCTACCTTCAGGTGATGCATGAGATCAAGGACGGTATCGACGGTCTCGTCGTCGGATCACCCGTCTATTACGGCGGCCCCAACGGATCGCTCTGCGCCCTACTTGATCGCGTCTTCTACTCCCACGGCGCCGACTTGAAGTTCAAACCCGGTGCCAGCGTCGTAGTTTGCCGTCGCGGTGGAGCTTCAGCCGCCTTCGACCGTCTCAACAAGTACTTCACCATGATGAATATGCCACTTGTCAGCTCGCAGTACTGGAACATGGTCTATGGCCAAACACCCGGTCAGGCAGCTCAGGATGAGGAGGGTCTTCAAACCATGCGCACCCTTGCACGTAATATGGCTTGGATGATCAAGCGGCTCAACGTCCGGGAAGATGGACATCCCCAGCTCGAATCCCGTGTTGCTACGAACTTCATCCGATAGCTGAGAGTTTTCTACTTTGAAACGCAAAGCCTTTTCACTTCTCACGCTTTCACTCTACATTTCCTCCGCTGTCGCACAGCCTCACGCTGCAGGTTATGTAGATATTGACTTCTGGTCAATGGCTATGTCATTACGGTCGGACGTGGACACTCCTTGCTGAGTTCGTCCACGAACGTATCAATCGCCTCCTCCGTGAAGTGCTGCATCACCACTACATGAGCCAGTTTGCCGCCGAAGCGTTCATCCTCGTTCTGCGCCAACTGGTACTTGTGGGCCAGTACTGGCGACGGGCATCGCATGAATACCGTGTTGCTGTATTCGTTCACCCACGAGGGATAGCCTATCTTATCGAGCTGCTGCTTCAGATAGGCCGTCAACTCCATGATGCGACATGCCTGGCGTGTCCATCCTTCGACACCCACTTTCTGAACAACCCACCAGTATTTGAGCGGTTGGATGGGGTCGCGCGAACAGTTGATCATTCGCATGTTCTTGTTGAGATAGGGAACGTCGAAGTCTGACTGGTTGTCATACACCTCACGTGTGCAGATGAAAAGTCCGCACGGCGAGTCGATACCGAAGAACTTGTGGCCGCTGACGGCTATCGACTCAAAGCCCATCTTCTTACAGCTCACCAAGTGTCGGTGCTCCGTAAACGGCAGGTAGCCGCCAAAGAGTGCCGCATCCACATGACGATAGACGGCAGGTAGCTCGGGGTGGCGGAGGAGTACGGCATTCAGAGCCGGAATGTCGTCAATGGCTCCCTTGAAAGTCGATCCCATAGCATAGACCACGAGAGCTGGCCGCGACGTGTCGAGCTGCTGTTCCAGTTCCTCGGCTATCATACGTCCCATGGTGTCACTCTTCACCAGTCGTGTCTCAAGGTTCTGCAGGTGCGCTAATCGCATATTCGAGTAGTGTGCCTCGTCGCTCACATAAAGAATGGGTGCCTGTCCCGTCTTATGTTTCAGGTAGTTGACGCCGAAGTAGATGCCGTGATTGTTGCCGTCTGATCCGCTATGGGTTACAAGTCCCCATCGGTTGTCGTCATCGAAGTCGTAGAGCGGTGCAAAAAACTCAATGACCTCGCGTTCGAACACTTGCGACGACACCTCCCAGGGAGTGTCGGTAAACGGGTCGCCGGCATTATTCAGGTTCATCAGATTGATGCCGGCAGCGTAGTACCACTCGTAGAAATCGCGCAACGGCGACACCTCGTTAAAGGGGTAGCCGAAATATTTGGGAAGCGTTTCCCGCCATATTCTCACCCATTCGTCCAGTTTGGGGAAGCCAGAGCTGGTGTCTTTCATGTTAGCTTCAAATGTTGGTATTGCCATATTATGTTTGTTGTTGTGTATATTCATTCACAAATGATTCCTTTTAGAGGGTACAAAATTAAATAAAAATGTTCTTTATAAGTGGAATGAGCGAGAGAAAAAAGGTTAAAATAGGGTAAATTTGTTGCTTTTTGTCGATTTAAGGCAATATAATGCATTAAAACGCGACAAAACGCATCAAATCGACGTCAATCAATACGTCAGTCTTCAATCATCTTTAATATAAACAAATGGTGCGTACCCATCCGTCCTTGTACCTTATCATTTTTCAGGTTTAGACTGTTTGACCCGGGTCAAACAGTCTAAACCTATATACGTTTCAGTCATTATGACTATATGTATCAGCTGTTGTTGTTATATACGAATCGGACAATCCTACATTCACGTGTATAATATAAAAAATACTCAAAAAAGCGTCACCTTGTCACCTTTAGGTGTTAATATGCAGATATACAAATAGATAATAAGGTGACGCGAGGGTGACGCGAGGGTGACGAGGTGACGAAAATCACTAAAAACCCACAAAAACACGTAATTTTCACCCTATTTTTGCCCTTCTATTTGTTCATATCGGTCTTTTTTCTCCCTCAATAAAGTCTTTTTTCATTCCTAAAATTCAAATAAAAGACGATTCTTTTGGAGGAAATAGAAATCTTGATTAATTTTGTCGCCGATAAAACAGATTTGATTACCTATGAGTACAGAAGCCATGACCCAAATCATCGCTGAATACTTCAAGACGCAACCCGTCTTGAAGGCATGGCTCTTTGGCTCCTTCGCTCGTGGCGAGGAGCGGCCAGACAGCGATGTGGACATCCTTGTGGCCTTAGACTACGACCAGCCTATAGGATTACGTTTTTTCGGCATGTACGAAGATTTGAAAAACTTGCTGGAACGTAATGTAGATTTAGTGTCCGAGCGAACACTCGCTCCCTTTGCAAGGGATAGTGTCAATCACGATAAAATGCTTGTATATTAGAGAACCGCTTAGAGACAGAGAAAGACTTGAGCACATCAAAGGTGCAATAGATCGTATCTCGCGTTATGTAACAGACAAGACTTACGAAGACATGGTCTCAGATGATATGATGTATTATGCTGTTGTTAAGAATATTGAGATCATTGGTGAGGCGGCCAATATGTTGACACAGGACTTTCAACAGACCCATCCTGAAACCCCATGGAAGATGGTAAAGGGAATGAGCAATTATATCGTTCATGAGTACTTCCAGATACTTCGAAGAACGTTGACGATGTAAGGAGTCCACGTTTTTCCTTCTAAACTTTCCATCTACATTCAATCACTAATCATAATTTCTATATTTACATGAAACAGTTTCATTCCCATTCCTGCCTACGTCACACCCTTCTCGCTGTCGTATGGGCGCTATCGTCGGTTGCTGCATTGGCCGACGACCCTGTTACGTTGAACATCCATTTGTCCGACGGCACGGTGCAATCCATTCAGCTCTACACCCGTCCCCAGGTCACCTTCGAGGGCGACCGTGTGGTGTTCACCTCGCCTGTGGCTACGTTCTCCTACGATGCCCAGCAGGTGCTCCGCTTCACCTACTCCGGCGGCAGCCTGCCTGACAAAGTGACCTCTCCCGAATCGAAAGAGCTCTATCGCCAGACAGACGAACAGTTCATCTTTGACGCCAAGGTGAAAGCCTCCGACATCCAACTCTTTAGCGAGGACG
>CAJORF010000066.1 GCA_905236985.1 uncultured Bacteroidaceae bacterium | reverse complement strand
GTCGGCATCGTAGAGGGGCGAGATGGTGCCGCCCGGGTTGGAGGCATCGAAATGCGTGATGTTGGCATCGATGTAGGCGTTCCAATGCGCTGCGAAGTCGTAGCCTAACTTGAGCTGCCCCCCATATTGCTGGAAGCCCATGCGCGGACGGTGGTTATCCGTGCGACCGTACTGAGCTGACACAGTGCTGTTGAAACGTCCCTTCCTGACCTGGTTCGTGGCCTCTGCCTGAAACGTTCCCCAGCTGCCTGCCCCAACGTTGATGTTCGTGGCTACGGAATCGCGATGCGCCATCTGTCGCGTCACGATGTTCAGCACGCCGCCCATCGCATTAGAGCCGTAGAGTACCGATGCAGGTCCGCGCAGTACTTCCACACGCTCCGCCATCAGCGTCTGATAGCTGTCGGCGATGGGATGGCCGTAGATGCCCTGATACTGTGGATGGCCGTCGATGAGCACCAGCAGCTGTCCAGCCCCGCCCGAAATACCGCGCAAGTTAATGCCCCCGGCAGCGCCGCCGCTGACACCGTAGCCCATCATGCCGCGCGACGTCACCATAACGCCTGGCACCTGCTGCATCACCGTGGGTAGCACGTTAGGTTGGAAATGCTCTGTGAGTGTTTTGCGACCTAATACGGTCACTGTCATGGGCAGATGGCGCACATCTACGCTGTCGCGACTGCCAGTTACTACTACTTCATTCAGCGAGAGCGAGTCCAGTTGAATCTCGTTCTCTGCGCGTGCTGTTGCTGTCAAAAGAACGATGGAAAGGAGGAAAATGCTTCGTTTCATTTCATATTGTGTGTTTGTATTTATTCATTTGAAAGTATTTAGGTCTTAGACCCAGAATTTGCGTGTTTCTTTGTTGAGCGGAATATTCAAATGGATGTCTTGCATCTGCTTGAGAATCTTGCTGGCAAAAAGTACGTCGTGTAACCCCAAACCGATATTATAACATAGGATGCGTTCCTCTCTGCCCTGACGTCCGGGATGGCTTCCATCGAGGACATCGCTCATTTCGCAGAAGTTATGGAACTGGTCATAATAGCGGAAGTTACTGACATGTCCCCTATCGTCGCAGATAACGCGGTCGAAGAAAAGGTCGCAGTTCTGGAAACCACGGGTATGAACGGGTATCACAACGATTCCTTCGCGGAAGAGACGATCATCGGGGCAAAGGAGTTGAGGAGCCGATGTGAGGCAGCTGATAACGACATCGGACTGACTCACTAGCTGAGGCGCTTCATCTATAATGGTAAAGCGGACATTACTGAATGCGCTGAATCGTTCGATGAACTGTTCTGCCTGATCCTTGTAGCGTAACAGAAGGACTTGATGCATTGTCTCTGGTTCTGTATCCAAGAGGCATAGTAAGGTGGCACGGGCTGTGTTTCCCAGACCTATCATGCCATAAACTGCATTTGCCGAGTGGCGGAAAAGCTGTGCGGCGAAGGTGGCTACCGCTCCTGTGCGCATGGTCGTAATCCAATCTCCATCAAGAAGTGCCATGAGAACGCCTGTGTGTGCATTATATAGCAGAATTTCGCTGCTCAAGCTCGGGGTGTTGCCTGCGATGCGGTTGACTATCTTGACGCCGAAGAACTGCTGCCCGTCTGCCTGTTGGGGTAGCAGGCATGGCATCGTGTTGAAGAAATCATCGGCCTGGGGGTGGATGCTAATCTTGGTTGGCAGGGTGGCTTGTTTCTTCATTCTGAAGCTCTCGCTGATCCATTCAACGCATTGTTGTGGTCGGATTTGCAGCTGAGCTATATCGGTATGGGAAAAGATCTGCATAGGTCATTCAGGATAGTAGGTCTCTCAGTGCTTTGAGTAGTCGGTTGTTGTCATGCGTATCGCGCACGGCAATGCGAACGTAGTTTTTGCCAGCAAAGGCTTTCTTGTAGCCGCAGTCCTTGATGAGGATGTTCTCGCGCTTGATGAGCAGGATGGCCAGTTCGGATGAGGAGAAGCGGTCGGTGACCTCACAGAGGAAGTAGTTGGCCTCAGTGGGGATGACGCGCAGGAAGGGTATCGTGCGCAGTTCCTCTTCGAAGCGTGCGCGTTCCTCTTGGAACAGTTGGCAGGCGCGACGGTAGTCATCCTCGTACTTGCCATAGATCTGCATATAGTACTCGCCGAAGGAATTGATGTTCCAGATGCTCACATCGCGGCGGACGGCCTGAATGACTTCCACGTCGGCTGAGGCCAGCACGCCCAGACGCAAGCCCGGCACGCCATAGCTCTTGGAGATGCTTTTCATGATCATCATTGTGGGGTGTGCCTCAAGCGTCTCGTCCTGCAGCAATGAGCCGTAGGGATAGCATGAAGCGAAATCGACGAAGGACTCATCCACCAGCAGGTGGATGTCCCGCTCTTCGCACCACTTAGCCAGACGCAGCACGTCGGCACGGGGAATATAGTTGCCGCTGGGGTTATCGGGGTTGATGAGTAGGAGCAGGCTGATATGTTTGTCATCGAAGAACGTCATGAGGTCATCGGCAGTATAGGCAAAATCTGCGTTGTCGGGGTGAAAAATGACGATTTCATCGACGCATTTGCGGTTGGGGTACTCCTCGAAGGTGGGATAGACAACGCCCAAACGCCCCTCCGTATGCTCCACGACAGCCTTGATGAGTTCGGCGGCTCCATTGCCCGGCACGGCGTAGTCCTGCGAGATGCCGAAGTACTTGCCCGCCAGCAGGGAGTTCACCTGCATACCCGAGGGGTACTGGGTGAGCAAGGCATCGAAGTTGGAGAGCAATTCCTGCTTCAGACGGGGCGAAGGGAAGTAAGGGTTGACCAGATAGTTGAAGTCCAGCATCCCCGGGAAGCGCCAGAAGCCGCCGAAGCGGCGCGAGTAGCTACGCCACAGATCTTCGCCTTCGGCAAAGAGCGTCTCGGCGATGTCGAGGTCTTGGATATCATCAATCTCATACCACTTCAGGTTGCCGATGGACAAAGCCTTGAGCTCAGTGCGGTCGAGGAAGGTCAGCACGCGCAGCACCTGCTCGTAGTACTCATTCTCGCCCATTGCCTGGACATAGACATCGAGGAACGGGACATATTTCGTGCGCAGGAACTCACGACTGAACTTATAGACATTCACCGTCTTGTAATACTGACTGCGCTCCTCGTAGCGGAAGCTCTGTTTGGGGACGAAGCTGGTGATGCAGCCGTCATCGTCGAGGCGTACCATCGTTCCGTCCATCCACGACTCGTACTTCGCCACAAGTGCCAAGTTAGGCCAGGCGTTGTCGAGGAGCAGGCTGAACATCCGTTCATCGAGTATCAGGTCGCTCTCGATGAGCAGCGTATCGTCCTCGATCAGCTGTTCCTTGGCCAGTGCCAGCGAGAAGATATTGTTCGTGCGGTCGTAGATATCGTTGACCACAAACTCGATGGGCAGGTCGGGGAAGTGGGTGTCGATGTGCTGGCGTAGTCCTTCGGCCTGATAACCTACGACCATGATAATGCGCGCAAGGGGCAGCGAGGAGAGTTGCCCCAGCAGGCGGTCGATGAGGCGTGTGCCGCCCACCTCAACCATACATTTCGTCTGCGTGCGGGTGAGCTCGCCCAGTCGTCTGCCCATCCCAGCCGCCAAGATGATGGCTTGCATAAATGCTGTTTTTGATCAATTGTGGGTGCAAAGGTAATAAAAAAGTGAAAAGTGAAAGAATGAAAAGAAAAAAATGAGAGAATCATTAAACTTTTACCTATCTTTGCACCCAAATTCAGTGCAAAACCTATTTCACGTTCAGCACTTATCACGTAAAAACAAGCAAATGATGTCCCTCTCCGCAGCAGACAACGAGGCATTGCGCCAGCGCTTCTCGCCCGAAGGTTCGCCCCTACGCCGGCATCAGGAGCGTATGCTTGAGATGATGATATGGCTCGACGAGGTGTGTCGCCGCCACGAGATCCCCTACTGGCTCGGCTCAGGCACACTGCTCGGAGCTGTTCGCCACGGGGGGTTCATCCCCTGGGACGATGATGTCGATATCGAGTTCCGTCACGAGGACTACCCGCGCCTGCTGGCGGTGTTGGCCCAGGAGACTGAGGGCACGGATTATGCCCTGCAGACGCACGAGACAGACCCCGGCTATTTCTTCACCTACGCCAAACTGCGCGACCGTCGCAGCAAGATGCAGGAGCTTAATGACTACGATCGCATCTTTACCTATCAGGGCATCTACCTCGATCTCTTTGAGTTAGAGTTCATGCCGGCCTCATTACACTGGTTGTCGAACCGTACCTTCGGACGTATATATAAGGTGATGAAGAATCCCGAGTACAACAACCAGCAGCTCATCCGCAAGACCAGCCAGATCTACCGCCTCAATGAGCGCTTCGTCTTTCCTGTGCTGCGGTACCTCTCGCTTCTGTTCCCGTCCAAGCTCATGCGCTACTCGCCCGGCATCCCCTTCGAGAGCACCCGCGACCCGCAAGAGCTGTTCCCGCTTTCGACGGTGGAGTTCGAGGGTCACCGCTTCTCTGCACCCCGAAACCCCGAGGCCTATCTGCGCCGTATGTTCGGCAATTGGCAGAAACTGCCTGATCCTGATAAGATTCAGATACATATTAACAAATTAACATATTAGCAGATTAACGGATTAACGGATTAACGGATGGTGTGATGAAGCAACGGTTGGAATGGCTGGACGCCCTGCGCGGCTTTACGATGCTGATGGTGGTGACGAACCACATCTATGGCTTCGGTTTCGACACGAACACGAAGTATTCGATGTTCATGTCGCTGTGCTTGTTGTTCCGTATGCCGCTGTTCTTCTTTATCAGCGGTTTCCTGGCCTACAAGGCCTCGTTCTCATGGAACCTGCGCGACACAGGCCACCTCGTCGCCAAGAAGCTGCGGGTGCAGATCGTTCCCACCGTGGTCTTCATGACGGCTTACATCGCCATCGCCTCCAAACAGTTCTGGCCCAAGATGGAGGAGGCTTGGACGAGCCCTACGAAGGGCGGCTACTGGTTCACCATCGTGCTGTTGGAGATGTTCTTGGTCTATTATGCGGTGTGTCAGACCCTCTCCCTGCTTCCCCGTAAGAGGGAGGGGTTGGGGTTGGGTCTTTTATGGCTGCTCTCGCTCTTCGCCTACGCCACCCTGTATATGCCATCGTGGTTCTCATGGTACAGGCTTGATTTTTGGAAGGTGACGAGCATCACGGAGCTGGCGCGTAACTTCCATTTCTTCCTGCTGGGCAACTTAGTGCATCGCTACTGGGGACAGGTGCAACGTCTCCTGGATAGCAAATGGTTCTTCCCGCTGCTCGTCGTCATCGCGTTCCTTGGTGCTGGCGACTACCTGAAGTGGCACAACCTGCGCCTGCAATGGGCCAACCTGCCTCGCACGCTGTCGATGTACGCCTTGGTGCTGATGATCGTGGCTTTCTTCCGTCACTACGCCTCATGGTTCACCAAGGACACCCGCATAGGCCATGCCCTGCAGTATATCGGTGTTCGTACCCTCGACATCTACCTCATCCATTATTTCTTCATCCCCAAGCTGCCAGACGTGGGTGTATGGTTTAAGGCTCATCCCCAGAATTTTGTGCTCGAAGGCACTACGGCCATTGCCGCCGCCCTGCTCGTCGTAGCCTTCTCCATCCTCACCAGCCATGTCCTCCGCGTCAGTCCCTTCCTCAAGAAGTGGTTGTTTGGGAGAGAATAGAGTGAAAAATAAGATCATTTTTTAATCTTCTCATTTTTTAATTTTTATATTTCCTCATCCCTCCTATGCCATCTCCCGTTGCCCTCTTTGTCTATAACCGCGCCGACAACACACGTGCTACATTGCACGCTTTGTTGGCCAACACTCTTGCTCCGCAGACCGATCTCTACGTCTTCTCTGACGGTGGACGCGACGAGGCTTCGTGGGCGGCAGTCAAAGAAGTGCGGGCATTGCTGCATGAGGTGGAGGCTGAGGTTGCGCGTGCGCGAACATTACATAGTATGACCATCGTGGAGCGTCCAGTGAACTACTATCTGGAGCGCAACATCATCGAGGGCATCAAGCAGGTTTTTGATCACCACGACACCATCATCGTCCTCGAGGATGACATCGTCACCACGCCCCACTACCTCCAATACATGAACGAAGCCTTCGAGCTGTACCGCGATGAGCCCAATGTGATGCACGTGAGCGGATTCACCAGATGGGAGGATGCCTCTCCTCTCACCTCCTTTTATTTCTCCCCCTTTATGGCAGGTTGGGGCTGGGGCACTTGGCGCGACCGTTGGCAACGTCACTTCCATCATTTCGCCACGCGCGCTGAAGCCCTCGCTGGCTTAACGCCTGAGTTGCTGTCTGCGTTGGAATATGGTGGGGTGTTCCCCTGCTTGAAGGACCTCAACCGTCAGCCCATCCCTTGGGACATCTGCTGGAGCATCGCCATCCGTCGTGCCGGAGGTCTCTGCCTCTATCCCACGCGCACCCTTGTCCGCAACATCGGTCTCACGGGTGGAACCCACTATGGTCATCTGCCCGATTGGGCCACACGCCTGTTGCAACGCTACGAATATGACCGCGAGCCCTATGCAGGCTCCATCGCCCTTTCTTACATCCCACCAGCTGAAGACCCGCGCATCGAAGCAGCCATGAAAGAGGCACTCACCGACTGGGGCATTCGCTACACGTGGCTTGGCAAACTCGTCCGCTTCATCTATAAGAAGTTCTTCCAGTCTTAACAAGTGTTAAAACTGTTTGCTGTCGCAACTATTTTCTTTCGAGTTTCGTCTAACGGATAGAGAAAACAAAAAAACAAATACGATAACGAAAAAAGAAAACAAGATGAAAACTTCAAGAATCCTCACAGCCATGCTGGCAGCACTGATGCTGACCGCAGTCCCCTTCACCACCACGATGGCAGAAGAGACAACAGACTCTATCCAACACAAGAAAAACATCGTCGTTCGCTCGAAAGACGGTAAAACCAAAGGCCGCGCCATCACCAATCAGGAAAAAGAAGTGGCCAAGGAGATGGCCCGACGCGGCGCACAGATGGGCACCAAGGGCGTACAGATCGCACTGAACGCCATCACCAATCCTTCGAAAGCCGATAGCCTGAGCAAGGAGATCGATCAGCTCGGCAAGGAGATGGAGCGTCTGGGCGACTCGCTCGAATCGCTGTCCGAGGACACGACGTTCTTCTACGAAGGCGAAGACCCTGACACCGTTCTGCTCTCGAACGATGACATCGATGAGATCGCAGAGGAGTTCTCAAGGAATTTCCACTTCGAATGGCCTGGCCTCTTCGGCGGTACACTGGGCATCCTGGGCGGCATCCTGGGCATCTTCATCGCCATCTTTGTCGTCCTGCTGCTCTTCGGCATCTTCACGGCACCGATCTGGATCATCGCCCTCATTATCTGGCTCATTGTCAGAAACAGTCGTAGAAATACCCCGCAGGTCACGCAGACCACTTCCACGGGAGCCCCCCTGAACGCCCAGACCACCGCAGGGACTGCTACGGGAGCGGCATCGACAGACAGCACAGCGACGCACGCCTATGTGAATCAGCCTTACCCTAACGAGAACCGTGAGATGTGGAAGAGTGGCATCATGTACTGCTGCGTAGGCATTGGCCTCGTCCTGCTCTTCCTCAGCATCGGATTCGAAGGACTTTGGGGCATCGGAGCACTCGTCGCCTGCATCGGAGTCGCCAAGCTCGTCATTGCCTCCACCACCAAGGGCAAAGACAACCACTACCAATAATCCATGGCGGCGCTCTCAGACATCGCACTCATCGCGCAGGTAGTGACCTTCGGCAGCGAACGTGCCTTTAGCCAACTGGTCAAGGCACATCAGGAAGCCGTGCGTCGCTTCCTGCGCCGTTTGACAGCTGGCGATGAGATGCGAGCGGACGACCTGGCCCAGGAGACTTTCATCCGTGCCTGGCAGCACCTCAGCTCCTTTCGGCAGCTATCAGGATTCGAGACCTGGCTCATGCGCATTGCCTACCACGTGTTTTTGGATGATGAAAGGAGGAATGTGCATCTTGCATCACTCGATAGCTGCACGCAGCAATCCCCCTCCCAGACGGGAGGGGATGGGGGATGGGCCATCCATCACGATCTCGACTTGGCTCTTGCTACCCTCTCCGAAAGCGAGCGTACGTGTGTCATCCTACAGTGCATGGAGGGTCAGAGCATCAAGGATATTTCCGGCATCACCGGCATACCAGAGAATACGGTCAAGAGCCACCTCTTGCGTGGCAAGAAAAACTTAGCTAATTACCTCAGAAAAAATGGATACAATGGATAAGATAAAAGAGGAGAGGAGAGCGGTGGACGATGAGAAGCTTCTCAGGTCCTTCTTCTCCGAAGCGCGCCAGCCCATTGCCGACAATGGCTTCACTGAGCGGGTGATGAGTGCGCTGCCCGAACGTGCTGCAGCGTTGGGTCTTTCGGATACGCTTCGTCTGCATCGTTGGTCGTTGTGGCTCAACATCATGACCGTTGTCGGCGTGGTGGGCTTGCTGATCTACCTCGGTTTCTTCACCCGTTCGTGGATTTTCATGCAGGGGCTCGTCGCCCGCATCGTCATGGGTGTTCTCTCCTACGACTATGACGGCCTGCTCGTGCACGCCATGCTCTTCCTGCACCGTCTGCCCGAAATGATGCCTACGGCTACGCAGCTCGTGGCCCTCTTCCTCACGGCCCTCATCCTCATGCCGTTAATCGTCCAACGTCTAGTTAAGCAATGGTAAAGCCCTTAATAACGAAAACCTATGAAACGAAGAGAATTCTTGAAAACCGCGGCCATGCTACCCGTAGCCGTGAGCGTCGGTAATGTAGCTGAAGCAGCTCAGGTCATCACCCCTGACACCCCATCCGACCCTTCATCGTCTCCCTCCCCCCTCATCGTCTCTGCCCCGATGCTTCAGAACTACGCGGAGACCTCCATCGGCATCGCCTTTGCCGTCAGCGACATGGCCAATGGCTTTGTCGTCATCGGTCGCCGTCCCGACCTCAGCGATGGGCAGACCATCAAGTGTGGTGGCTATCGCACGACGGACATCAGCGACCGCGTGATCCAAGTGCGCGTCACGGGGCTGAAACCTTCTACCACATATTACTATCGCATCGGTGCCGACCGTATAGCCTACAAGGGTGGCTACGACATGAAAGTCATTGGCACCGAGAAAGATCCGCATCTCTATAAGTTCACAACAGCGGGCAAGAACGCCCATTCGCATTTCTGTGTCATCAACGACACGCACGTCCAGTGGGTACCCTTCGGGCGCGCCATCGACAAGATTGCCAGGCTGCGTCCTTCATGCGTCATCTGGAACGGCGATGCCAGCAATGTCGAGGAGACCATTGAGGCACAGACGCGCATCTACCTCACTCCTGACATTGAGCGGCGCGACTATGCTGCTGAAATACCTTATCTCTTCTGTCCAGGCAACCACGACCTGCGCGGCATGGCTAATCGTCATCTCGAACGTGTCTGGATGTACCGTCAGCCCGAGGAACGCAGTTCCCGTGACTGGGACTTGGGGCGCAACTTTGCTGTGCGCATGGGCGATATCGCTTTGATTGGTCTCGACACAGGTGAGGACAAGCTCGATACGAACCCCAAATTTGCCGGACTCTTCAACAGCAAGGGTTACCGCGAGGCTCAGACTGCTTGGCTCCGCGATGCGCTGAAACGCAAGGAGATCGCCAAGGCTCCCTTCCTGGTCGCCTTCTGCCATATTCCGCTCTTCGACGACAATCCCAAGCACAACCCTGGCGACTTGTCACCTGATGACAAAGACCCGCATTATTCTCCCGACTTTGCCATGTGGCAGCGCACGTGCGCGAAGATGTGGACGCCATTGCTCGAAAAGGCGCACTGCCAGCTCATCATCACGGCGCACCAGCACCGCTACCACTACGATGCTCCCACGAAATCGCGTCCCTGGGCACAGATTGTCGGCGGCGGACCCGAGATGGGCGAATCTAACGGCAGAGAACGCAAGGATAAGTTCCCCACCGTCATCGAGGGCGAAGTGCGCGACAAACGTCTCCGCATCACCGTCCACAACCTGCTCACAGGAAAAGTAGAGGAGGAATTGGAATTCAACCCCTCCTCTTAAATAGATTCAAGCTAGATGCTTGTCGTCTCTTATTTTGTAAGCTCAAAGCCAACGCGAGCACCGTTGGACCTCTTGGCGAGCTTGCTCACAGCCTGAATAGCAGCCGTGTTGCTGACTTTGCCTTCTTTCTGAAGGAGGTTGACCATCTGCGTGGAGTCGAACATCAGACCCATTCCTTTCTGGGTCTTGATGGCGGTGCCCTTTATGGTCTCAGTAGGCGTGGTGAGGGTGATCTCACCGTTCTGGGGGTTATAAGCATACGTACCGCCGAATGAGATGCCGTTGACCTTCGCCGAGAACTTGTTGCCGGAAAGGAAGGAGAAAGAGGTGTTGTTGCGGTTGATGCCGATGCTGTTGTAGTTACTTGCCAGCGATGAATTGATGCTGGAGATCGCAGCGGTGCCTCCGGCCTTTTGCAGCGTCGATTCTGTGGTAAAGGCCGTCGTTGGGGCACTGTAGTTCCAGCTACCCATCATACTTGACTGATCGAATGACATACCTCCCAACAACACATTGCTCAGGATGGTGCCCAGCACACTAGTCAGCACACTACTGGTTGAATTGGTGGTAGATGTCGTTCCGAGTCCCGTTGTATAGCAGCCTGAGAGCATCAGCGTCATGGCTGCAAGAAGTGGCATAAAAGTTTTTTTCATCATGTTATGGTGTAAGATTATATAATTTGCCTTTCTGTCTTTTTTGGATTACAAAGGTATAAACATTCCTTTGTATAGCAGCTGATTTGTCCTAAACTTTAAGTTTGTTTAACGGGAATGGTGTGCGATGAAACAGTCAGCGTATGGAAGAACTTCCTGTCAATCAGGCACTCCACGCTTTTACAATCAGGATGCCAACTACTATACGGGCTGGCTTGTTGCCTGCACCGTGATGGACATTACGAAGACGCTTACTTTGAGCATGATCAATGAGTAAGACGTGTATGAGGGAAGGCGGTGATGCGTAGGCGT
This sequence comes from uncultured Bacteroidaceae bacterium, assembly GCA_905236985.1. Taxonomy (GTDB): domain Bacteria; phylum Bacteroidota; class Bacteroidia; order Bacteroidales; family Bacteroidaceae; genus Physcousia. The sequence continues at coordinate 101,889 of CAJORF010000066.1, read as the reverse complement.
GTGGCACCCATAGGTATGAGTGTCAGCGGCTGCTCTTTGCTGTCGTGGGCATCGAAGGCGGTGGGCAGGGGAGCTGTCATGCCAGTGGCATCGAAACCCCAGGAGGGAATCTTACGCCCCTTGGCGGTCACTTCGAAGGGCACGCTTTCGGGCGTGAAGGGGAAGTTGTCAGCGGGCCACGCCTTGCGCTGGATGGTGAGGTCGAGAGGCATGTCGTTGGCATCGACACAGAGGGCGTAGTTCCAGTCAGTGGTGGCAAAAATCTCGTAGGCGGGCCACAGCGAGGCATCAACACCTGTCTGCCAGTGGGAGTCATCCTGGACGATTTCGTGATCGCGGCTGTCGCGCTGACGGTACTCCTCGCCGATTCGCAGCGAGAGGGTGAGGGGACCGTAGTTGACGCTTACGCTTGACTTGTTCTTCAGCCAAACTTGACGGCTGAAAGTCATCGGCAGTTGCAGAACTACCTTGTCACCTTCCTGCCACATGCGATTAACGCGGAAGTATAGGCCCTCGGGAGAACCCTCGGGAACCGTAACTGACTTGGAACCATTGGAGACCGTAACTGACTTGGAACCATTGGAGACCGTAACTGGCTGAGAACCAAGGCCCTCGGGAGAACCCTCGGGAACCGTAACTGACTTGGAACCATTGGAGACCGTAATTGGCTGGGCACTACAGCGAACCGTGACTGGCTGGGCTTCACCGTTGATGGTGAGGGATGCGTCCTTAGCCCAAGCGGGGATGCGAAGGTAGAGGGGGAAGGTGACGGGTGCCTCGGTGTGGATGGTCAGGCGTATTTCTTCCTCGAAGGGATAGTTGGTATCCTCAATGAGACGCACGGTCTTGCCGTCGGCCACGAGCGCAGTGGTCTCGTTGGCGGCATAGAGCATTGTGGCGAGACCGTTGTCTGTGGTAGCCATCACGAGATGTTCGGCGAAATAAGGCCACCCCATGCCGTGGTTGTGTTGACAGCAGCGGCTGCTGAAGGGGCTCATGGAGAGCATTCCGCGTAGGTTGTTGTCGATGCTGGGTGCGTGGTTCTTGCCATCGCTGACAGCCATATTCGGTGAGGTGATGTAGCGGAGTGCGCGCATATCGGGGGTCAGTGCAGCGGGGAGGGTGTTGAAGGCCACATCTTCGCAGTGGTCAGCCCACGCGGGGTCGCCCGTGATGCCCATCAGGATTTCATCGCTGGCCATCTGCTCTACGATGGCACAGGTCTCAGCCCCCTGTCGCGGATCGGTATATCCAGCGCGAGCATTCTCGTCGGCGCCGTACATTCCGCCAGGCACCTGCCCGTAGCACTCGCGCATCCATCGGTGGTTGTCGTAGGCACACTGTAGGGCTTGCTCCTCGCCTGTATATACATAATAGGTGGCAGGTTCGCGGAAACCCTGAGCCACATTGACACCGTGCCAGTTGGGCAGGTCATCCTTCATCATCCAGTTAGCGGTGTTGGCGTGCAGCTTTTGGATGAGCGGAAGCAGTGCTTCGTCGCCTGTACGGTTGTAGAGCCAAATGACGCTCCACTCGTTGTCGCCCCCTCGCTTGTTTTCCCAGTAATCTTCGAGGAACAGGTCATCGGGCACGGTGAGCTCCCATTTGAAGTAGTTGGTCATTGCATCGATGACACGTGTGTCGCCGCTATACTCGTAATAGGTCTGCAAAGCCCAGAGCATGATCATCTGCGCCCAGACCTCCGGACGACCATTGGAGGTGTTCTTGGGTCCAAGGAAGCCGTCGGCCTTGAGGTGGGTGAGTACGCCCTCGAACCATACCTGTGCCTCCCGCTTCATCTCCTCATCGTCGAGGATATAGGCCAAGCTGGCATATCCACGAAGCCAGTAGGGCACTTCTTCCCATCCGTGGTCGCCGGAATCACTGAGCCACTGGTTGTTGCTCTTTTCGAGCCAGGCACTGACTGTTCCGAGCTGGCCGTTGAGCCCAGCACGCTGACGCAAGAGGAACTCGCGAAGCCATCCCTTGGGTTGGACCTGCCCTACAGGCAGTTTCAGCAGGTAGCCGCCATGCAGGGGAACACGGTAGCGGGGATAATTGTTGATGGATGATTGACGGATGAGGGCAGGACGGTCAACCACGGTCACGCTGTTTTCGCCAACGGCTGCGAGTGTAAGGCACAGGGATGCTGTAAGGCATAGGGCTCTGAGGGCAACCATAGCTGTTTACGATTTGATCAATTGGCAATTCAGGGATGCGGAATGAGGGGGGAGGGAGAGGTGCAGCGCGGGAAAACCGCGCTGCACCAACAGGAATGAGGGGGAAGGAGGGGACGTGGAAGTAGGGAGGGGCAGTGGGATTATTTGCGGGTGGTGTGGAGCACGATTTTTTGATGGCCATTGATATAGACGCCGCGCTGCGGGTTGCTGACCTTACGGCCTGAGAGGTCGTAGAGGGTGGGGGCGGAGGTGTTTGCATTGACGGCATTGATGCCCACGGGATCGATGATGGTGAGTGTGCCGTTGACATAGGTGAACTCGTAGTTCTGTGCCTCGGCTCCGCTGACGATGATGTCATATTCTCCTCCCGGGCTGTCTATGGTTGCCGCACAGGTGACGGTGGGTTGTTGCGTGAGCACATCCTCTATCTTCTCGCGGTTGCGGAGCGTGGAGTAGGTGATCTCGAACTCGGGGTTGGGCTCGTTGATGTTGCGCGTGTAGGACTTGGCCGTCACGGTGATTGGAGCACGCCCTACCGTGAGGATGCCTTCGACACACTGGAGTCCGATGCTGGTGATGGTGCCAGGTGCTATGGTGATGGGATAGGTGCCCACCGGTGCAGTAGCTTCGACGTTGGTGGCCAATGCGGGTTCGCCGTTGATGGGTGCACCCGTGACAGTGTAGGAGAGGTGGACGGTGGTGCGTCCGTACTGACGTTCGGCTCCTTCAGCAGTGACTGTGGGTGTGCCCGTGTATTCGACAATGGTGTATTTACCCCAGAACTCATCAGCCTGATACGCCTCGATCATCGCCGCAGGTACGAAGACGGTGAGGTTGCGCGAGGGCAGCCCTGCGTTCTCGGTGGCGACCACCTGCGAGGGATTGAGCAGGGCGAGATACTTCAGGTTGGAGCAGCTGGAGAAAGCACTGGCTCCGATGGTGGTAACGCCCTCGGGTAGCGTAGCTGAGACGAGTGCCGTGCTGGAACGGAAAGCCTCAGCTGGCACCTCGCTGATGCCGGTGAAGAAGCGCAGTTCTTCGAGGCTCTTGAGTCCGGATACGCTGCGGAAGGTGGTGGCGATGTCGCTGACGGCAGCAGCCTCCTCGTAGCTGAGTTCGCCATCCTCATTCTCGTCCCATGCGAAGACGCTCTGTCGCTTGGCGGTGTCGTCGCAGAAAGTGATGAAGTGGAGTTTTTCGCGGAGGGAGAGGATGGCCTCCTGGATCTGTTGCTCAGTGCTACCGAAGTTGTCATAGACAGCCTGCTCGGGTGAAGCATCAACCCCTTCGACGCCCTCTGCCACGATGAGCAGTTCCTTCAGCTGTTCAGTGAGTTCAAAGAACTCCTTAGCGGCATTGATGTCATCCACGCTGACGAACGCCCACTGGCATCCCTCGGGATTCTCACTGTAGCTGATGTCCCAATAGAGGCCGTAGGTGGGTTCCTCGGTGTTGACGGCAGCTGTGATGTGGCGGAGGAAAGTGCCGAGGAACTCTCCATCGACGTGCTGCGCATCATTCTGCGGTGTCTGGAAGGTATAGACGTTGGTCAAGCCCTCGACGGGTTGCACATTCCAGTATGCCTTTGTACTGGCTGAGCCATCGACGAAGCACGTCCTGACGCCTTCGCCCACCTTGCTGTCGGTGTCAGTGCGGAAGAGCACCTTGCGGTCACTATTTCCGGTCTGCTCGGAGTAGAGGTAGTAGTTGTTGCCGGAGCGGCGTAGCTGATAGATCATGCCACTGGTGGCCACGACGGCCTGTGTGCCGTAGGCTTCGCCTCGGTTGATGTAGCGGCGCGTGCCGAGGTTATAGACATAGACGTTCTGGTTTGGAGTGAGCTCGCAGAAGGGTGGCATCTGGAGAGAACGCATCTCACGGATCTCGCCGAAGTCCTGCCATTCCTCAGCCTGGGCATAGCGTTCGCGTGCACCGTAGGGCACATAGAGCACAGCATCAGCTTTCTTGACATTATAGAACACGCGGCTGGCCAACGTGATCGTGGCGGGGTCGGCAACTGGGAGATAGATCTCCTTGAGGGCTGTGCAGTTATAGAACGCCCTTTCGCTGATGCTCTCAAGGTTCGATGGGAGGGTGACTTTCTCGAGCTTAGAGCAACCATTGAAGGCCGCTGCTCCGATGCTGACAACGCTGTTGGGGAGTGTTGCGACGAGGACTTTCTTGCATCCAGAGAAGCAGTCTTTGTCGATGGTACTGAGCTTGGTGAAGTGCTTGAGGTCATCGAGTGAGGTGATGTCGGTGTTGTTCTTGAAGAGCGATCCGAAGGAGCGGTTGACGGCAGCCTCGGTGACGCTGATCTCCTTGTTGCCATCGTTGTCGAAGTTAGCGGCAAGGATGATCTCGCGGAAAGCATCTTCCTCGAAGTTAATAAAGTTGAGCTTATTACGCAGACGACGGCAGGCTTTCTGGACATCCTCGAGCGTACTGTTGAAATTGTCGTACACGGCTTGTTCGCGCTCGATGTTGACACGCTTGGACACGGCAATATCGAGGAGGTTCTTGAGCTGCGAGGTGAAGTTGTTGAGCAGCTGTGCATCGCCGTCGTAGGGAACGAGCATCCACTGACAGTTGAGTGGATTGGTGTCGTAGGAGACATCACTGTAGATGCCATAGGTGGGTGATGCGGCGTTGCTGGCATGGTCGAGCTGAACGCCTAAGTATTCGCCATCTACATAGCCCGATGAGGAGCTTGAGGTCTGGATGGTGTAGATATTGCTCTGCCCGTCGGCGAGGGTGACAGTCCACCAAGCGGGGCGTCCGGTGGCAGTGACCTTGTTGGTAGGTCCATCGACGAAACAGGCGTTGACGCCATTGCCTACGGTGCCGTCCTGGTTGCTGCGGAAGAGGATCCTGTTGTCGTTGGGGGAGTCCTCGGAGTAGAGGTAATAGACATCGCTGGTCATGGAAGATGTTTGGCGGAACTCGAAGCGCATGGGCTGTTCGGTGTCGGCCACGACGCCCTGTGTGCCGTATGCCTCGCCGTGGGTGAGGTAGTAGCCCGTGCCAACGTTATAGATGTAGTATTTCTTCTTGAACTCGAGGTTGGCGAACTTACCGCCCGCGAGAGTGCGCATCTCATAGATGGTGCCGAAATCCTTCCATTGGTCGGCACTGCGGAAGTAGTCGCCCGTGCCTTGCTGCACATTGAGCGTTGCGCTGCCGAGGCTGATGCCTTCGAAGACGCCCTGTCCCAGCTCGATGTTCTGGGGAGCGACGCTGCGAATGGTGAACGAGGCGAGTTTGGTACAACCGGCGAAGGCTCCCTCGCCAATGCGCTGTACGCAGATGGGCAGCACGACATCCTTGAAGGCAGCGCAGCCGTCGAAGGTATGAGCCTCGATGGCCGGTATGCTCAGCGGGAGCTCCAGGTCGGGCAGCACCTTGCAGCCCTGGAAGGCACCCTCGCCGATGGAGGTGATGCCCTCAGGCAGGGTGAAGGTCTTGAGCTTGGTGCATCCGGCAAAGGCACGTGCGCCGATGGTCTTGAGGTTGCGCGGTAGCTTGATGGCTGTCAGTGTGGTGCATCCATTGAAGGCATCATCGTCGATGGTGGTCAAACCGGTGAAGTAATAGAGCTCGTTGAAGGTGGCAATTTTCTGTCCCTTGAAGACATCGCCGAGGCTGGTGACAGCGGCCGCCTCGCCGTAGGAGAGCTTGCCGTCGCCATCCGTGTCCCAATTCTCGATGCACAACTTCTTGGTGGTTGCATTGCTGATCGACATCGCCTTGGAGGAGAAATCAGCGGGCTCGCAGTTGATGATGGCTTCCTGGCCTTCGGAATAACCTCCAGAGGAGCCACCGATGCCCTGCGAGGAGGGATTCATCTTGGTGAGGACAAAATAGCCATCGCTGGAACCGCCCCATCCCCAGTTGATGTGAAAGCAGCCATCCTTGTAGCCATCGCCCACAAAGGCGTGACCGCCATCGGCATTAGCACCGCTGAGGTAGAACGGGCGTCCCTGCTTCAGTTCGTTGTAGAGCAGAGCATCCCAGGAGTCCTCGGTATAGTTGCCAGAGTACACGTACTTGGCCGCCGTGCCATAGCCGAAGTATTTATTGAAGGCATCAGACACGCGATAGGAGTAGGCACCGGAGCTGCTGTTGGTATATCCCATCTCGACGGACACACCGCAATACATCATGAGCTGTGCCACGGCTTTCTTCTGGATGGCAGTGCTGCCGCTGCCATAGGTGTCGGTCATATTATCCCAGTCAATAGGTGACCCGGCAGGCACGCCATCGACGGTCATCGTGCCATAGTCCTCATGGGACAACGTGTAGCTGGGGATGTTGGCCTGCACCTCAGTGACAGACTTCTCGCGCTGGTAGTAGAGCACCTGTGCCATAGCTGTGGCGACGCAACCCGTGACGGCACGTCCGAGGCCGAAGTAGTTGGGGCAAAGCTGATTGTAGGGGTCGCCCTGGTTCCACCTCGTGGTGACCATGGGTTCGATGGCGTCGTGCGAAGGGGCCTTTTTAGGTGCTGCGCCGGGCGTTTTCTGCAGGTAGGCAATGTAGTCGGCCTGCGTATCGAGCCAATAGCGCATATTGCAGGGGAGGTTCTCGTAGTCGAACTCTCCATTATCGGTATAGCCCAACACGCCCTCCAGCTTATCGTCGCCAGCCACGATGACGTAGCCCTCGTTGGCACCACGGTTAAAGACGTAGTAGAGCTCGTTGGACGTAGGCAGTGCCACGCGCTTGCGTGAAGGAGCCAGTTTGCGGGTGTTGGTGATGGGTGAGAGTCGGCGGCTGCCGGGTTTGTCCTGGAGGTAGCGCTCTGCTTTGAGCAATGCCTGTTCGCGAGTGATGGGGTCGGCTTGAACTGTCAGCACCGCAGCAAGACAGAATGCCAACAGCAAATAAAAAATCTTGTTCATGAGTGATGAGACGTTATTTAGTTAGTTTGGCGCGACAAAGGTACAAAAAAAGTGAAAAAAGAAAGAATGAGAAGTGAAAAATGAAAGTTGAATATTGAAAAATGAAGAATGAAGGGGAGAAAAATGACTTTTCAGATGAAAAAAGCGAAGGAAAGTTTAAAAAACTTTGGATTTTGAACTTTAATCTTTAAACTTTTTGCGTACCTTTGTCGCATGATAATCTATTCCAAGCGCGAAGATGCACTCAATTCATGGAGCCACGCCGCGGGCATACTGCTCGGTGTGGTGGTAGGTGCGGTGTTCCTGATGTGGTGCTTTCGTGCTGGCGACAGTTGGGCCGGCACAGCTGTCTCGCTCTACCTCGGCGGTATGCTGGCCAGCTACGTCAGCTCGACGGTCTATCATGCCATTCCCTCGTCGTGGCCATCGCGCGAGGTGTGGCGTCGGTTCGATCATGCCGCCATCTACTGGCATATCGCCGGCAGCTACTCTCCCATCACACTCATCGCCATGCGCGATGCCGGTTGGTGGGGCTGGGGTCTGTTCTGTTTCGTTTGGCTTGCCGCCATTGCAGGCACTGTGGTGAGCTTCATCAGGCTCAGTGAGCACAGCTACATCGAGACGGCCTGCTTCGTGGTGATGGGGCTCTCCTGTCTCGTAGCCTTCAAGCCGCTGATGGCCTGCATCGAACCAGCTGCTATGGGATGGCTCATCGCTGAGGGCGTGTGCTACGTCACAGGTGCCGTCATCTATGCCTTCTCGCACAACCGCCCCTACATTCACTCCGTGTTTCACCTTTTCGTGCTCGCGGGTTCCGTGTGTCATATTGTCTGCGTCTGGCAGGTGCTCATGCAGTACCTCTGAGATGCCTATCATTATTATAATCATTATCATCACTAACTACATCAACTATGGCTTACAAAGTAATTGACATTGAAGGCGTAGGCGAAGTCTATGCCGAGAAACTCGTTGCCGCTGGCATCGTGAAAGTAGAAGAACTGCTCGCCAAATGTGCCACCCCCAAGGGACGCAAGGAACTGGGTGAGGCTACGGGCATCAGCGACAAGCTCATCCTGCGCTGGACAAACCATGCAGACCTCTTCCGCATCAAGGGCGTAGGCCCTCAGTTCGCCGAACTGCTCGAAGCAGCAGGCGTTGACACTGTCAAGGAGTTCCGCCACCGCGTGGCCGAGAACTTGCAGCCTAAGCTCGAGGAGACCAATGCAGAGAAGAAGCTCGTTCGCCGCGTGCCCTCGCTCAAGGAGGTCATCAAGATGATTGAGCAGGCAAAGGAACTGGAGCCCATCGTCACGTACTAAGCTACAAACAAACGAAAAGGACACTCCGGAATCCGTTGCGGATTCCGGAGTGTCCTTTTCGTTTCAGTAGGTTCTTGCGACGCGGTTTACTTCACAGCGACCTTAACGCCGTTGATGATGTAGATGCCGCGACCGAGGGTGCGGAGCGTGTCGAGGTTGCCATTGGCTATGCGCTGACCGCCGAGGGTGTAGATGACGCCATTGGTATAGACGCTCTTGAGTGTGCCTTCGATGTCGCGCACGCCGTCGATAACGGTCTCGCCGTCGATGATAACGGTGATGTCAGCGGTGTAGGGCAGGCTCTCAGAAGACTCGATGTAAGCGCTATAGGCAGGAATGGTGCCTCCGAGGAGCTGACGTGTAACGGAGAACATGGTCGGGTTGTTGGTATCAATGAAAACAAATCCCTGGCCGACATTCTTGGAAGCGTAAGTTCCCTTGATGGCTCCTTCGGTATGAGGCTCGTCGGCGATATCAATGCCGTGCGTGAACGTGATGCCTTCAGTCGTACCGTCGGCATTGTACTCGGTGGTCTCGCCAAAGATATAGAAGAAGGGTTGACCAGCTGCAGCCTCCGAGATCGTTGTCAGGTTGATCGTGGTGCCTTGTGCCGAAGCAACAGTCAGCATCTTGCCGTCGGTTGCGGAGAGGTTAACGGGATAGCAGAAACTGTAGAAGCGACCAGGCAGAATGTCCATAGCGAACTCAGAGCCATCGAAGCCAGAGGCATCGCCAGCTTCCTCGAGGTAGAGGCCGCTGCGGCTGCCCAGCGTGAAGGCGTTGTAGGTCACGAGCACGTTCTGTGCCACCTGAGCGTGGAGGTAGCTCTGAGCATTGCCTTCGAGATCCTTGGCTGCGATGAGGTTCTGGCCATAGCCGAGAGCCGATGAGGTGAAGAAGGAGGGGATGATGCTGAGGGTGACTGCACCACTGGTGCCAGCAGCCTTCAGGAAGAGACCCGTAGCCTTGTTTTGGAGGAGGTAGCCCTTGTCGCCACAATCGATGAAGCGGAAGAGTGCCTTGTCCTCTTCAGCGATATTTTCATTGTCGAAGAAGTAGAGATTTGTGCCCATACGTACATCGCTGATATCGATGTCATCGTGTGCGCCATCAGCATACTGAGCTACATAGACATATTTGCCCCAGAGCGGTTCGTCATTCTCGGTGCCATTGCCTGCAACGAGATCCCAGCCACCAGCCACAAATTCATCCTCGGTGCCGAAGCGGATGCGATACCATGTGTCAGCCTTGATGGGATTGGCGGCAGCCTTGACGGCTTCCATCTGTGAGGTGAGCGTGCTCACGTAGTTAGCAGTGGAGGAAGGATCGTAATTGGCCGCTTCGTCGTATGCCTTGACGGTGCTGATGGTGTTCTTGAGTGCATCACCTGCAGACATGTCGCTCCACTGACCTGGGTTGTCACCAGCGACGATACCAGCAACAAGTTCTTCAGCCTTCAGAAGGAGCTCGCGCATCTCGGTGGGATCGCTGAACTTAGCATGGAAGGCATCGTAGGCAGATTTCAGGTCGTTGTAGTTGTTCTCCGTGAGGTCGTCTGACTTGATATCCTTCTGAGCGATGAGCGTGTTCTCCAATGCTGTGGCGGCAGCACCGATAGAAGCGAATGGCGTACCATCAAGGTTGTCGATGGCGTAGAGCTGGAACTCGCTGACGTGGCCATAGCCTCGTCCTGTCGTTGTGCCATCGATGTAGAAGCGGAGGTGCTTGTAGCCCTTGCCATCGAAGACCAAGCCGGATACGGTTTCGGTGTTGGTGCCAAACGGCGTGAAGAGCGTTGCGACCTCTGTCCAATCTTCCTCTACAGCGTCAGGCTCGTCGCTGCCAAAGACACTCCAACGGGTGATGTGGTCGTTGGCAACGGGACGGCGGGTGATAGTCATGCGAACAAGGCTGTATGTGGCCTCGCTGAGATCAACCTGTAGCCAATGGGTGTGGTTGGGAACTGAAGCAGACCAATCGGAGTGCCAATAGGTGGTGTTGACGCCGTCGATGAGGCCGTCCCACTCGCCAGATTGACCTACACCTTCGCGTGTCTCAGTCCATTCTGAGCTGAACTGCTCTCCGCTGGTGATGAGTGCAGTACCCTGTACGCCATCCTGTGCTTTGGGCAGCTCGCTGGCGGCTGTCTTAAAGAGGTTGTTGTAGTTGTTTACGAGATCCTGATGCACTTTGAAGGCTTCATACTCCGTCTTGGCTTGAGCCACATCGCTCTCGCTGACAGGCTCGAGTACCCACTCTGAAGCAGCAGGAGAACCGGAAGCGTAGGTACATTCCCAACCGACGATATAGCCGGCTGAACCATTACCGCCGCCATGACCGCCCTGATGGAGGTAGAAGAAATTGTTGGCATCCTTAGAAGCAAGGCGCACGTTGACGTATTCAGATGTGACAGCATCAAAGGCCATCAGCTCAGTACTTGTCTTGTTCAGGTAGGCATAGCCGCTCGCGGCAGTAGGACCTGTGAAGCGAGCATCAAAGGCTACGCTTTGCACATCGTAGTTCTCACCGCTCTTTGTAATCTTCCAGATGTTGATGTAGTTGTCCTCGGCATCGCCAGGGGTGTACCAATAGCCCACGTAAGTGCCTTCAGTGGTTGTCGGCATACAAGCCATGTATTTGGGATTGCCGTCGTTGTACTCCATGGCAGCGCGGAAACGGTAGTAGCCATTCTCAACGGTGAAGGCAACCTTGGTGGCAATCATTGCCTCGTAGGTGTCGTTCATTGCCTTGGTGGCAGCATTAAGCTGTTCGGCAGTGACATCTTCGCCGGCTGTATCATTATAATCTGAAGCATCAGCCACAGCCTGGAAGAAAGCTGCCACGGCAGTCTCATCATAGCAGCCAGGCTCTGTGCCGACGGGGAAATCGTCCTCGCTATAGGCTGTATATTTGTCATAAGCGGCTCTGAACTCAGCCCATGCAGCCACAAGCGCATCCTGCTTCTTCAGCGTGATGGTGAAGTTGCTGGTGTGGGCGAAAGCGGGCTTATCGACCTGAGCAATTGTCAGGGTGGCGTACTCGAGCTCCGGATCCAGATTATCAATCTCGTAGTGCTGGAGGTCATTGGTGCCATAGCTGGTCACAGGATCATCACCGTTGACATACACGGATATACCGCCAGGGTTTGAATAATTGGGGTGTACGCCAGTGACAAAGTCGAGGCTGACGGCCTTGACATACCATCCCGCAGAGGGATAGATACGGTAATCCTCAGATTCAGTGGAACCAAAGGCACTATAGATACCGAGGTTGTTTCCATCATAAAAATACATGTTGTTGTTGTGCCCACCGCTGCGATTCCAGTGCTGGATTCTTACGCCCGGATTCTGGCTGGCTGTTGCATACTCGTTGGCATACGCGGGGCTACCGGAAGCAGTCCAAGTGCCCGTCCTACCATTGATCTGCAGTGTCACTTCGTCTTGCGCTGCTGCAGGCATCGTTCCCATCAGGAACAGCCCCATCTGCAGAAGGATGAATGAGTAGATCTTCTTCATAAATCTTGTGTTGGTGAGTAATTAATAAATGAATAAATAATAAATAAAATGTGTAGATTGGTGAGTACATTCAAACATTGGCGGCGCAAAGGTAATGAAAAAAGAAAGAATACAAATGTATGAGACCTTAATAGCCTCATACATTATAAATTATTAACTAAAAATGAGCAGAATGAGCGTACGAAAACAATAATCAGTTCTCAGCAATGGCAAAGTCGAGTTGCTTCTTGTCGAGATTGGCACGGGCTACGATGACGTGGATGGGATCGCCGAGGGTGTAGCGGCGATGACGGCGGCGACCGAGGAGCTGATAGTTGCGCTCATCGAAGTCGTAGTAGTCGTCGTCGAGGTCGCGCAACGGTACCATGCCCTCACACTTGTTCTCGTTGAGCTCCACGTAGATGCCAAACTCCGTGATGCCGGAGATGATCCCGTCAAACTCCTGTCCGATTTTGTCTGCCATGAATTCCACCTGCTTGTACTTGATGCTGGCGCGCTCGGCGAGGGCTGCCGTCTGCTCCATGTCAGAGCTCTGCTCGCACAGCGCCTCGTATTTCTCCTGATTGGCGGAACGCCCGCCTTCGGCATAGCGGGTGAGGAGGCGGTGAACCATTAGGTCGGGATAGCGTCGAATGGGCGATGTGAAATGGGTGTAGTAGTCGAAGGCGAGGCCATAGTGACCGATATTGATGGTGGAGTACTTGGCTTTCATCATGGCCTTGAGTGCCACCATCTCCACGAGGTTCTGTTCCTTCTGTCCCTGCACGTCGTGGAGCAGTCGATTGATGTTGCGGCTGATCTCCTGCTTGGTGCCGGAGGTCTTGAACTTGCGTCCGAACTTGGCCACGAACTGTGAGAGGTTGAGGAGCTTATCGGGGTCGGGTTGCTCATGGATGCGATACACGAAGGTCTTTGCTTTTTTATTCTTATCCATCTTGATCTTGCCTATGCTTTCGGCTACGGTTCTATTGGCCAGCAACATAAATTCCTCGATGAGCTTGTTGGCATCTTTCGCAATCTTGACGTAGGTGCTGAGCGGCTTGCCTTTCTCATCAACTTCAAAGCGCACTTCAGGCCGTTCGAAATCCACGGCACCCGCTGCAAAGCGTCTTTTCCTCAACTGTTTGGCCAGACGGTTCAGCGTCAGCAGTGCCTCTTCCATCGCCGAACTGAGCTGCGGTGCGGGGCACTTCGTCTCAGGATTCTTGAGGTCCTCGGGACTGGCTTCGCCACGCGCCTCCAAGAAAGCCTGCACTTCCTCGTAGGCAAAGCGGCGGTCGCTTCTGATGACGGTATGTGCTAAGTGCCATCGTTTTACTTCAGCCTTTTCGTTCATCTCGAAGATCACACTGTAGGTGAGCTTATCCTCTTCAGGACGCAGTGAGCAGATTCCATTGCAGAGGCGTTCGGGCAGCATCGGAATCGTTCGGTCCACGAGATAGACAGAAGTGGCGCGCTTGACTGCTTCCTTGTCGATGACCGATCCTTCAGTGACGTAGTGCGAGACATCGGCGATGTGAACGCCCACCTCGTACAGGCTCTTCTCGCCAGCGGTGGAAATGACCCGATATGACAACGCATCGTCAAAATCTTTCGCATCATGTGGATCAATGGTAAAGGTGAGTACTTGGCGGAAGTCTTCGCGTTCAGCGAGGTCGTTGCGAGTAATGGTGGCATCGAGGTGCGCAGCGGCATCAATGGCAGCTTTGGGATAGGTGTAGGGCAGTCCGTATTCAGCGAGGATGGCGTGCATCTCCGTCTCGTTCTCTCCCGCCTGTCCGAGCACTTCCACAACCTTGCCTATGGGGTTCTTCGAGTTCTCCGGCCATTCGATGATTTTCACGATGGCCTTATCGCCCGTCTTGGCTCCCTTGAGCTGTCCCTTGGGGATGAAGATATCGTTGTTGAGCGTGCGGTCTTCCGTGAGCAGGAAGGCGAAATCGCGGCTGATGCTGATCTTCCCGACAAAGTTTTTGTCGGCTCGTTTTAGGATGGCCGTAACCTGAGCCTCCCGCACATGTCCCCGCCGCCGTGCCATCATCTGAATGCGCACACGGTCACCATCCATTGCATGAAGCGAGTTGCGTTCGGCTACGAGAATGGGCTCGCCACCGTCATCGGGCAGGAAGGTGTTCTTGCCGTTGTGCTTGCGTTGGAAGAGACCTTCCATGACGGTGGTCTTCGTGGCCAACGTGTAGCGCATCTGCGCCTGTTCAATGATAAAATCATCGAGTAGGAGATCATCGATGACGTCCATACAAAGGAGCTTGGCGGGATGAGTGTTGTAGTGAAGCTCGCGGAAGATGGTCTTGATGTCCACGAGTTCGCCTGCATGTTCCATGAAGAGTGCTTGCACTTGCTCCGTCACTTGTGCCTTATTGAGGTGCCTGGAACCTCCTTTTTTGCCTTTTCCCATAGTAATTATCAGTTAGTTTGTGCAAAGATAAGTCAAAAAGAGAAAAGAGTAAAGAGAACTGAGGAAAAAATAGATAAAAAAGAAAAAACTTTCAACTTTCAACTCCTAACTTTCAACTTTTTCGTATCTTTGCACCCAAATTCTACATATTTAGACTATGCGAGTACTTGTAACAGGAGCTTCGGGCTTCATCGGAAGCTTCATCGTCAGCACAGGATTGGACTTGGGCTACGAGATGTGGGCTGGCATGAGAGCCACGAGTAGCAAGCAGTATCTGAAGGATGAGCGAATCCATTTCGCGGAATTGGACTTGGGCAATGCCGATCGTCTGCGCGAACAGCTCGCAGCGTACAAGGAAGAGCTGGGCGGAGGATGGGATTATGTCATCCATGCCGCAGGTGCCACCAAGAGTCTCACACGTGAGGGTTTCTTCCGCACCAATACCGATGGCACCCGCAACCTGGTGAAGGTCTTGCGTGCCTTGGATATGGTGCCTCGTCGCTTTGTCTTCGTCAGTTCACTGAGTATCTTCGGTGCCATCAAGGAAGAGATGGAGGCCACGACGGATAGCGAAGGTCGCCCGACAGGTTTCAGATACCCCGACATCACAGCCGACGATGAGCCGCAGCCCAACACCGCATACGGCGAGAGCAAGCTGGCCGCTGAGCGTTACCTGCAATCACTGCATGATTTCCCGTGGGTCATCCTCCGCCCCACAGGGGTCTATGGACCACGCGAGCGCGACTATTTTCTCATGGCACAGAGCATCAAGCAACATATCGATTTCGCCGTGGGCTATCGTCCGCAGGAAATCACCTTCGTCTATGTCATGGATGTGGTGCAGGCCGCTTTCCTTGCCTTGGTACGTCCTGATGCCGACGTGCTTCATCATGCCTATTTCCTCTCCGATGGCAAACGCTATGACAGCCGCGCCTTCTCGGATCTGCTTCAACGCGAGATAGGTACACGCTATGTCCTCCACATCAAGGCACCCCTCTGGTTCCTGCGTATAGTCTGTGCCGTCAATGGCAAGATTTGTAAATGGTTGCACAAGCTCACGACCCTCAACATGGACAAATATCACATCCTGGCACAACGCAACTGGAACTGCGACATAGCACCGGCACGACGCGAGTTAGGCTACACACCGAAATGGCCGCTTGACGAGGGCGTGCACGAGACTGTAAAATGGTACAAGCAGGAAGGATGGCTATAGGAAGAGTGAAAAGTGAAAGATAAGAGAAGTGAAGAATAAGAGTAAAATTCAATTGTTGCCGATAGAGAAAGTGGGGGCAGTCTATTGTGCTGCCACCAGCTTGCTGATGGTCGTCATGATGTCGCGGCTCGTAGAGCCAGTACACATGGCCCTCTTGCGTGTGGAGTGGCTTGCCATGACCCTCGCCTTCGTCTTCCTCCCAGCCCTTCTCAAGAAACATTACGCTTTGCCCTTTGTCAATCATACACTAACCTTCCTCCGCACCGTCGCCCAGTTGGCGTGGCTCATCCTCTGGTACCCTGACACCTATGAGTTCAATCGCTGCTTCAATAATCTCGACCATCATTTTGCCGCCCTTGACCTCAGCCTCTTTGGTTGCCAACCTTCCTTGGTGTTCAGTCAGTTGCTGCCCAATGTGGCTTGGAGCGAAGCCTTCTGCTTGGGCTATTGGAGCTATTTCCCTATGATTGCCCTCTTGTCCCTGGTAGTGCTATTCAAGCCCAGTGTGAACAATAACGGAATTAGAACTATTGATATTCAGACATCAATCATCCAATTCAAAACCGTCACGTCCACCATTTTGGCCGCTTTCTTCATCTACTATGCCATCTACATCTTCCTTCCTGTGGCAGGCCCTCAGTTCTACTTTCAGGCTGTTGGTATAGAGGATATTACGCAAGGTCATTTTCCCGCTTTGGGCACCTATTTCAGCATTCACACCGAGATGCTGCCTACGCCAGGCGATCCCGACGGCTTCTTCTACCGCCTCGTCAGCAGTGCGCAGGCTACTGGTGAGCGTCCCACGGCGGCCTTCCCCAGCAGCCATATCGGCATCTCCACCATCCTTCTACTTCTGGCCCGTCGCCATGTGCCTCGCCTGCTCATCATTCTCTTGCCCCTGTGGGTGTTGTTGTGCTGTGCCACGGTCTATATCCAGGCGCACTACCTCGTTGACTCCATCGCAGGACTTATCAGTGCACCGTTCATCCTTATGTTGGCGCAATTCTGTCTGAGCGGTGAATTCTTCAGCAGTAAGGATTAGGACATACGGATACAGTTAGAGGCGGCTCGGTGGCCGCCTCTGTTCATCGTTAGTGTTCTTCTTTTTTTTATGTCAATTATTCTAAGAAGGGTTGAAGCTTCACAGCTTCGTTAGCAGGAGAACTGCTATAGCGCGCACTAACTGTCTTATAGAAAAGCAAAAATGAAAGCTTTTTGAGGGAGCGCTGTGCTGCAGGCGCTGACAGCTTATTCGGAGGTGCCGAGGCTGTCGGGGGAAAGACGGAGCGTGGAGGCATCAGTGACCTCTGCCGAGCGGATGTCAAGCGGAGTGGTCTCGGTGGGATCCAACTCATCTTGAGCCGTTGCCGTGACGGGAGCGGTGGGCTCTGCATCACTGACCTGAGCTGTACGCTCTACGGCGGTGCCGATAACAACGGCGAAAGCCACGAAGGCAGCTGCCGTATATAAAGGCCGCAGGCGCTGGGCGAGGCTGATGCGCTGGGCACGCACGTGCCGTTCGCCTACCTGCTGTAGAATACGCTCGTCGAAGTGTTCGTCAAGGTGGGCATTGCTCAATGTTTCCATCGAGCGGAACAGCGTTTGCCAACGGCGCAGGTGCTCGGGCATCTCGTCTTGTTCGAAAAACGTGCGCAGGATATGTTCTTCCTGTGGTGTCGTCTCCGCCTCGAAATAGCGTTGGAGTAGCTGTTCAATGTACTTAAAGTCCATTCTTCGCATTTTTGGCGTTTCTATAGGGAAGACGATTGAAAGGTAAAAAAGTTACAGCCCACCCTTGTGTTTAACATCTTTTTATAGTTTGTGGATTTTTCCAATCGTTTTAGTTAATAATTATCAATTTGAACCTATGCGGGTATTATTCAAGGTGATTTATTCAAGACAGACAAATTATTTTTCGTACTTTTGCAGACATTTTAAATGTTTGCGTATGCGTGCGTGAGCATAAAATATAACAGGTTAGGCACTGACTGAGAGTGGTGTGTTGGTCACATTCACGGAATCTCGGCAGTCTATAGATGGCTCATAGTAGTGCTTAACCATCTGACAAACAGTAATTTGGTTTGCATCCATCAAGTGTTGCAAGCCAAGGTTTCATCGTATAATGACATCAGGAAGTGACCATCCCATGCGATGGTGGGTGATGACCCATCTGCGGATGAAGCCATTCAAGGAATGGTTGGTAGCCGAGAACGCCAAACGTCTTGGCGAAGGAGGTGTGATGTTGGAACCTTTCTACCCTGCAGATTTCTTGACCAGCGATGCTGATGAGGTTCGCCATCCCTTTGCCAAGGACGATGGACGCGTGTCGAGCGACCTCTCGCGTTTTGTGTTCATCAAAGCGTCCCGCGAGGACATCAATGCTCTGGTTCATGCTGAGTCGAAGCTCGGCCATCGCTATACGCTGCTGCACTATCGCGACACCGACGGCAGTCAGGCCGTAGTGTCCGATGCCATGATGAAGGACTTCTTTGATGCCTGCCTGAACTATCGCGGCTACTTCGAGATCGTACCTCCGATGTTGGGCATCGAGGCACAGGATCGCGTGCAGATCAAGTCCGGCCCGTTTGCTGGACAACAGGCATCGGTGGTCAGTGTTCGCCACACCAAGAGCGGCATACAATTAGACCTGGAACTGGAACTTGTAAGCGGTTTGTTCAACATCAAGATGTCCAACGTGGACAAGAGCCAGGTCGCCATCCTCAACCGGAGCCTCGTAGATGCCATACGCACCGACTTTATCGAATACACACAGCTTCATCTGCTCGAAATCTTGGAGCATCGCGTCAAAGGCATCGACGACGAAGAGGTGAAGCGCCGCGATGTGGCGATGCTCACGCGACTCTACCGCTACCGCAACCAACCTGTCGAGAATGTTGCCGCACGCATCCACTTCCAGTCACTGATGCTCATCTGCGCACACCTCTGCCGCTACACGGCTGATGAGCAGGAACTCACGGCACAAGCCCTTGCCAGTTTGGATGACATCAACAGCCGCTGTCCCTCCAAGGCAGCTACCGACACCCGGGCTTACCTCTGGATAGCCCTCTACATTGTCACCCGCAACCCCGTATATCGCGAATCCGTCAAACAATACATTCGCGACTTTCAACCCAAATCCGACCGCCTCCGCCGCTTCGTCCAACTCATCCGGACGGGGAAGAAGTTGTAGGAAGGAAAGAAAAATCGAAGAATGATTTTCATAAATAGCAATTGTTAAGGGTATGTTCAATTTAGATAAATTCATAGCAGATAGCGTGACGTTCCGTCCTGAGAGTATGTTTGCAAGGGATATTGATGCAAACAAGGAATGTTTGACCCGCGAAATATCGGGAAAGAGCGTTTGCGTAATCGGCGGTGCTGGGAGTATCGGCTCCTCGTTCATCAAGGCCGTACTACGCTTCCGCCCCGGAAAACTTGTGGTTATAGACCTTAATGAAAATGGCTTGGCAGAGCTGACGCGCGACATCCGTTCCACGGACGGCTTGTTTGTGCCACAAGATTATCGAGCCTATACGTTGAATTTCGCCGACCCGATATTTGCTCGCATCTTCCGTGAGGAACGGGGGTTCGACATCGTAGCCAATTTTTCTGCACACAAGCATGTCCGTAGTGAAAAAGACCGCTATAGTGTACAGGCACTGATAGAAAACAACGACATCAAGGCCAAGAAACTGATGGATCTGCTATGCGAGTTCCCGCCCAGTCATTTCTTCTGCGTGAGTACGGACAAGGCCGCCAATCCTGTCAATATCATGGGTGCTTCAAAGCGTATCATGGAAGATCTTGTGATGGCATACAACGACCGTTTCAAGGTGGTTACTGCACGGTTTGCCAATGTGGCATTCAGCAATGGTTCGTTGCCAGATGGATGGATGCATCGCTTGCAGAAGACCCAACCATTAGCCGCCCCGAGCGATGTCAAACGCTACTTTGTGTCACCAGAGGAGAGCGGACAGATCTGTATGTTGGCTTGTATCCTTGGAAAGAGCGGCGAAGTGTTCTTTCCAAAGCTGGGGGAAGACCAAATGCTCACCTTCTCTGCCATCTGTGATGATTTTATCAAGGCCAACGGCTTGGAAAAAGAAGAATGTGCTTCCGACGAAGAGGCAAAGTGGAAAGCCGCCAATCTGAAAGTCTCCAATGGAGGAAATTTAGAGGGTGTTTATCCTGTAGTGTACTTTACCTCAGACACAACAGGCGAGAAAGCATACGAGGAGTTCTATGTACCCGGAGAGAAGATCGATATGCAACGCTTTGAAGCGTTAGGGGTCGTTGAACAGACAGCACGCCACAGCATGGATGAGGTCTGTAGCTTCTTCGAGGAACTGGAGCAGCTCTTCGCCCGCGAGGATTTCACCAAGGCAGACGTTGTGAAAGCCATCCAGACATTTATCCCTAACTTCGACCATGAGGAAAAGGGAAAGAATCTGGACCAAAAGATGTAAATTACAATATGATGTGATACCAACTATCTTATTTAAACATATTACTAGACATGGCATACAAGATTCCTCTATTTAATCTTAACTTTGACGAGCGCGAGGCACAGGCTGCCTATGACACCATCATGTCAGGCTGGATTTCCACCGGCCCAAAGAATGCCGAATTGGAACAGATGTTCATCGACATGTGGAAAGTAAAATATGCAGTCAGTATGTCAAACTGTACAGACTCGCTCCATGTAGCGTGCATGGTCTGTGGCTTTGGCCCTGGGGATGAGGTCATTTGCCCGTCACTAACTTTTGCCGCCAGTTGCAACTGCATCCGTTACGTTGGAGCCACTCCAGTGTTTGCAGACATCGTAGGCCCTGACCACATCAATATTGACCCGTCCGATATTGAGCGCAAGATTACTCCACGCACAAAAGGTATCGTCGTTGTGCACATGGCAGGTTTCCCCTGCAAAATGGACGAGATTATGGCTATTGCCAAGAGGCACAACCTCAAGGTGATAGAGGATGCGTGCCACGGACCACTTTCGGAATACAAAGGACAAAAGCTCGGCACGATTGGTGATTGCGCTTCCTACTCGTTCTTCTCCAACAAAAATATCTCAACGGGTGAAGGTGGAATGTTCATCACCAACAACGAGGAGATGGCTAGCAAGGCCCGCCTCATCCGTTCTCACGGCATGAGCACTATGTCTTATCAGCGTGCTAGCGGACATGCTACAGAATATGACATCACCTGCTTAGGTTACAATTTCCGCATGGATGACATCCGCGCTGCCATTGCCATTGAGCAGTTGAAGAAGCTGCCCGGTGACTTACAGACACGTTTAAACGTGCGGCAGCGTTATGTGGACAGGCTTGGTAAGGTAACAGGCATTGCTGTTCCCTTTGCCGACAATACCGAATTTGTCAGCAACTACATCTTCCCGGTCGTTCTTCTCGATTCAAACAAGGAGCGCCGAGACAGAATCCGTGAATACATGCACGCAGCAGGCATCCAGACTTCGGTGCACTATCCTGCTGCTCACAAGTTCTCCACCTATAAGGGGCTTGGCGCAGTATTGCCAAAGACAGAATATGTTACCGACAATGAGGTAACTCTGCCTATGTATGCCGCGCTGACAATGGAACAGATAGACTACATTTGCGATACATTTGAAAAGGCCCTTCAAGAAGTGGGCTGAACTCCCCGAACTCCTGAACTCCTAAATACAGCCATGCTTGAAAAAATAAAAGACCGAATAATCTCTCCATCGTCATCGATGCTCGATGCTATGAAGCTGATGGACGAATCGATGGTGAAGTTGCTCTTCGTGTTTTCCGACAATCATTTTGAGGGCATTGTCACCATTGGCGACATTCAGCGTGCCATCATTAGGAACGTGCCGCTTGAAGCACATCTTTCAGCCATCTTAGACAAGGAAAAGGAGTACGCCAGCCCAAGCGAAAGCATGGAGAGCATCAGAGAGAAGATGATTGCTTTCCGAGCTGAGTGTATGCCTGTGGTAGATGCCGGCGGTGTACTTATCGACGTGTATTTCTGGACCGACCTCTTCAATTATGAAGAGCATCCACGCCATGACAAGATAGATCTGCCCGTGGTCATCATGGCAGGTGGAAAAGGCACGCGACTGAAGCCGTTGACACATGTCATTCCCAAGCCTCTGGTTCCAGTTGGCGAGAAAACCATCCTCGAAATCATCATGGATCAGTTTGAGTCCATTGGTTGCCATAAGTTCTACCTGTCAGTCAATTACAAGGCCGACATGATAAAGTACTACCTGAGTCAGCTTCCCCACCAGTACGACATCGAGTACTTCATGGAGGACAAGCCGTTAGGCACTATCGGTAGCGTCAGCCTCCTGAAGAAGAAAATCCATACGCCATTCTTCGTGTCCAATTGCGACAGCATCAACGAGCAGGACTACCGCGACGTTTATGATTACCACGTAAAGAATCGAAACGACTTAACCATAGTCACAATGGTTAAAAGCTTTAGAATACCTTATGGTGTGATAGAAACGGGCGAAGACGGATTAATGACATCTTTAAGTGAAAAACCTAAATTGAACTTTCAAGTGAACACCGGGGTCTATATTCTCAATCCCAGTTGTATCAACGAAATACCAGAAGGTGAATTCTTCCACATCACTCACCTGATGGAGGCCATCAAGGCCCGAGGTGGTCGTGTGGGGTGTTTTCCAGTAAGTGAAAAGTCGTGGAAAGATATGGGCGACTGGAAGGAATACTTGAAGATGATCAATATTGAATACCTTAAAATGCCTGAGAACGTATGAATAACAAAGATTATTCCATCCTGATATTGGGTAATTTTGCGAGCATCTATATTGTCCAGTTTGTCAAGAACCTGAAACAGGTCAACCCTGCGGCTCACATCTTCTTTTGGGGATATACACAAGATATGGATACACTGGGCAAAGACTATCTGTCTTGCTACGACGAGTATTACTTGTTTGATGTCAACCACAAGGCCAGTTCTTCAATTCTTGAGAAGGTGACGGCATCCATACAACTGAAATACCATTTCAAGAAGTTTGCCTCGGGCAGGCATTTCGACTATATCAGTATCCAGTATGTCAGACCTGAGTTCTTCTTTGTCTTGCATGCCCTGAAGAAACACTCTTCCAAATTGATACTGACTCCTTGGGGAAGCGATGTCTATCGAATCAATAAATATTTTAAGAAACTGGCTCAGAGAATCTATGATGCTGCAGACTATGTGACAGGCCCTGATGATCGCTTCACCAGAGACTTCACAAGAATCTTCAACGTCCCTCAGCAGAAAATAGTCCATGTTGACCTGGGAGTTGCCCCTATTGATTACATTATCAGTCATAAAAACCAGATAGATAGTGATGAAGCAAAGCACCAACTGGAGATAGGAAGCAGTTATGTTATTACCTGTGGGTATAATGCATCTATTTCTCACAGACATCACGAAATCATAGAGGCCATTGTTAAGTTCAGGGATCAGCTACCCCAGGATCTCTTGCTTATTTTCCCATTCACTTACCCCAAAAATCCTGAATATGTTGATACCATCAGGCGGGAGGTGGCCAACTATGGCCTAAAAGCTCTTTATTTTGAGGAGTTTCTTGAAATACCACAATTATTCCTTCTAAGGCAAGCCACAGATTTGTTCATTCATATACAGCCAACAGATGCCTCAAGTGGCACATTGTATGAATATATATTGTGTGAAAAGAAAATCCTCAACGGAAGTTGGCTAAAGTACCCAGATATTGAGAGGAATGGAGTCAAACCTTATTTCGTAGTAGAGGACTTGAATCATTTAGGCGAATCGATAGTGAATGCCATCAAATCAGAACCCATCAAAATTGACAGCCAAGTATTAGCCGATTTGGAAAAGAAGCAGTGGAAGGTGGCGATTAAAGACTGGGATCAACTATTGTCAACACATTTAGATCATTGATATTTGGATTGATATGTCGAAGCACTTCTTATCCCTCATATTATTATTCATAGCGTTTTGGTTGTGTAGTTGCTCAGTTCCTAAGAACATTGCATATTTCCAAAATGCGGCGGATATACGTGGTATGACGTTACAAGAGGAGCAGCCACTACGCCTACGGCCTAAGGACAAGATCAATATCGTTGTCAACACCTCCGACCCTATGTTGTTCAACCAGTTCAACCTGACAGCAGCAACACGTAGCATGCGCCCGCTGGGTAACACAGAGAGTCCTCAAATGACGATGGGTGACGGCGGTGGAAGCAGCACGGCTCAGATTCTGGCCTACACCGTGGACGAGCAAGGCGACATCTACTTCCCTGTGTTGGGTAAGATTGCCGTTGAGGGCAAGACACGTCAGGAGGTCGCAGAATTTCTTCGCAACCGTTTGGTCGAACGAGACTTGATTAAAGACCCTATCGTCACTGTGGAGTATGTCAACCTTGGTGTAAATGTACTCGGAGAGGTCAATCGCCCTGGACGTATCAATATTCAGAAAGACTACTTCACCATTCTCGATGCCATCAGCTTTGCCGGTGATCTGACTATCAACGGCGAGCGTGAAAACGTCATGGTGATGCGCGAGGTGGACGGTGAAGATCAGACCTTCGTCATCAACCTTTGCGACCGACAGGACATGCTCCTTTCGCCTGCCTACTACTTGCAGCAGAACGACGTGGTATATGTCTCGCCGAATCCCAAGCGCAAACGCGAAGCAAAATCTATAGGAAACACCTTTAGCCAGCCGGCTATCTGGATGTCGCTAGCTTCTCTGCTGACCACTATCTACGCTATTTTCCTGAAATGAACAATAATAGTATGATGGAAAAGAAATCGCGAAGTATTATAACTATTTCCGACCTATGGAATCTCTGTGCAGCACGATGGAGATGGTTTGTCGCCTCTGTTTTTGTTTGTATGCTGTTTGCGGTGTACTACCTGCTAAAAACACCTTATTTATATACACGAACAGCGGCTATCATGGTACTGGAAGAAACCTCCGGTAACAACGCCAGCAGTAATTCTGGTAGTGTGTTCAATGACATCGGATTCGTAAATCAGAAGAGCAATGTCTATAATGTCGTACGCCATATCACTTCGTTAGACATCATGATGGAGGTGGTGCGCCGACTCAATCTCCCCGACGTAGAAACCGAAGGCGAGATAATAGAGAAGGCAGAGGACATACAGTCACGTTTTGGAGCAGAGCAAAATGACTTGCAGTCCACCATCATCGACCTGACCTACAAAGACTTCTCTACGATAGAAGCCGAGCGTGTACTATCCCTCATTATTCAGGTTTACAATGACAAGCTACTTCAGGGAAAGCATCTTGTCATTGAGAATACCACGAAGTTTATAGACACTCGCTTGGGGTTCTTGGAGCAAGACCTGGACATTGTTGATGACAGCATATCCACGTTCAAGAGTCGCTATGGCATTACAGACATCGATCGTGTCAGTGACCTCTACCTTAGACAACAGAGTGAATCGGAAGCCCAATTGCTCACGCTCTCTAACCAGAAGGCAATGGCTGAATATATCCGCGACCTGCTGAATGATGAGTCAAAGCACCAATTGCTTTTGGTCAATTCGGGTATTAACAATAGTGTGATAGAGTCTCAGATAACACTCTATAACAGTCTGATGCTTGATCTTCAGGGCCATTTGGAATACACATCCGACCAGAATCCGCTGATTCTTACCAAGGAGAAAGAGCTAAAGAACTTGAGAGCCAATATATTAGCCAATGTAAAAAATCACATTAAGACCATTGACATACAACTGTTGGCGTTGAGAGGCTATAGTGGTGAGGCCACCTCGAAGATTACTTCAAACCCCAAGCATGCCAAATATCTGGTGTCCATTGAGCGTGAGCAGAAGGTGAAGGAAAGCCTTTATCTCTACCTGCTGCAAAAGAAAGAGGAGAACGAGATAAGTAGTACCTACCAGTCATCCAACATTCAGGTCATAGACATTCCGCACGGCTCAGGCAAGCCTGCCTCGCCAAAGAGGGGCAAGGTGCTTATTGCCGCCTTTATGCTAGGCATTATGCTCCCTGTGACCTTCCTGTTCCTCCGTGCGTCAATGGACGAGAGTGTACGCGACCGCTACGACATAGAAAGCAACAGCGACATACCGTTCCTTGGCGAAGTGCCTTATTCTGGCCGTGAGCACAGTATAGAGAGTTTTTTGATGCGGTTTGGATTCGGTCGTAAGGCAAAGACAAGCGGTATCGTCGTGGGATCTGATATGCTCAATGCCTCTAATGAGGCGTTCAGAGTCCTGCGCAACAATATGGATTCCATCCGTACCGTTCATTCGCATGACAATGGTGCCAGGGTCTATCTCGTCAAATCCACCCAGATAGAAGTCGGACGCACATTTGTCAGTATGAATCTGGCTTTGACTAAGGCCCTTGGCGGAAAGCGCGTGTTGTTCATCGATGGCGATTTGCGTCAAGCATCCGCATCGCGCCTATGGCGCACACCACTCCTTGGCTTGACCGATTATCTCAGCGGTGAGGAAAGCGACTACCGCAAGCTGTTGTGGCATATTGAAGGCTGTCCCACGTTGGACGTGCTGCCTGCAGGTGCCTTGCCCACCAATCCGACGGAGATGTTGCAAAGTCCATTGTTCGACCAGCTGATCAGCACTGTTCGAGAGCAATATGACAGCATCATCATCGACAGCCCTGCTGCAGGTATTCTGGCCGATGCCGACATCATGGAGCGTTTCATCGACTGTACGCTGTTCATCATTCGGGCTGGACGTTTCAACCGCCATCGATTGAATGAGCTCAGTCCGATAGAGGTCATCAACGGAACCAGCAAACCGCAATACATCATCCTCAATGGCGTGAGTGCCGATGCCCGTTACGGCTATGCCTACCTGCACAAGTACGAGCGGAGTGAGGAGGATAAGCAGCGCGTTGAAATCAGCCGAAAGACTATTCTCTTGAATAAAATCATATTTAGGAAGAGGCACAAGGACTCCTAATAGGCTACTATGGTATCAGAAAATACCCTAGTAGGCTTAGCCCCCTCTAATTATACATATTAAAATCATCATTCATTATTCATCATGTATCAAGTTCATCCTTCCAGTTACATCGACGATGACGTCACCATCGGTGACGGCACTAAGATATGGCATTTTTGCCATGTACAGCGCGGAGCCATCATAGGTGAGAACTGCTCTCTTGGGCAAAACGTCAACATCGGCAATAACGTCAAGATTGGCAATGGCGTTCGTATTCAGAACAACGTCTCCGTGTATGAGGGCGTGGAACTCGAGGACAACGTCTTCTGTGGACCTTCCTGCGTGTTCACCAACGTCCTTGTTCCCCGTGCCCACTTCCCTGTTCATGGACAGTACAATAAGACGCTTATCAAAGAAGGAGCCTCCCTTGGCGCCAACTGCACCATTGTCTGCGGTCACACCGTCGGACGTGGAGCCATGATTGCAGCAGGTGCCGTCGTCACCAAGGACGTCCCTGACTTCGCCCTCATGGCTGGTGTCCCAGCCCGCCAGATTGGCATCGTCAACGAACGCGGCGAAATCGTGGAGAGAGTGAAGAGTGAAAAGTGAAAGAGTGAAAAATACAGATTGTAAATCGAAACTGTAAAATAGTAAATGTCATGATGCAATTCAGAGATTTAGCAAAGCAATACCAGACACTGAAGGCTGATATTGATCAGGCCATGATTGATGTGGCCGCACAGTCCCACTATATCATGGGGCCACAAGTGAAGGAACTCGAACGCGACCTGGCCGCATACGTTGGCGTGAAGCATTGTCTCACCTGTGCCAATGGCACAGATGCACTGACCCTGGCTTTGAAAGCATGGGGCATCGGTCCTGGCGATGCCGTCTTTGTTCCCGACTTCACCTTCTTTGCATCCGCTGAGGTCGTAGCCCTCGAGGGCGCAACACCCATATTCGTCGATGTAGATGCCACAACATTCAACATCGATGTCCAGAGCCTTGAGACAGCCATCCGGCAGACACTGGCCGACGGACAACTTAAACCCAGAGTGATCGTCGCCGTTGACCTCTTTGGCCTTCCCGCCAACTATCCTTTGGTGAAAGCCGTGGCAGAGAAATACGGTCTGCTCATCCTCGAGGACGGTGCACAGGGTTTCGGCGGTAGCATCAACGGTCGTAAAGCCTGCTCCTTCGGCGACATCAGCACCACCTCCTTCTTCCCCGCCAAACCCCTTGGCTGCTATGGTGATGGCGGTGCCGTGTTCACAGACAATGATGAGTGGGCCAAGCTCATGGAATCCTATCGCGTTCATGGCAAGGGCAGTGACAAATACGACAACGTCCGCATCGGCCTCAACTCACGTCTTGACACCATGCAGGCCGCCATCCTGCAAGTCAAGCTTCGCGCCTTCGACGATGAAGTGGAACGCGTCAATGAGGCTGCAGCCACCTACACCCGCTTACTCAACGGTCACGTTCAGACACCCGTCATTCCCGAGGGTTTTGGCTCCAGCTGGGCTCAATACACCATTCAGTTACCCGACGAAGCATCCCGCAACAAACTTCAGGCAGCATTGAAAGAGGCAGGCATACCCTCGATGGTCTATTATCCCAAGGCCATGCACGCCCAAACCGCCTTCAAGAATTCTTCATTCTCTGCTCTTCACTCTTCATTACGTTACAGCGACTACGTCACCAATCGTCTCTGCGACACCGTGCTATCACTTCCTATGCACCCGTATTTGGAGACGTCAGACATTGAGCATATCTGTTCAACGCTGCTGGCTGTTCTCTGATTATTCCCCTATACCTGCACTTTCTAATGAAAGTTACAATTAAGGATAAACTCAATAAAATAGCTCACTTAAACGATTTCCTTGATGACTGGAACCATGAGATGAACATTGGTGAACAGTTGGAATGTGTGGCTCTCAGCATGGAACAGGAATTTGAAGCCATGAGGAAGAAATACCCTCTTGGCATTGGGAATATCGTTGCGCTGTTCACCTACGTCTGGCACGACATGTTCGCTAAGATCAAGTTTACCCGCAAGTTCTATTTCGCGCTGTCTGGCGAACGCCACCGCACCTACAGCTACACGGAAATCCTTGGCCGCATTTGTCGTGCAGGTTTCCGTATCGTCAAGGATGAAAACAGTCACGGTTTACTTCATATCTTGGCAGAGAAGAAGTCCGAGCCGTTGGAGCGCAACGATTCCTCCGTCTCACCGATTCTTAGGTTGAAGCGCGTCGGCAAGGATGGTAAGTGGATCGATGTGTATAAGTTCCGCACAATGCACAGTTATTCCCAGTACCTTCAGGACTATGTCTATGAACGCAACAAGCTGAACCAGAGCGGCAAGCTTGTCAATGACTTCCGTGTTAATTTCTGGGGGAGGATTATGCGTCCCATCTGGCTGGATGAACTGCCCATGTTGTGGAATGTCATTCGTGGCGATATGAAGTGGGTCGGCGTGCGCCCGCTCTCTGAACACTTCTTCTCGCTCTATACCCCGGAGATGCAGGCACTTCGCACCAAGGTTCGACCAGGTATGTTTCCTCCCTTCTACTACGAAAAGGAAACGCCCAAGGGTCTTGATGAAATTCAAGCCTCGGAACGCCGCTACATAGAGGCTTATCTTGAACATCCCTTCCTTACCGACATGCGTTACTTCTGGGGTACCATCTATAACATTCTCATCCGCCGTAAGCGCAGCAAATAAATAGATATCTATGAAAATTAGTGTTATCATACCTGTCTATAATTCAAAGCCATATTTGGAACGCTGCGTAAAGTCTGTGCTCAATCAGACATACAAGGACATTGAGATTATTCTTGTAGATGACGGCAGCACGGACGGTAGCGGGGAACTATGCGATGAACTGGCCTCGTGTCATTCTCTTATTACATCTGTCCATCAGGAGAACCAAGGTCTCTCCGGTGCCCGGAACACCGGCATCCGACATGCAAGAGGCGAATATATCGCTTTTCTGGATTCCGATGACGAATGGCTGCTTGATGATGGCTTGGAGAAGATTCTGCAAGAGCGCAAGCCTAATGACGACCTGATTGTTTTCAAGAACGTGCATATATGGAATGGCAACAAGAGAGTTCCTACTAATGATTATGACTTAGACAGGATGGCAGCACTTCCCGATGCGGAATCGATATTCTCACATCTCGTCACGACACAGCAGTTCCGCATGAGTGCATGTTTCCTCTTGGTGCGCAGACAGCTCCTCATTGACCATGACATCGTATTCCCCGAGGGCTTTATCAGTGAGGATGTGTTCTGGAGCTTGCATCTGTGGCAATGTGTAAAGACTGTAACCCTTTTAAATTTAAACTTCTACGGCTATTATCATCGTAGCAACAGCATCACCACGTCGCCGTCACTACGTGTCTATGAGAGCTACGACAAGATATTTACGTACTGGAAGCAGCAGTGCAATAATGGTTGTTCAAATGCAGCACCAATAAGGATTTACCTTGCTGATATGTGGGCAAGCAGGGGCTATGCCTATTATTTGCTGAAATCGTCAGAGCGGCCAATTGCCTATGACATACTGCGCCGTCATGCCGACCTATTGCGATATGCTGCCACGCCAAAGGCGCGACGTGCTGCAAAGATGGCAGGCGTGCTTGGCACAAGAATAACAGTGGCTGTTTTAGGATGCTACTGGCTATTGAGAAACAAGATCAAGTGACATGCTGTACAGACTGCAGAACAACGTATTCATCATAAGCCTACTTGCTGTAGGCTTTATGGCCTGCTGGCTTTATGTACGGGCATTCGACCTGATGGCAACTGGTACAATGCTCGCTCTTGTCTCGCAAATGTCACTGTTGCTTTATTTTGCTAAGGAGGGCCGAACCACTTATTCAGCAAAGACCCTGTTTCTAGTAGTACTTATCTATAGCCTGTTGTTAGGCACGGTACTTATGTTTATTTCGTATGTCTATGACGGTGATACCTTCATGCTTACGAAGAATGATGCGATGATATACTACACTGTGAGCATGAGAGCCAGCAGTGTAGGTTTCCTCCCGAATATAAACTATATAGTTAAGAACTTCGAATTCGAAGACTGGGGTTCGTTGATGTACGACAGTTTTCTCATGTCGATCATACCCGATAAATTGTTCCTCAACTTCACCTATATGATTGCAGGTGCAATATCTTCGGTGCTACTCTATCGTATAGGGCGTAATTACATGCCAGAACCATACGCTTACCTTGGAGGATTGGCCTACGGCACGTCTTCATTTCTGATACTTTTCCATTGCACGTTTCTCAAAGAGTCGTTGTTTGTGACCATTGTCATTGCTACTATGTATTTTATGAACAGAATGATACGCAAGGAAAGCAATTTCGACATCTTTGGATTCCTTTTCTTTGATTCACTCTTGTTTTTTTTCCGTCCGGCGGTAGCAGCTTTCGTCATCATGTCGTATTCAGTGTATTTTGCCATCAAACAACGTGGCAGTGCTTTGTCGCTTTTCATATACCTGGCAATAGCTGTCGGATTCCTTATTTCGCTGAAATACATGACAGAAATGGCCGACCGCTATACAGCAGGTGCCGATGACAAGTTGAAGGTGAGCGGAAATGCAGATGCCTATTCAGGCGGATTCAATACGTTCGTCAATATTTTCGGTGGCTTCTTTGGACCGTTCCCAACCATTTTTACAAAGGAAAACTCCGTACCGGCCACCCTTCAGTTTTATGCTTCTGGGCTGATTTACAAGCTCTTTCTTATTCTTCCATTTTTCACGGGGTTATTCTTTATAGTGAAGAACAAAGTGACAGATTTGTTTCCCATTATGACATTTTTGCTGGTAGAAATGCTTGCCACGGGAATAGTGGTTGCCAGCCTTGACCTTCGCAAAGTGATGCCACATATTCCTTTCACATACCTCGTGTCTTTCTATGGACTCTCAAAGTGGGAACCCGAAGGGGTTTACAAAAAAGTGCCTGAGGTTGCCATCTATGCGCTGGCCATCGGCATTTTAATCTTGTGGAATGTCGTGAAAACGACATAATCTTTTCTATAGCCTATCGACCATTAGTTAATGATAAAGGTTTTAATTGTAGCAAACAACAAGCCAGGACAATTCTCACCATTTGTTCTTGATCAGGTCTGTGAACTTCAGAAACTTGGTGTGGAGTTTGATTTCTTTGGCATCGATGGAAAGGGAATTGGAGGCTATCTGTCCAAACTGATTCCCTTGAAGAAGAAGATTCAACAATTTCATCCAGACTTGATTCATGCTCACTATGGACTTAGCGGATTCCTTGCCAATCTACAGAGGGAAATTCCCGTAATAACCACCTTCCATGGCAGCGACATTCATTCTAGAGGAATGAACCTCAGGATTTCAAGGAGTACAGCACATTTTTCTGCATATAACATCTACGTGTCTGAATGGCTACTTGATTTGTCCGGTTTCAAGGGAAGTAAGAAATGTGTAATTCCATGTGGTGTCAATACGAATACATTTTATCCCATTGACCGTGTTACCGCCAGAAAGCTCGCAGAATGGGATACTGGTGGCAAGTATGTGCTCTTTGCCGGTGCGTTCGACAACGAAGTGAAAAACTATAATCTCGCCAAGGCCGCCATCGACCTTGTGCCTGATGCTAAACTCGTCGAACTACGAGGATATGAGCGGAGTCAAGTAAATATTGTGATGAATGCTGCCAACTGTCTGCTGATGACTTCTCACCATGAGGGGTCGCCAGTGGTCATCAAGGAAGCTATGGCCTGTGGCATCCCCATCGTCTCTGTCGATGTGGGCGACGTGAGGGAAATGACAGATGGACTGGAAGGATGCTACATAGCCGCTTATGACGCTAACGACATCGCGCACAAAATCGAGCAGGCCATTTCATTCGAGGGCATGACAAGCGGTCCTCAACAAATCATTGACAAAGGGCTGTCGAATGAGGTTATTGCCTATAGAATTTTTGAAATATACAATAAGGTGATGGAACTATCAAAAAAAGTTTAATGCTCCAATGAAAATCTTAATTGACATCAACCATCCTGCCCATGTGCACTATTTCCGCAACTTCATCAGATTGATGGAAGCAAAAGGGCATCAGTTTTGCGTCATCAACCGTGATAGCAAGATGATCAACCAGTTGTTGGACTATTATGGTATTGAGCACTATATCAGGAACAAGCGGGCTGACAAAAAAGGAACTGTGGCTTCGCTGGTCAACTTACTAAAGATGGTGGTCTGCTGCATCCGAAAATCATTCGTATTTCATCCTGACCTATATGTTGGCTTTGCCTCGTCTGCTTGTGCCATCACATCCCGCATATTCAACAAGCCATGTATTCTTATGGATGACACCGAACACAATGCGATGAACCATAAGTTATATATGCCATTCTGCTCTGCAGTGCTTACCCCGTTCTATTTCAAAAAGGATCTGGGTAATAAGGATAAGCAGATCAGTTTCAACGCATACGTTGAGCAACTATATCTGCATAGCTCGCAATACAATAAAGGCAAGGGCGTGTTAGATGAACTGGGACTGACCCCCAATGGATATGTTCTTGTCCGCTACATAGCTTACGATGCCCATCATGACTTGAAGGCCCATCCCCTTTCTGATGAGACGAAGAAACGTATTGTCAAAGAGATTGCCAAGCACTACAGGGTGTTAGTGTCCTTGGAGAAAGACGTGAATGATCCATTCTACAACGATTACATCCTCAAGATTTCACCTGAGAAGATGCACGACCTTGAAGCCAATGCCCGGTTTATGGTGACAGAGGGGGCGACGATGGCATCCGAATCGTTTGTCCATGGCGTGCCTTTCCTCTACATCAATCCTCTGAAATGTGGAAATATCGACTACGAATGTAGTAACTATCCACAAAGATGCTTCCAGACCACTGATGAAAAAGAAGCAATAGACATCATTAACCAACTAATAAAGATTGATATTGACACCGATGCGGCGAAACTGGAGGTAGAAAGAACAACTATTAACCCCACAGAATTTTTAGTGAAAGAAATAGAGCGGTATATAAACCCTTAGGGGTTTGCGCCTAAACCTATAAAGGTTTTGCCCAAAAGCCTTAAGGGTTTATGCGTATTGTCCTATAAGGGTGAGCGACTCAAAGAACAAGTTTCACATCATGAAACTCTATACTGACAGCCTACATAAGATTGCCTACGCTACCGATGCCTCGGTGTATCGGGAGATACCGTATGGTGTGGCATATCCTGCGACTGTCGAGGAGGTGCAGGAGCTGATGAGGCTGGCGCGGGAGAAAGGTGTTGACCTGATTCCAAGGGCTGGCGGAACATCGATTGCAGGACAGGTGGTTGGCTCTGGCATCGTGGTGGATATCAGCAAGCACTGGAACAAGATCCTTGAGATCAATGCAGAGGAGCGTTGGGCGAGGGTACAGCCAGGCGTGGTCAGGGATGAACTGAACATCGCATTGAAGCCATACGGTTTGTTCTTCAGCCCTGAGACATCCACCAGCAACCGCTGCTGCATCGGTGGTATGTTCGGCAATAACTCCTGTGGCACCCATTCACTGGTCTATGGCAGCACACGGCATCATGTGATCGCGGCCAAAGGCATCCTTACTGATGGAAGTATTGAAGAGTTTAAGCGTTTATCTGTTCAAGAGTTAGAGGATCGGTTTGGCAAGGCGTTCTGGAAGCGCGACAAACATGAGACGCTGATTGAAACGATCTATGCTCAACTGATCGGATGGGCTGAGGACGAGGCTACAATGCGCCTCATCGAGGAAAGCTATCCCGATAAGGAATTGCAAAGGCGTAGCTGTGGCTATGCCATTGATGAATGTCTCACCGCCTCACCGCCTCATCACCTCACCATCGACCCCTGCAAGCTGTTAGCAGGTAGCGAGGGCACCTTGGCATTCATCACAGAGATTACTGTGAGTCTCGACCCACTGCCACCAAAGGAGATCATGGTGGTGTGCGGTCATTGTGACGACCTGATGAAGAGCTTCGAGGGCAACCTCGTCGCACTGCGTCACAATCCTACTGCCATCGAACTCATGGATGGTGACATTCTGGAACTGAGCAAGGGTAATGCCGAACAGCTGAAGAATCGATTCTTCGTGGATGGCGACCCCGCAGCGTTGCTCATCACAGAACTGCGGGCTGAGACACGCCAGGAACTTGACCGCAAAGCTGAAGCACTGGAGCAGGACTTGCTTGCAAGCGGCCTAATATATAAATGTACGCGCGCGTATGGCAACGATGTCGCCAAGGTGTGGAACTTGCGAAAGGCAGGACTGGGCATCCTCAGCGGCATGAAAGGCGATGCCAAACCGATGGGCGTTATTGAGGACACCGCTGTTGCTCCGCGGTTGTTGCCTGCCTACATGAAGGACTTCCGTGAGATGCTCGAAAGGCTGGGAGCCCAATGCGTGTTCTACGGGCATATCAGCACGGGTGAATTACACCTGCGTCCCATCATCAACCTGAAAACCCGTGAGGGACGTGAGCTGTTCCGCAAAGTGGCTTATGAGACAGCCCTTCTGGTGAAGAAGCATCGCGGCACCATCAGCGGCGAACATGGCGATGGCCGACTGCGCGGCGAGTTCATACCGCTGCTCTATGGCAATGAGGCATACGAGTTGATGCGTCAGGTGAAGCAATGTTGGGATCCAGATAGCCTCTTGAACCGCCATAAGATCATCGACACTTTGCCGATGGATTCGATGCTTCGCTTCGAGGAAAACCAGCAATATGCGATAGAGGGGAGAGACGAATCAGGAGAGAAAATAGAAAAGACCTATTTCAACTGGAAGGCTGCTTTCGATGAGTGTACAGCCCCAGGGGCAACGGGTGCCAAGTCGCAGACTCATGCGCTGATGTGTTCGATTGAGCAATGCAACGGAGCTGCCGACTGTCGTAAATCCAATGCCATCGGCGGCACCATGTGTCCGGCTTTCAAGGTCAGTGGCGATGAGCTCCAATCCACCCGCGCCCGTGCCAATGTCTTGCGTGAACTCCTCACCAGAGGCGAATTATCAAGTACCGATGCTCCCTTTTCACTCCTCAAGGAGGTTCTCGATTCCTGTCTGGCCTGCAAAGGCTGTCGTGGAGAGTGTCCGTCGAATGTGGATATGACACGCATCCGCGCAGAACTCCTCCAACAATACTACGACCAGCAGGGAACACCTTTGCGCAGTTGGATGGTAGCCAGAACGGCTCAGATAGAAGCCCTTGGACAATACATACGTCCCCTCTATAACTTTTTTGCCACCTTTAAGCCCACAGCGTCAGTCATCAAACGTGTAGTAGGTTTTGCGCCAGAAAGAGAACTACCCCAACTGAAAGCATTCAAATACCGACATCTCGCAAGTAAGGGTGATAAAAAAGTACTGTTCTTCTTAGATGAGTTTACTCGAAACCACGAACCAGAATTGGCAGCGTCTTTCATAGGACTGCTTCAGTCCCTGGGCTATGAAGTGTCCATCCCACAGCTGCTTGAAAGCGGTCGTGCCGCCATCTCCAAAGGTTGTCTGAAACGTGCCAAGAAGATTGCCACAGAAAACATCTCCTTATTAAAAAATTTACATCTTAACACATCAGCAGATGTCTTAGTCGGTATTGAGCCTTCAACGATCCTCACCTTCCGCGATGAATATCCTGACTTGGTGCCTTCTGACATGCGAGCCACGGCGATGCAGATCGGACAGAAATGCTTGCTCTATGACGAGTTCATCAAGCGCGAGATGGATGAGGGGCGTATCACAGCTAATGATTTTAAGGCAGATGAGATGGAGATCTGGCTGCATGGGCATTGCCATCAGAAAGCTTTGGTAGGCATCGAGCCGACAGTCAAGATATTAGGACTGCTTCGTGGTGCCAAGGTTCACGTCATTCCGAGCGGCTGCTGTGGTATGGCAGGCTCCTTCGGCTACGAAAAGGAACATTACAAGACCTCTCTCGCCATCGGCGAAATGGTGCTGTTCCCGAAGGTCAGAGCAATTGAAAAGGGAAAAGTGAATAGTGAAACATCATCTCCCACGTTCGTCGCCGCCCCCGGCACTTCCTGTCGCCAACAGATCCTCGATGGCACTGGTGTACGCGCCGTGCATCCCATCGAAATCCTTTACAGATTCCTCAAAAATTGATATCATTCTAACTAATTATCTATCTACAATGAAACAAAAACAAAAGAAAATGGAAAAGAAAAACTTTGCACTCATTGGTGCTGCGGGCTACATTGCCCCGCGCCACATCAAGGCCATTGCTGACACTGGCAACAATCTGCTGGTTGCTTATGACAAATTCGACAGTGTAGGACGTCTCGACAGTTCATTCCCCGATTGTATGTTCTTTACGGAAAACGAGCAGTTCGACCGTTACTGCTCGAAGCAGATGCGCAAGCCCAATCCCCTGCACTTCACATCTATCTGCACGCCAAACTACACCCACGATGCCTTCATCCGCTACGGCCTTCGTTTAGGTACGGACGTCATCTGCGAGAAGCCATTGGTGCTTAACCCCTGGAACATCGACAACCTCGTGGAGATGGAGAATGAAACAGGCCATAAGGCTTACACCATCCTGCAGCTCCGCTTGCACGATGCCATCGCGGCCCTGAAGAAGAAGGTTGATGAAGGTCCGCAGGACAAGATCTATGATGTGGATCTGACCTATATCACCTCACGCGGCAAGTGGTACTATATCTCCTGGAAGGGCGATATTCGCAAGAGCGGTGGTGTCGCCACCAATATCGGCGTACATTTCTATGATATGTTGCAGTGGGTGTTTGGTGGTGTGAAACGCAATGTTGTCCATGTGATGAGTTTCGACCGCGTGGCCGGCTACTTGGAACTGGAAAAGGCTCGCGTGCGTTACTTCCTCAGCATCAATGCCGATTGCCTACCCTCTAATGCTGTACAGGGCGAGAAGCGCACCTATCGCACCCTGAACATTGATGGCGATGAGTTCGAGTTCAGCCAGGGCTTCACCGAGCTCCACACCAAGAGCTACGAAAAGATCTTTGCCGGCGAGGGCTTCCGCATCAGCGAGGCTCGTCCCAGCATCGAAATCGTCAGCGACATCCGCAATGCTTCTCCCATTGGCTTGAAGGGCGACTACCACCCGATGGCTAAGATGCCGTTGGCTGCACATCCCTTCGGTTGGGATGACAAGAGATAAGTGATGGCTTCGACATTCACACCGAATCATGGACGTGTCATGCGGAATACGGCTCTGCTGTATTTCCGCATGGCACTGATGATGTGCATCAACCTCTACACGTCGAGGGTAGTCCTGCAGGTATTAGGTGTAGAAGACTATGGTATTTTCTACGTGGTATGGGGACTGGTGTACATCTTCGGTTTCATCAACGATAGCATGACGGCCTCTACCCAACGCTTCCTTACATTCGAGTTGGGAACAGGCAACAAACAGCGCCTACACGAAGTATTTATCACCAGCGTACACATCCATTTCATTATCTCGCTCATCGTCATCTTACTGAGTGAAACAGGTGGTCTGTGGTTCCTGTCTGAAAAGATGACGATTCCAGACGGCCGACGGTCGGCAGCGTTTTGGTGTTTTCAGCTCAGTATCGTCACGGCAGTGGCCGAGGTGATGAGTTGTCCATATCAGTCGGTGATTATCGCCCGTGAGAAGATGTCGGCTTTTGCCTATATCTCCATTTTCGATGCTGTACTCAAGTTGGCTATTGTCGGAGCATTGCTTATAACGGACTATGACCACTTGATTGTATATGCTATCCTGTACACCTGCGAGAAACTACTTATCAGGTTGATTTACAACCTCTACTGCACCAGGAATTTCGAAGAGAGCCGCTATAGGTGGTTCCATGACAAGTCGCTTTTCAAGAACATGTCATCATTTGCCGGATGGAGCATGTTCGGGAATCTGGCATACGTGCTCTATATGCAAGGACCAAATATGTTGCTCAACGTGTTTTTCGGTCCCGTAGCCAATGCCGCGCAAGCAGCAGCCAGTCAGGCGCAAAACGCTATTGGCCAGTTCTCCCGTAATTTCCAGTTGGCCATCAACCCTCAGATCACTAAGACATATGCTTCGGAGCAGTTGGAAGAAATGCACTTGTTGATTTTCAGAGGCAGCAGACTGACATTCTGTTTGCTCTTGATGCTTTGCCTTCCCTTGATGGTGGAGGCTCCTATGGTTCTTGGCTTATGGCTCAAGGAAGTGCCCGAAGGCACTGCGACATTTCTGAGGTTCTTACTCGTCATATTGCTCATTCAACAAACAGCCAGTCCATTGATTACGTCTGTCTCCGCCACTGGCAACATCAAGAATTACCAAATCATTACCGGCGGACTCATGCTCACCATTGTACCAGTGGCATACATTGTATTAAAGATGGGAGGTGCCCCATGGTCTGTGTTTGCTGTGTATCTCTGTTTAGCGGTGTTGACATTTGTAGCAACTCTGCGCATCACTTTGCCTGCCGTCAAGCTAAGCTTAAAAGATTATACAAACAATGTACTGAAGCCATGTGTATTCGTCTTGGTGGCTTCTCTCATCACCCCGTTCCTACTTAAACAAGTGACAGGTGAGGGCGTACTCTTTTCCCTTCTCACCATTTCCGTCACCGTTTTAGCCACAGGCATCCTCTGTTATACCATTGGTTTGGATAAAGAAATGAGAGTCCTTATCAAGAATAAAGTAAAGTCATGGTTTGCAAAGAAGACCAATTAGACAATTCCATGGAAACAGAAATACCCAAAGTCATTCATTATTGCTGGTTTGGTGGAAACCCGTTACCCAAGCTGGCTCATCAATGTATTGCATCGTGGAAGAAGTACCTACCTGATTATGAAATCAAAGAATGGAATGAGAGCAACTTTGATGTCTATCAGGCTCCGTATGTCACTGAGGCCTATAGATTGAAGAAGTATGCCCATGTCAGCGACTATGCCCGTTTCTGGATCCTCTACCATCATGGAGGCATCTATTTCGATACGGACGTGGAGGTAATCCGTCCAATAGACGACCTCTTGGCCAAAGGCTCCTTCCTTGGTTTCGAATGTCAGGAAGGGACACCGTTCGATAATCCCAATGGCAATGTGAACCCTGGTCTGGGCGTGGCTGTCCCTCAGCATCATCCGTTTTTCAGAGTGATGCTGGACTATTATAATCACCACCACTATGTAGGGTGGAATGGCAAGAATACCGGCAATATCACACTCAAGGTCACCAAATTCCTTGACTATGAACATAAGCAAGTACTTGAGGGTGGAGTCGTGAAGGTGAGTGGATTGTACATCTATCCCATCGAGTATTTCTGCCCCATCGACTATTACACAGGAAAAAAGATTATCACAGAGAACACACGGACGATTCATCACTATATGGCATCGTGGACGAGCAAGACCAACCGTTGGCAAAATTTACGCCATCGTTTAAGGGCTATCTGCGTCAGGATTCTATGTATGATGAAGAGATACGATAATAATTCCTGATTTACCCTTCGCCATTCATCATTCATCACTTTTTATATGAGACATCGTATCCTTTATTATTCACTTTTCGCTCTTCCGTTTTTCACGTTTGCTGCCTGTAATACCGAAGAGGCAACGGAACAAGAGCGCCTCAATGCAGCGTTCCTTGATAGCTTAGGGACGGATATTAGCTCTCGGCATTGGTGGCGGACGGCTGTAACACTGACCATCAATGTCATCTCTGACCAGCCCGTGAAACTATGGCTGATGGGAGAGCTGAATGGACGGATATACACCTACGACTACAAGGAACTGACGGGCAGTGGCTCTGTCAACATGACCGCTCCTCAGGGGCAGACCAACTCGCTTTATATCCGCTACCAGTACAACAACAAAGTATATACCAAAACCATTTCACTCAGCGGAAAGCCCGAGGAATATATCTCATTGGACACCACATCACCCAACAAAGCACCCAAGAAGCTGAATCGAACCCCACCTGCATCACTGGTGGGTCACAGCGTTCACGGAGATGCCGAATATCATCAGTTTACAAACGATCAGTTAGATGCCTATTTCGCTTGGAGGGCGACGAATGAGGAGAAAGTCGATGCCAAGCTAATTAATGGACAGATTTGCAACTATGAGCTCGAATCCAATGGCCCGTTCTATATCACTTGGGTCACAGGTAATGAGGCTGATCAACATTCACACATTTTGGGATATTACTATCACTCTCCAACCACCTACGATGACATCGTCTATGTGGATCTTTCAGAGACACACAAATGGGATTACATCGATGGATTGGCAAAGGTGCAGTACCAGCTCAATATAGATGCGACAGCCGACGGACATACATTCTTGGCCAACACGTGGTACGATGCTAACTTCGACATGCATGATACCTTTGGCACCAATAGAGCCAATAATTCAGATCGTAATGGCGACAATGCATACAATATGTTTGCCGTATATACCAGGTATGGCAGAAACATCTCGGCACTACGAGGTATCTCATTCTTGATCGATGTTCCGGAGGACACACGTGTCGGATTCTATTTACGTGCCGATGAAGAGCCCTTGCCTGAGCAATGGACGATACTGAAGCAGGAAGGCATCAGACCATACGTTACCAGTCAAGGCAGTTTCATGGGAACCAACTTCTGTGTAGAAGCCATGAATGTCGAGGGTAACGGCATGGGCAAGCATCGCAGCTTCATCAAGGACTACGATGTGGTCTATTGGATGGGCATGGAAGACCTGCTCTCAGGCGGCGACCATGACTGCAACGACGTGATCTTCGGTGTGGTGTCAAACCTCAAGATCTGGATGCCGGACATTATCGACCCAACACTGAAAGACCCCACCCCTGGGCCGGATCCAGAACCAGAGCCTCCAGTGTTGGACGAGAGTGAGCCATTCCCTTGGACGATTGCTTACGAGGATGCTGGGCGTAATGCAGACTTCGATTTCAATGATGCTGTTATCAGGGTCATCCCCGACTACGAGAACGAACGGTGCTGTGTGCAGGTCAGGGCGGCTGGCTCACCACAGCGTATGTACCTGCACTATGACGGCCCAGACGGCGACACGAACCTGGGTGAGATTCATGAGATCCTTGGAAGCAGTCAGACATACGTCAACACTTTAGGCGTTTTGGCCAGCTCGCCGTTTGTAACGATAGACTGTGTTCCCTGGCCGAAGGATTACACCATGGCCGAAGATGCTCAACGCTTCTACATCGAGATTCAGCGAGGCAGCTGCACGGACTGCTCGGATATCATCACACTGGCGTTAGAGCCTGGCAAGATGCCAGAGGCGCTGCTGGTGGCAGGTGAATGGCAGTGGCCCATGGAGGGGGTGCATATCATGGATGCCTACGAGGAGTTCCCCGGCTGGGCACATGATTTGACAAGAACGCGCTTCTGGGAATGGTACAGGAAACCCGAAGAAGATACTTACGTAGCATACTGATGAAAAAATGAAAAAATATTTCTATCTGCTCTTCACGCTTTACTCTTCACTCTTCACTCTTCAGGCACAGACGACTTCAGACAGCATCGTGGTAGATACGGTCCGAGGCGAAAAAGATCCATTCTACATGCAGCTGTATCTGGGTGTCAACAAGTCGGCCAATGAGAACCTCCCTTGGACAGAGTTCACGAAATACCCGTGGTCAACAGGTATCTTCTTTGCCATAGGACATGAGTTCAAACCGCTGTGGGGATGGCGTGCCGCTCTGCGTATCAACCGCAACAAGAGCCGTAACGTGCCTGTCTGCGAAACCTACGACGTTTGGGGGTGGAACAGCACCAGCTTGTTTGCCGATGTCACCTTCGACATCACGGATGTCTTCAGACGCTCGCGTCATAAAACGCGCAGATCTTCCACAGAGATTGATGACTATGACGATGATCCTGAAACGGAAAAGCTACAGGTGGATTCTGTACGGCGCCGTTCAAATCGGTTCAACCTCAAGGCCTTCGTCGGTGTAGGAGGCGCATATACATGGAGCTTCGACAAAGTGCCGCTCTCCTACACGCATCCCTACTCACGAGCCAGTCAATTAGTTCCGGCTTTCCGCATCGGTCTGACGGCTACCTACAGGGTCGCCGAGCGATGGCGCGTCGGATTGGAACTGAGCCAGAACATGTATGGGGATCGCTTCAACGGTGTGGCCTACGACACGCCTTTGGACACGCGCACCAACCTCAAGGTCGGTGTGACGTACCTCTTCATAAAGAAGAAAAAGCCGGCTCCAAAGCCAGTCGTGCGCAAGGTGAAGCTCAAGAAATGTCCACCTCTGCCACTCATCATGCCTGATATGGAGGGCGATAAGTTGCGCCGCATCCACGGTCATGCCTTCCTTGATTTCCCTGTCAACGAGACGGTGATTTACCCGGATTACCGCAACAACCCACAGGAACTGGCAAAGATTCAGGCTTCTGTTGACAGTGCCATGTTTGACCGTTCCGTCGTTATCACACGCATCACCCTGCATGGCTACGCATCGCCTGAAAGCCCTTATTCCAACAATACACGTCTGGCCAAGGGACGTACGGAGTCCTTGAAGAACTATCTCAGACGGAAGTATAGCTTGGACACGGATGTGTTCAACTGCGAATACACGCCAGAGGACTGGGAAAACCTAAAGGGATTCCTTACAGACATGGATTTGCGAAGAGTGAAGGGCGATTTCTGGTATGACAACAAGGTTTTCGTGGAAACACCAGAGGTGCCAAGCTATGTGATAGAGCACCGCGACGAGTTGCTGCGGGTCTGCGGCAGGGAGATGGATCCCGATGCCAGAGAGGAACTCTTGAAACGGGTCGGAGGGGGAGAGCCGTATCGCTGGCTCTTGGCGAATGTTTATCCGGGCTTGCGCCACACGGACTACATCATCGAATACAGGGTGAGGCCCTTCTCCGTTGAAAAAGGACGCCGACTGATCTATACGCACCCTGAAGGGTTGAGCCTCGAGGAGATGTTCAATGTGGCCAAGAGCTACGAAGAAGGATCTGATGACTGGCTCGATGCGATACTCATTGCCGCGAAGCAGTATCCCAACGACCAAACGGCCAACTTCAATGCGGCCTGCGCCTGTGTGATGAGGATGCGCCTCAACGATGCCAAGAAATACCTGCAAAAGTCAGGTGACACCAGATCGGCGCAATATGTGTCCAACGTCATCAAGGCGATGGAGGGCGAAGTGAACTGGAAGCTTGAACGCAACCGTGTCGTTGTCCTCGATTAAATCAATATCAAAAAAACATATAACATGAACATCAAACAACTTGTACTTTGTGCGACACTTTCCCTTTTCTGCGGCACGGCGACATGGGCTGTATCTGAAGAGGAACTGGTTCGCCTCGAATCTGATATGCTGAAATACTTCCCTACG
The DNA here is from genome assembly GCA_905236985.1 of uncultured Bacteroidaceae bacterium. Classification (GTDB taxonomy): domain Bacteria; phylum Bacteroidota; class Bacteroidia; order Bacteroidales; family Bacteroidaceae; genus Physcousia. The sequence goes on along the minus strand of CAJORF010000066.1, from coordinate 58,022 downwards.
ACGGAGAGGGATACGTTCTTCAGCATCACCGACCAGCTGAAGGATGCCAGCAAGAGCGTGGGCAATGACAGATTGTTCTACAAGGCTTGGGGTAACCAGGCCATCTACGAGGCAACCCAACAGAATTACCAGAAGGCGATGGAAATCGTGCAGGCCATCGAGGACAATGCACAGGAGTACCATAGCACATACGGTGCTTATTACGCCTTACATACCAGAGCTGTAGTGCTCCTGCAAAAGCAGGATTATCAAGCTGCGGAGCGTGAATTCCTGCAGGCTGTGGATTTCAGCCATAGGCATTTCCCCAACGAGAGTGCCGGCGATGACTTGCAGGAGCTTATGAGGATTGCCAACCACCGTAAGGATGCCAAGGCCAGTGTGGGGTATGCACGCCAAATCCTGGTAGAACCGAACGTGGCACCCATCCACAAAGGGAGAGCCCTGTTCCGACTCAGCCAAATGGCCTTCAATAAACAAGATACGGCTGAGTTCAACCGCATCTATGCGGAGATGATGCTCTTGAAGGAGACGGACGGCATAGCCACGCTGACACCTGTCATGGAAGTGAATCATTGCATCATTAACGGTGACTTCGGGGAAGCCTTACGCCTTTCCGACGAACTGGATCCTGAGGCCAGGGCGGAGCGCAAGGCTGTTATCTACCACAGTATGGGTGACGATGCAAACGCCTACAAGTATATGCAGATATACAAAAAGGTGAGCGACTCCATCATTCTGGTGTCACACGGCAATGTGGTCAACAGCTGCTATGTGCAGATGAACAACGACCGTCTGCAATTGGAGCAGAAAGTCTTAGAGGAACAGAACAACAAGTTGCGCAACCGTTTCTATTTGGCCATCGCTGTTCTGGCGTTCATCGTCCTGTTGATCTTCACCCTGAGGGGACGAAAGATCATCAAACGGCTCACCATGTACAACAAAAAGTTGGCCAATGAGCGAAAAGAGGCCGAACGAGCACTGGAGGAGTTGAGCGGGCTCGCATCCTTCGAGAAAGCGACTGAGCTGCCCCTTGATATGCCAGCGAAAGTGAACAGACTGTGCGACCACATCACCACCTCCGCACAGGCACATTGCCATAAAGGCGTAACCGCCATATTCCTCAGCGATGTGCCAGATGACTTCGAGGTCCGGACCAATAGCGAGGCGCTTGAGCAGTTGCTGACACACTTGGTCAACTATTTCATTCGTTTTACTCAAAAAGGTGCTATCGTTCTGAGTGTGACACAGGTGGATGAGAAGGTACGTTTCACCGTAGCGAACTCCAGGGCAGGTCTTGACAGGGATACCGAATTGCCCTCAGAAGATGACAGCAGCGAGCGCCATGCTGATATGAGTTTCAACATCTGTCAATCCATCGCACATCTGTTGCACGGACGTATGTGGCACGACACGGAATACACCAACGGCACGCGTTTCTGTATCGAGATTCCACAATTCTCTTAAGTGTCGAAGGTACACTTTTGGAAGTACAAAAATGACCATTTGAACACATTTTTTGAAAAATAATTTTGATAGTTCAAAAAAAATCACCATCTTTGCACCGATTTTAGAAATTATACCTAATTAATAACCTTTTCAAAATTTATTCAACAATGCACACTCCCGCCAAATTTTTAGCGAGAACTTGTACATTCGCTTTTATCCTTTTTGCTGCGACCGCTTGCAGGGATACCGATGACTTTTTCTCTAACTCTAATGAAACGATCCCGCCTGTGACGAAGGAAGCCAAAACCTTCGATTTCTCCACTTCACAGGAAGTGGATCTCATCGTTGATTATTCAGACTTCGATGCCAAAATTCCTGTGTTCTTCAGCGTCTATAACGTGAACCCGTTCGTCAACGAGAATACGCTCACCGAGTATATCGACGAGAGTATCAAGCCTATTTTCTCAGGTTATACAGACAAGAACGGTAGGTTCGACGAGACCGTCACCCTGCCCGCCTATGCCAAGCGCCTGCACATCGTGACAGGTAACTTCCTCGTAGGTTTGCGCCGCAACATGACCACTGTGGAGAATGGTATGGCTCAGATGATAGTCAAGAACCCACTGCGCGACGCTGCAACACGCAATGCTGCCAGACGTGTCGCAGGAGCAGGAACATCCACGACAGACCTGTCAAAGATGGGCCATCTTTATAAAAAAAGTGATGGTACACTGGTCTATAAACCCTGGGTAACGCCATTGGGAACATGGAACTCTGCCAGCGGACGTCCGGATTATCTGCTTGACAAGACCGATCCAACATTCATCAATAAGGGCTTGATCTTTAACGAAGAAGAGTTCAACGGCATGTTTGGTACTGCATGCGATGCCCTTAACTCTGGTACAAACCTTAAGGAGCAGTATCGCGCTGCTGCCGACCTGAGATTGCTAAAGGACTCTGAGGTCAGTATCACTGCTATGGGAAGCAGTACGTGTTGGAATAGCTCCCTGGGTTATTACTACTACGATGAGAATAATCCACCACAAAGCAAGATGGATCTGAACATCATCATGCTCTTCCCCAATACGCAGGACGGTCAGTGGCCACGCGGCAGCTATCCTAACAACAATTATAATGGTAACATCGGAGCGCTGCGCGGTGATGTGGTAGAGTTGATGTACTATCCCAACATTGCCAGTGGCGATTTATCCGGTGGTACTGCCATATTCCCAGCCGGCACAAAAATTGGTTTCATACTGAAGACCAATGCCTGGGGACAAATAGGCAACAATTATGCTGTTAATGGCAGCAGCTATGCTAAAAAGAAGAACATTTGGGCTTCCACAACAGAGGGGTTATCGTCCGCATACGACACTGGAGTGAATTATCCCAATCCCGACGGCGAGGCCCGTTCGGCCAAATTTGCTTACACGGCTCCCAATGGCAACACGTATGTCGTGGTTTCCTTTGAGGATGCTTGCGATGACAAGGACTATGATGACCTGATGTTCGCCCTTAATCCTGCTAATGCCTTTGATTTGTCAGATGCACCAACAATTGAGAGCAAAAGATCCACTGTAGGAGGTGTGTATGGTTTTGAAGACAAGTGGCCTGAGGCGGGTGACTATGATATGAATGACCTTATGATCGACTGTAAGCATGAGTTGGAATGGTACAGACACCCAGACGGCTTCCAGAAGTTGAACAAAGAGCGTTTTTATCTTACCACTTATCACAACTATATCACACTACAGAATGGTTTAGCCGTCGATCTGCAGGGATCTGACATCGCAACTATCTATATCAACAAACTTCTGCCCGGTCAGACTAAGTATGCATCAGAAAATTACCTAATGTATAATAAGATGTACTACTATCTGCCAGAAATTAGATGGGATAAGAGTGAGTCAAGAATGTGGTACCTGACTGATGACATCACCAAAAATGAGAACAAAGAAACTGGTGAAGGAGTGACATGGGTAATAGAGGTAACTTATACGAAAGCTATCAACAAAGGCCAGACAACGATTAGGCCCTTCCTTTGGCGTGCAGGGGACAAAGGACAGTTAGAGGTTCATCTGCCTTGGAATTCCCCAACGAATAAAACGGACAAGAGTTTGTTTGGAACAGCTGCCGACAAGTCTAATCCCAGTGTCAGGAGATCGAATGGACAGTATATGTACTATGTCGGAAGTGGTGAATTCCCGTTTGCATTCTATCTGGAAGGTGTATCTATTGATGTCTTCAGAGAGACTATTTTGAAGAGAGAAAATGAGAGCCTCCGAATCGATACCTTCTTCCCGGATTTCTTGGAATGGTCCATCAGCGACGGTAAGAAGAATTCAGACTGGTATCTGAAGCATCTCTCTGCTGAGGATATGTAACCTACGGATTATACTCCTATATTAGCCATAGCAAGGGGATATGTCAGTCTTGGCGTATCCCCTTCATCATATAGGACACAAAAAGAGCAAGATGACAATGAAGAAGTCACTCACCATCATATCCATTCTGCTAGGCCATGTCTGCACCATCATGGCACAGACGGGAGTCGCAGATTCCAAGCTCTCTGGCACGATTATCGGCACGGCAATGTTCGTGAACTATGACAATAATCAAGCTTCCACGACCGTCAATACCCGAGAATGTGCTTTTGATGGTGATTTGACTACCTATTTGGCCACTTACGACCGCAGCTATACATGGGTGGGATTGGATCTGGGTGAGCCGCACGTCATCACGCGCATTGGCTGGGCACCGCCTAATCGCAGTCGTGCTGGTGAGAGGGTGATGTTGGGCGTCATGGAGGGAGCGAACAACCCGGACTTCATGGATGCACTGCCGCTCCATATCATCACGGAGCCTGGTGTGGCCAAGCAGATGTCTTACGTTGACGTGAAGTGTTCCAAAGGCTTCCGCTATGTGCGATATGTCAGCCCGTCCGATATGCGATGTAATATCGGTGAACTGGAGTTCTACGGCCACGTTGGTGTGGGCGACTCGTCGCAGCTCTATCGTCTGACGAACCTGCCAGTAGTCAGCATTCACACGGAGAACAATGTGGAGCCCTATGACAAGGTACATGACATCAATGCCTTGATCACTATCATCAGCGATAAAGACAAGAAGTTGAGGACGGATACGGGTGTCGTGCGTCTGCGCGGCAACGGATCGCTGAACTTTCCTAAGAAACCCTACCGCATCAAGTTCAATCAGAAGCATAGGGTGCTTGACGCTCCAGCGAAAGCCAAGAAATGGACGCTCGTCAACAACTACGGCGACAAGACGCTGATGCGCAACCTCCTGGCCTTGGAGCTTAGTAGGGATTTCGATATGCCCTACACGCCCTACGCGCAGTCCGTGGATGTGCTGCTGAACGGCGAATACAAGGGTAACTACCAGCTGAGCGACCATATCGACGTTAAGAAGAATCGTGTGGAACTCGTCGATACACTGGAAGAAGGACATGAGAACTCGGAGGATCTCACGGCTTATCTCGTGGAAGTCGATGCTCGTGCAAGCACTGAAGCCTGCTGGTTCAAGTCGGCGAAGGGTACTCCGATGACCGTCCATTACCCTGATGACGATGAAATCACACCTGAGCAAAAGGCATATATCGAGAGTAATTACAACCGCATGGAGGCCAACTGGGAAGAGTACTTGGACTTGAACACTTTCCTGCGCCACTTCTTTGTCGGAGAGTTATCGGGAAACACCGACACTTATTGGAGTGTATATATGTATAAGCATCGTGAGAACGATACGGTCTTCACTGGTCCCGTATGGGACTTCGATCTTGCTTTTGAGAATGACAATCGTACTTATCCCATCAACAGCAAGAGCGATTATGTCTATCGCAGTGGGGGCAGTGTGACAGGTTATATGCGGACATTCGTGGATAACATTGTGGTGAGGAATACTGCGGCCCAGACACGGATGAGAGAGATATGGGAAGAGGCCCGTCAGGACCGCATCAATGAACGTCATCTGATCGCCTACGTCGATTCGTTGGAGGAGTTATTGCAGCAGTCGCAGAAGCTCAACTTCTTGCGATGGCCCATTTTAGATCAGGTGGTCCATCAGAACTACGCCGCAGCTGGCAGCTACGAGGCTGAGGTGCAGGTCATCCGCCGTTACCTCACCGAACGCCTGCAGTGGATGGACCAGAAGTTGGGTTACACCTATATTGATGACATCGCCGCTACGGAGCTGGATCTTTCCCAGCCCTATCAGGTCTATCATCTCACAGGCCAGCCCTGTGCTACGAACTTCCGGCGACTGCCAGCAGGAATCTACATCGTCAGACAGGGACAGAACGCCAAAAAGGTGAGAATCCGATAGGAGAGATTGAGCCGCTCAATACAGCAATTTTCCTCATTTCTGCGTTAAACTTGTTTAAATTCTTGTAAATTTAGAACAATATAACAGGACATAACTGTACCTTTGTAGATTCAAAGTAACGAACGAGGTTACTTTTCACGGATTTTAACGAATAAGAAACTATAAATCAAATCAGTGGAAACGACATCTACATTAACAGAGGAACAGCCAACAGAACAGTTTGCTCAGAAAGCACACGTGGCTGTTGCTAAGAGGTCAACAACATACGTGCTGCTGACAGTCATCGTCGTCATCGTGCTCACCTCCGTCGTGGCATTGGTGATGTGCTATCAAGCATTGGAGGCAGAGGCTTATTCTCGCTTCATCGGTATCATGAATGTCTCGTCGGAGAAGGTGGCCAAGACCATACGCGGTGCTGAGTTGAGTGCCAAGAACATCTTTGACGAGGTGGGACATCACTTGGATTCGCCAGAAGACGTGATTACCGCCTTAGAGAGCAAGGCGAACTTGAACCTCGATGTGCGCGGCTATTTTGCAGCCTTCGAGCCTGAGTTCTTCCCAGAGAAAGGGACTTGGTTTGAGCCCTACGTGTTTCAGGGCGACGGCCTTGCCTTTGAGATGCGTCAGGTGGGCTCTGCACGCCACAACTACATGAAGTCGCCCTGGTATGTGCGCGCCAAGATGAAGGGCGAGACCTTTTGGTCGGATCCGTACTACTACTACGACGGCACGACCATGAGCGGCCATTACTGCACCTTTGTCAAACCCATCTACGGCCAAAACGGTAAGCTGGTCTGCGTCTGCGGCGCAGACATGAAGTTTGAATGGCTGGCCAAGGAGCTGCAATGGGTGGATGAAATGAGCCAGAAGAGCCAGCTGATGAACAAGCATCACCTCATCAGAGACTTCGGATTCTATACCATCATTCTGGATAAGAACGGAACGTGTCTGGCTTACCCCGAGGGGAAGGACATAACGGTGACGGACAAGGAGGTGCTCAACGACCTGGCGCGTCAGAAGAGCGGCATTGCAAACATTGATATCAACGGAGAGCCTTGCACCCTCTACTACGGGCCTATTGAGTTTATCGACTGGTCGGTGGCTGTGGTCGTGCCTCGGCTTGATATGCTGAAGCCGTTGTTGCCCGCTGTCGCCGTCCTCTTGGTGGTCGCTGTGATAGGCATCGTTGTCGTGTGGCGCGTGCTCCGACGTGCCACAACCGCACTGGAATCATAACAGACACAGGCTATGAAAAAAACACTGAAGAAAGTATTCTCTCCACCGTCGCTCAGGCTGAAAGTGGCCATTATTCTGGAAGTGGTGCTGTTGCTCTCAGTGATGCTGAGCGTGATGTTCGCATTCTCGCGAAAGACGCTGCGGCAGGAGGCCATGCAAAATGCTGAGGAGACCCTCGAAGGCTTAGTGCAGCAGGTCGATAAGGTGCTGTTGGGAGTGGAACAGTCATCGGGTAACATCTACTGGGACATGATGGCTCATTTCAATGAGCCGGAACGTATGTGGACCTACTGCCACCGCCTCGTGGAGTGCAATACCGATATTATGGGCTGCGCCATTGCCTTCAAGCCCAATTTCTATCCTGACCAGGAGCTGTTCATGGCATACGTTCACCGCTTGAAATACGATTCGCCCGAACTCGTCGAGGCTGAGACGTATGGCAGCCTGCCCTATACCCAACAGCCTTGGTTCACGAAGCCCATGCAGACATGTCGATCTCTTTGGATGGATCCACAGAAGGATGAAACTGGTGAAGGAGCTACGTTCATCACCTTCTGCTTGCCCATCTCGGATAGAAGTGGTGAGTGCGTGGGGGTGATGGCTGTGGATGTGTCCCTCGGTCTGCTCTCAGAGATTGTGCTGGCTGCCAAGCCATCGTCCAACAGCTATAGTATCATGTTGGATCGTAGTGGTAACTATATCGTACACCCCGAGCGCGAAGTGCGCGTCAATCAGACCGTCTTCCAGCACATCGGGGAGGGCGAAAAACACACGCGTGATGCGGTAGAGGCCATGTTAGGTGGTGCTACAGGTAACGGTCTGTTCCACTTAAACGGTAAGGACTGGCACATCTTCTACAAGCCTTTCGTACGCTCCGCCGTGCAAGGACGCTCGTCAGGAGACGTCAACTGGAGTATCGGTGTGATCTATCCTGAGGAGGATGTCTTGGGAGGCTACTACCAGCAGCTTCGCCATCTCTTTTTCAACATCTTCATTGGACTGTTGGCGTTCTTCGTGCTCACCCGCCTGGTCATCAGTATGCAGTTGAAACCGTTGCGTATGCTCACGGAGTCTGTCCAGAGCATGGCCGATGGCAACTACTCCGTCACGGTGCCTGACACGACGCGCGAAGATGAGATAGGAATGTTCCAGCAGCACTTCAAAAAGATGCAGCATGCGCTGGAATCGTCTATCGGAGAACAGCAGCAGCTCACGGCTACGCTAAAAGGGCAGAGCGAGAGGCTGCGAGAGATCTACGAACATACACAGACCACTGCCGACGTGAAGCGTAACTTGCTCCACAACTTCACCAGTCAGATGCTCGTCCCCTCACAGCACATCGCCAATAGTGCCAAAAAACTTTATGATTACCAAGAACTCAGTCCTGAGGAGACGCAGCGCGAAGCTGGCATCATCAAGCAGCAGAGCACTGTCATTCTTCAGTTGCTCGACCAAATGCTTGAAGCACCGAGTCCTGAGTTGAGAAAGGAGGTTGGCCATGAATAAACCACGATATAGTCTGTCGCGCAGGCTTGCCATCATACTGATGGTGTTGGCCATGCCCATCTTTGTGCTCTCCCTGAACTCCTTCTTTCAACTATCAAAGGGCTTGATACACAAGGAGATTTTGAAGCACTCATCCAGTGTACTGAACACCACGGTGCAGAATGTGGTCAGATACATGAAATCGGTTGAGACGGCTGCCAAGTCGAATGTCTGGCTGATCGAAGAGAACTTTAACCCTGACTCCCTGCAGGTGATTTCGCGACGTATCGTCAGGCTCAACAACAGCGTGCTGAGCTGCTCCGTCAGTGCCGAGCCTAATGCCTTCCCAGAGTACGGACGCTATTTCTCGGTCTATTCCGTCAACGAGGGTGACACCATACTCACGGTACTCGAACCCGATTTTGAGTATTTTGAGAAATCATGGTACAAGACGGCCATCCACACAGGCAAACCCAGTTGGGTGGATCCCTTCAGCGATTTCTACGCTGGAACCATCAACTACAATGATGCCATAGCGTCGTACTGCATACCTCTTCGTCCGAATGGACGCCATATCGCTGGTGTGGTCTCTGCCGATTTCTCCTTCTCGCGTCTCGCTGAGACCATCCTCGCCAACAACCATCCTTATCCCAGTTCCTATTATATGCTGCTCGGACGCGATGGACGCTATCTCGTACACCCCAACACCTCGCTGTTGTTCAAGAAGACCATCTTCACGGAGAACGATTCCATCGAGAATGATGACATCTTTTTCCTGGGGCATGAGATGACTGCTGGCAACCGAGGCATCACCCACGTGATGTTAGACAACAAAGAATTTCATGTCTGCTACGCACCCATCCCAGGCACTCATTGGAGCCTTGCGCTGGTTACACCCGAGGATGAAGTGCTCATGGAATACCGACACATGGGCTACCTCATGGCGGTGCTCGTCATCCTGGGATTGCTGCTCATCTGGTGGTTGACGATGCGCGTGGTGAAGAACAATATCCAGCCAGTGAGACAACTGCTGGAGATCACGACCAAGATGGCCGAAGGCAACTACAACGAGATCATCCCACGTTCCAGTGGCAAGGATGTCATCGCGCAGCTCCAAAACAGCTTTGCCGATATGCAGGAGTCCATCGTCGCACACATGGAGGAGGTGAAGCGCACAGCGGAGCAAGTCGAGCTGGAGAACAAGGAACTGGAAGAGACTACACAACGCGCTCAGCAAGCCGACCAGGAGAAGCGACACTTTGTACGCCACGTGCTACGTCAGATACGTATGCCGCTGAACATTATTGAAGGAATGGCGGATGTACTGCGCACACGAACGCTGTCACACGACGAAGCCGAGGTCGTCATCGACACGATGAAACTCAATGTTGCACGCCTGAGACGCCGTCTGCTCATGCTCTACGACAGCTCAGAGGCGAGAATGACCGAGCATTCAGAGCACCAGAGGAACGCAGACGTACCTTGCAACGAGTTAGCACAGGAGTCGATCGCCTTCATGCTGAGCACCCATAAGGGCATGAATGTGCATTTCGAGAGCGACTTGCCAGATTCCCAGTGTATCCGTACCAACCATTTCTATCTCATGAGCTCTCTCACGGAGCTCCTGCACAACTCTGCCAAATACTCCGACGGTAAGCACATCGCGATGCGCGTCACACAGACAGAGAAAACAGTCCGTTTCATCGTGGAGGATAAGGGAAAGGGACTGCCCGCCGAATGGCAGGATCTCATCTTACAACCCTTCAAACAACTTGATGAGGAATCACCTGGTTTTGGACTCGGACTGCCGCTTGTCAAACGTCATGTCACCAGCCTCGATGGCAACCTCTTCTACGACTCCGACTACAAGGAGGGCTGCCGTATCATCGTTGAGATGCCGAAAGATTGAGGAGTTGAAAGGTCGAAATGTTGAAAGGTGTTGTAATCATTGCTATGAGTATGCTGCTTACGGTGAAGGTGGCAGCGCAGTTACCTTACTTCGCTGGCACTGTAGGTGACGGTAAGCTCTATGGCTACACCTCGCTGAAGTTTCGCCCAGGCATGAATCGGCAGGAAACCTACACGACATTCCAATACGGCTTAGGCAACCATTTTGCTGTTGGAACCGACCTTTATACCTCCACCCCCGTCACAGAAGGGGGAGGAGGTGTGCATTGGGGCTTCCTCGCTCGCTGTGGATGGAAGGTGAGCAAGTGGTTCAATGTAGGTGGTGAGGTGACCCCCTCATTCAATCTGAGCGACAGCTTCAAGTTCTCGTACCTCACCAGCGCACTCTACCTGAACGGCGCCATCACGCCCGACGGAAATCTCTTCTGGTGCAGCAACACGTGGTGGATCATGAACCGTGGCGGTACTCACATTTTCTCCAACTACGAGTACCTCGGCTACACCATCCATTTCCGCAACGGCCATTCGATCACACCTATGGCAGGTGCGATTCATTCGTGGCGGTTTGATCAGGATGTCGATATTGCAGCCGGTTTCTACTACACCATCAAGAACTGGAGCATCTATGTCTGGGGCAACAACTTCCTCAAACCGAATCCCCGTTGCATCGTCGGTGTAGAGTTCATCTTCTAATCAACCATTTTTCATTTTTCACCCATTAAAATGGGTGCGCAGTTCCGTATCTGGATGTCGTGAGTTCGCACGACGATGCTGTCACTGAGGATGTCGATGCTGACGATGCAGGCTCGCGTGTTGATGGGTTTCTGCTGGTCGAAGATGAAATTTCCTATGCTATAGTAGATGGGACGACCGCGATAGGTCTCTATGGTCTGTAGGGTGTGAGGATGATGTCCGATGATGGCATCCGCTCCAGCATCCACGAGGCGGCGGGCGAAGTAGCGTTGCTGTGGCTCAGGGCGTTCGTGATGTTCCCACCCCCAGTGCGGCATGACGATGATTACCGCTGTCGAATCAGCTGCGCGCAGGGAGGCTATGCGCGCTATGAGCGGGTTTTCATCCTCCTGGCTGACGCTCCACTTCTGGGGTAGCCAGGGGAAGTTCTCAAGGGGCAGGCGTAGGGTAGGGATGAGCCAGACGCGACGGGGGCTTTCGGTGAGGAGAAAGGGTTGCTGGGCTTCCTGTTGTGTGGCGGCAGCACCGAGCGGAGTCATCCCATGAGCCATGACCTGGCGATGGGTGTCCTCTAATCCGCGTCGCCCCTGATCGACGCTGTGGTTGTTGGCCAGATTGAGATGGGTGAAATGGTGCGTGCGAAGGGCATCGAGCCACTGCGGTTCCGCACGAAAGACAAAACGCTTGTATGTCGGCGCATCAACGGTCGTAGCAGGGCACTCGAGGTTGCCCACAACAAAATCCGAGGCGCGTAGCACGGAGTCGATGCCTGCAGTGAACAGGCACTCTGTGCCACGCGCCTCAATCTGTCGGCGAACACCTCGGTCGAGGAGGATGTCACCTGTGAAGGTAATGGTTGTGCTAACAACCAGAGCTATAAAACACTTCAGCATTAGGCTGCGGCTTCTGCTCCAATGGTACGATGATCTGTCTCATCCATGAAGGCGTACCGTCGTCGGGATGTGTTTCCAGACGCTGCTGCCACTCCTCGTCAGTGAGGCGCAGGTCGCTCACCGGACGTTCCAGCTCGCGATAGGAGAAGACGGCACCTCGGGTGAGCCACAGCTGTCCCTCGATTTCCACGACTACGTAGATCTCATAGGCCGGTCCCACGGCTTCATAGAGTACGGCTTTCTCAGCACTCGGAACATTAAAGGCGTTGGCCGTATAGACATCAGCGATGCACGACACTTTGCGGTCGGCACCCATGATGTCTTCCCATGAGTCTAAGTAATATTCGGGTCTGCTGGCAAGGGTGAGCGAGATGTATTCGATGTTGGAACCGATGATTTCTATCTGGTCGTTCTCGCTGTTCGTGAGCGGCTTGCCTGCCAGCTCCTTCTCGCTGATCTCCAACAGGAATTGCGCCATTCCACCGATACTTTCAGACGTAGCCTCTGCCTTCGTCGTCATCAGACCGTACTTGTTCAACACTTCCACGTAGGTCTTGTTCAGCTCGACTGCCTTGCGCCAAAAGGCGAGGCTCGGCTCTACATAACCCTTGATGACTGGCTCTGGGGGGCCACCGCCTCCGCACTCCGCGCCGGAAGGCTGCTTGGCATAGAGGATGGCATCGTGCTTGAGCTCGGCGTAGGATGCCAAAGCGCAGTTGAGGCTCTTCTTTTGCCACGCATGCGTCTGCATGAAATAAGGTGCATACGTGGGTACGGTCTGTAATTCGTGGAGCGCATCTATCCAGCGTGTGGCCACGGTTTCCTTCCAATCGACCTGACGCATACGCTCCTTCATCTTGCCAAGTTGTTCCGTATATTGTGGCCAATGTTCTCCTTCGCGCAACTCCTCAAGCAGGATCTTCTCGGCGGAGGAGACACCCATCGCTGCCATCAGGTCGAGGGCCTTGGGTGACTTGCGCTTGGTCGTGGGCTTCGTCTTGGTGTCCGCCATTTCCTGTAGTACCTCGGCATCTGGCATATAGCGTTGCGGCATGAGATTGACCTTATAGACCGACGAGAGGGCATCCTTGGGAATGATGCGCGTCTGCCCGGCTGCCACCTGCTTCACGCGCTTGGCCAGAGCGACCATCTCGCTCTCTGAGGTGAGCAGCTTGTCGATGCTGAGGGGCGAACGCTTCACCTCGTCATAGACCTGCAGGATATCGACATTGTCAGGCGCTCCGAGCAGGAAGGTCAGCGGCTCCGTGATCTGGCGGTAGAGCTTTGTGATGGCTGGATTGTTGCCTACGACATGGGCCAGCAGGGCAGCGCGACGCATCTGACTGATGCTGTCTGTGGAGAAGGGAGCCGTCTGTAGCCACATCATGGTGCGGAAATAGCGTTGCAGCTTTTCGGAACGACTGTAGTGACCGCGTGGACGGAAGAGTGCGTAGGGGAACGTCACATGGGTGTAACCGAGGAAGGGCGAGAGGCAGCTCTCTGCTGCCGTGCATTTACCGACCTCGTCCTGGACGATAGCCGCATAGCGCGCTGGCGCATCGGTGGCAGGCTTCTCGAGTTGTAACGCCTTGGCTATGGCGGTGTAGGCTTGCAACCATTCGGCAGCTTCCGTCATCTGCTTATTCACTTTCCGCTCCACCACTTTGTCGAGGTCAGCGCGTATCATTTGGTGGAGGACGAGGACGCAGGAGTCGAGGCGTTCCTCTTCAATGTCGCGCAGCAGGCAGTCGAAATAGAAATGGAAGAGCTGTAGATAGAGATCGGTGGTCACGAAGCAGGGGAACACGGTGTAGTCGTTCTGCTCATAGACATGGAACAGCTGATCATGGGGCGTATCGATGATCGCAAAGCCATCACGAGCCAACGCCTTGCGCAGGGGCTGCGGGAAATCCTGCAGCTGCCAGGGATTGATGAGGTTGTCGATGTTGACGCGCTGACCGGCAGGCACCTTGAAGTTCGCTTTGCTCAACTCTGCCTCGCGGTCACGCAACCGTTGCACGAAGTCAAGCTCTGCCTTGGTGTATTTCAGAGGCACATATTTGTCGGCCTGCTTGGCATACGTAGCACGGTAGTCCTCCCAGATGTCCTCCCCCTCATGCTCCTCGCTGTGCTCCGAGAAGCTATTGTCCACTTTGGCGTAACGATCCCAGAAGAGCGAGTCATACCAGCTCGTCGTGCCAAAGAGACTGCGCAGATCCTTGCTCTGGAAGCAGTGACCCTGTCGTGCGGCAAGGGCATTGCGAACAATGCGGCATTCAGCCAACGAGAGCTGTGAGATATCCATGTTGAGATCCACGTTCTTCAAATCCTCTACGTTGATGTGTCCTTTGCCGGGCAGGGTGATGGGATTCCGTTTCCTGACCACTTCATCGTATTCAGAATCCTCTTCCGTCTGGGCGGCAAGCGGGCAGCACAGCATTGCGGCTGCCGCGAAAGCAAAAAGGAAGTTCCTCATAATCAATTGTGAGATGATGGTTTTCCGAGAAAAAGTTGACGTTAACAGATGACGACATTGACACCACTGGTGGGGGTGATACTCTCGGGATGTTCGCGTGCAAAACTGTCTATGTGGCGGATGCGCTTTTCATCGAGTATCTCGTCCACAGCGATGAGGATGCCAGTCTCTTCGACATCGCCGAATCCATAGTTGATGGCAGTGCCGAACATACGCATGGTGGGGGAAAGATTCATGTAGGCGTTGACGAGGGGTGGAATATTATAGCCACGGTTGCGCACCTCGCGATTGAGGATGCGATAGTCTGCCTTGAAATCATCCTCGCAGAAGAGTTGTTCCAGCTGTTTGGGATTGGCCTCGATTTCGAGCGGTTTCATCGGAATAATCAACTTGTCAGGATCGCCAAAATGCTTTTGAAGGAAGAAGAGTATCATATCACGCGCCTGACGGTCGTAGCTGGGGTACATCGTCATCTTTCCGAAGAGATAGCGACGGTTGGGGCCGACGACGGTGAGGGCACCCAGGCCGTCCCACAGGTTGTCGAGAGCAAAAAGGGCCTTGCTGCCAGCTCGCGTGCTCTGGTACTCCAGAGTCACCCAACTGCGTCCAAGTTCTATGGTATAAGGCAGGTAATCTGAGATAAAGCGGTCGGAGAAATGGAACATGTGGGATGTGGCTAAAACAGGCTGCCCATGTTCGTCGAACCGTGCTTCCGTACCTAATAAGTAGCGATAACCTCCGAGGATGGCCTTGGCTTCGGGATCCCATACGATGAGCTGCTTGTAGGGATTCTCCATCGTGTCAAACTCATCGAGGTCGAGGGGCTTTCCCGTGCCGCCACCAGCCGCCCGGAAAGCAATCTCTCGCAGACGTCCGATCTCTCGCAGGACATTGGGTGAGTCCTGCCATGTGACGATATAGATCTCGTTGTTGCTCTTGTTGGTGAATCGTAGGCGTTTCTCATCTGTGAGCTCTGACATCAGGATGTCAACGGGTACGGGTGCTATAATCTCTTCCATATATTTGGTTCAAAAGTTCAACTTATAATTTATATACCTCGTCTTGCACCCATTGTGCCCATTCTGAGGGTGTGCGTTTGCTATCAAAGGTTTTGTAGGGAATAGGGGCACCGAAGCGCACGGTGTAGTGACGGCCACGCGAACGGTACATCTCATCGGGAAGGAACAGCATGGCGAGGTTGAATTTGAGACCAAGGCGTTTGCACCACTTGGCTACGCGGTAAAAATGAGGGGAGTTTTCGCCGATGAAATGGATGGGAATGACATCGCGCTGATTCTGTACGCTGCGCTGTATGAAAGCTTTACCCCAAGGGAGGTCGTGAATCTGGCCATCGATGAGCCGCGAGCAGAGACCAGCAGGGAACATGATGACGTGATTCTCGCTACGGAAGACCTCGTCAAACTTCTTCGGCAGGTTGCGTGACTGTCCACCGACCTTGTTGATGCCAACACACATCGGAGCAAGTCCTTCGAGGTTGAGGAGGAAATCATTGACGAGATATTTGACACGTCCGTCGTAGGCACGACCGATGACAGCGCCAAGCGTCACGCCGTCGATGGCGCCCAGGGGATGGTTGCTGACGAAGGTGGCTGGTCGCCCGTCCGTCGGTAGGTTCTCACGCCCCTCTACATCGACAGTCACGCCTAAATACTCGATGACACCTTTGCAGAAATCCACCCCCACGCGCCCTTCAGCGAGGTAAGTGTTGATGTAATCCTGATGGATGATGTGCTCCAACCATCGGGTGACGAATCGCGGAAGGAAGCGCGCCTTGTTCCCCATGCGCGCACGCAGAATCTGATCGATGTCAATACAGGGTGATGAAGCCATGACGGGATATCAGTTGATGATGTATTTCTGATTGTTGATGATGTACGCTCCACGTGGCAAACCGCTGAGCCAGTTCGTTCCCTTGGCAAGCCGGAAGGAGGAATAGAGGATTCCGCTGGAACTATAGATGGGTAGGAGCTGGTTGTAGCGACTGGTCACACAGAGGTTGCGCCCTTGCTGGCGAATCTCCACGGGCTGTGGCGAGGTCATCATGCGGTGACGGATGTATGGCACCTCATTCTGAGTGGGTTGCAGACGCGGGGGAACGGCTCGGCGCTGTAGGGTGTCACGATGCTGTACCGACAAATCGGGCACAGCCAATGCTGCGAGATTACAAAAGCTCATGATTGCGATGACAACCCCTGTCGCTGTTCTATTTCTGATGTTGAGACGATACATTGTCACGTCGATTTGTGCCTATTTGGGTACAAAGATAGTAAATCCCCTTTTTTGAGCCAAATTTTTTGGAGAAAAAGAATCGGATGGGCGTTATTTTTTGGTCTATTTTGACTTGGGACTGCTGTAGGTTCGGTTAAACTTTTAAGTGATACTTTAAGCGTTAAGACATGGTAAAATGAATGAATTATAACTTTTTTTAAAATTTTCCTTCGAACACTTGCACAAATGAAAAAAACGATGTATTTTTGCGGCATGGAACCCAACGAATATCACATTCCCGTACTGCTTGGTCCGTCGGTGGACGGCTTAAACATTTGTCCGAGCGGAGTTTACGTGGATGTGACCCTCGGAGGAGGCGGCCACAGTCGTGAGATCCTGCGTCGCTTATCTGCCCAGGGACACTTGTTCAGCTTCGATCAAGATGGCGATGCCATCACCCGTGCGGAGCAACAGGCGGAGAACATTGATAGTACAGGCGAACGGGTGCCAACAGGTCCGCGATGGACGTTGGTGCGCTCCAACTTCCGCTATCTGAAGAACTGGATGCACTACCATGAGGTAGAGGGCCTGGACGGTCTGCTCGCAGACCTCGGAGTCTCAAGCCATCACTTCGACGAAAGTTGCCGCGGATTCAGCTTCCGCTCAGATGCTCCGTTAGATATGCGCATGAACCAGCAGGCTCGCTTGACAGCAACCGACATCGTGAATAGCTACGACGCACCCCAGCTGATGAACATCTTCCGCCTCTATGGCGAACTGCGACAGGCACCACGCCTGGCTGAGAGCATCGTGAAAGCTCGCAACCGGCAGAAACTGCGTACGACAGGCGAACTGGCCGCACTGCTGTCACCGCTGTTGGGACACGACCGCGAGAAGAAAGATCTGGCAAGAGCCTTTCAGGCACTGCGCATCGAAGTGAACCATGAGATGGATGCCTTAAGAGATATGCTCACAGCAGCCGTAGAACTGCTGCGGCCTGGAGGACGGCTCGTGATCATCGCCTATCACTCGCTGGAGGACCGCATCGTGAAGAACATCATGAGGGCAGGAAACATAGAAGGTGAGGTGGTGCAGGACATATACGGAAGGGTGCAGTCGCCACTGATGCCTATCGGAAAGGTTATTGTGCCAGACAATGAAGAGCTGCAGGCTAACCCCAGAAGTCGCAGCGCAAAGCTCAGAATAGCTGAGAAAATTGGGTAAAGAATAGAGAAAAATAGAAAAAATAGCGTCGAGACGATAGATTATGGAGTAGAAAGGCCTCGTTGCTATATATTATAAAGGTAAAAGTGATATAAGTATGAGACGCAAAGCTGACACAGTCGTGGACGAAGAGGAGCGTCGCGACATGGACTTGAATGATGATGTGCCTTTCGAGATCGAGGAAGGCGTAGTGGAGGAACCAGCCACCGAGCTGCCAGAGGACAATGACATCCCCTTGGCTGTTGTCGAGGAATCCGTGCCCGAAGAGCGCAGGTCGGTTTGGCGTGTGCTCCCTTCGGACGACTTCCCGAAGGTGTCGCTTCGCGAGATTCTGGGCGGTGACTATCTCAATGGCCGCTTCCTGCGGCGCAACATCTTGTTCATCCTGGTGCTCGTTGCCCTCGGCATACTCTACATCACCAACCGCTATGCCGCGCAACAGGAGATCATCGAGCGCGAGCGGCTGCGCAACGAACTTACGGAAAAAAAGAACTATGCGCTCACGCAATATGCCGAGCTGACGATGTACACGCGACAAAGCAATATCGAGAACCGCCTGAAGAGTTATGGCGACAGCCTGCTGACAGCAGCGAAGGAACCGCCATTCCTGATAAGAGTGAAAAAGTGAAGAGAGAAAAGAGAATAAGGTAAAAGTGAAATTAAGCGTTTATGAGATTCGACAGCAAACATACCATCCCCCGCTACCTGGTCGTCATCATCGGGATGACGCTGGCGGGCGTAGCCATCATCGGCAAGGCAGCCTACGAGATGTTCCTCAACGACAGCTATTGGCAGGTCGTGCGTAAGCGTATGGAATCGCAGCAGAAGGACATCCCTGCCGTGCGTGGCAATATTTATTCAGCTGACGGCCAGCTGCTGGTGGGGTCTATGCCCATCTACACGCTGTATGTCGATCTCGTAGTGGTTGACCGCAACGACAGTGTCACTGAGCGCAAACGTCGCGAATGGCGCGACACCACTTTTGTACAAGAGCTGGACAGTTTGTGCTATGGTCTGAATCGTCTTTTCCCGAAGAAGAGCATCGACGATTACAAGAGTTTGCTCAGGCAAGCCTACCGCAACGCCAAACTGCGTGAACAAACCTCGACGAAATGTCAGCGCACATTTATCATTGCACGCAATGCATCCTATATTCAATACCGTGAGTTCCTGAAACTTCCCTATGCCCGCTATGGCCGCAACAAGTCTGGAATGTACGGCGAGGAGATTCCGCAGCGGCAAAGGCCGTACGGCAATATGGCAAGGCGCACGCTGGGCGAGCTGACATCCAGAGGCGATACCGCCAAGAATGGTCTGGAGTTGGCCTACGACAGCATTCTGCGAGGCATGAATGGGAAGAAACATCGCGAGAAGGTGCGTCAAGCGTGGATGGACAAGACGGATGTCGAACCCATCAACGGATTGGATATCATCTCGACCATTGATGTCGGAATGCAAGATGCAGCCGAAAAGATCCTGGTGCGCAAACTCCATGAGGTGAACGGAGAGATCGGCGTCGTCGTGCTGATGGAAGTGGCGACTGGCGATGTTAAAGCTATCGTGAACATGACACGCTTAGGCACGCCCGGTAACTACTACTATGCCGAAATCAAGAACAATGCCATCACCGACCTATGGGAGCCCGGTTCGACCTTCAAGACCGCCTCGATGATGGTAGCATTAGAGGACGGGGTCATCACCCGCAAAGACAGCGTCGATGTTGGCAACGGCGTCTTCCAGATGCACGGTCGTCTGATGAAAGACCATAACTGGCGCAAGGGCGGCTACGGACGCAAGATCTCTGTGGATGAGTGCCTGATGTTCTCGTCGAACGTAGGCGTCAGCCGCATCATAGACGATCATTACTTTAATCATCCGCAGAAATATGTTGATGGACTCTTTCGCGAAGGCGTAGGCGAACCTTTCTCATTGCCCTTCCAGGGACAAGGCCTCCCCAATGTACGCCGTCCGGAACCCGATCTCAGCAATTGGAGCAAGACTGCGCTGGCTTGGATGAGCATAGGCTATGAGACGCAGATCCCGCCGATCTACACTTTGACCTTCTACAATGCTATTGCCAACAACGGACGTATGGTAAAACCACGTTTCGTGCGTGAGATTTGCAAGGACGGCCAGACGCTGAAGGAATTCCCTGTGGAAGTGGTGAAGGAACGCATCTGCAAATCCAGCACGCTGAAGGATATCCATGAAATCCTCGAGCGCGTGGTCAACGACAAGACGGGGCTCGGTAAGAAAGCTGGATGTAAACAATTCAAGGTATGCGGCAAGACGGGAACGGCACAGGTGGCCGACGAACACGGCAGCTACCACGGCTCACCCGCCCGCTATATGGTGAGCTTCTGCGGCTTCTATCCCAGTGAGGCTCCGAAATACAGCTGCATCGTCTGCATCAAGAAGAGCGGACTGCCGGCATCGGGCGGGGGACAGTGCGGCCCGGTGTTCTCTGAATTGGCTCAGTACGTGATGACTAAAGGTGTTTATCGCGAGGCTGGAGAGGCTGCGGACAGCACATCGGTGTTCGAACGTCCCACACCTGCGCCCATGCCTGAGGTGGGAGAAGGAAAGGTTCCCGATCTCACTGGATTAGGTGCACGTGAAGCCGTCAGTCTGGCAGAGAAGCAAGGGCTGAAGGTCAGGCTGAATGGTCAGGGACGTGTCATGAAACAGAGCATTCCAGCTGGTGCAAAAGCAGTGAAGGGACAGACCATCACGCTGATGCTGAAGAGTGAAATATGAAAAGTGAAAAATAAAAATGAATGCAATATGAAACTATCTGAACTCCTTCAAGTGATCAAGCCCATTCAGGTGACGGGCGACACAGCTGTCGAGATAACGGACATCGCTATCGACTCTCGCAAGGTAGAGGCTGGACATCTCTTCATTGCCGTTCCTGGCACACAGGTTGACGGCCATCATTTCATCGCTAAGGCCATCGAACAGGGTGCGGCAGCCATCATCTGCCAGACCTTACCCGAGGATATGCCCTCAAGCGTCACCTTCGTTCAGGTGGAGGACAGCGAAGGCATTGTTGGGCTGTTGGCTCACCATTTCTTCGGCGACCCCACTGAAAAGCTCGATTTGATCGGCGTAACTGGCACCAACGGCAAGACAACCATTGCCACCTTATTATATAATATGTTCCGTCGTTTCGGCTACAAGTGCGGTCTCCTATCCACGGTCTGCAACTATATCGACGGCGAGGCTTTACCCACCACTCACACAACACCTGACCCCATCACGCTGAACCGACTGCTTGGACAAATGGCGGCTGCTGGTTGCAAGTATGCGTTCATGGAGGTCAGCTCACATAGCGTTGCACAGCGTCGTATCGCAGGCTTGACGTTCATGGGTGGCATCTTCACCAACCTGACGCGTGACCATCTCGACTATCACAAGACGTTCGAAGCCTATCGCGATGCCAAGAAGAGTTTCTTCGATATGCTGCCCAAAGGTTCTTTCGCCGTCATCAATGCCGATGACAAGAACGGACTGTTCATGACACAGAACACCCAGGCTGAAGTGAAGACCTACAGTCTGCGTGCTATGGCCGACTTCCATGCCCGTGTCCTCGAAGAAGGCTTTGATGGTATGACACTGAATATCTGCGGACGCGAGGTTTTCGTTCAATTCATCGGACGTTTCAACGTGGCTAATCTGCTTGCCGTCTATGGAACAGCTGTATGTTTGGGCAAGTCCGCCGAGGATGTGTTGGTGGCATTGAGTGCCATGCATCCTGTCAACGGTCGGTTCGAAGCCATCCGATCCCCAGAAGGTGTCACTGCCATCGTTGATTACGCCCATACCCCTGATGCGCTCGACAATGTGCTCGCCACGATCAATGAGATCCTGAAGAAGCCAGGGCAGTGCATCACGGTCTGCGGTGCTGGTGGCAACCGAGATAAGGGCAAACGGCCACTGATGGCGCAGAGTGCAGTGCGTGCTTCAGACCGCGTCATCATCACCTCCGACAATCCCCGCTTCGAGGAGCCTGAAGACATCATCCGCGATATGCTCGCAGGCATCACCGACCCCGAAGACAAGCGCAAGGTGATCAGCATCGTGGATCGTCGCGAAGCCATCCGGACGGCCTGCATGATGGCTCAGCCAGGCGATGTCATCCTCATTGCAGGCAAGGGTCATGAGGACTATCAGGAGATCAAGGGTGTCAAACACCACTTCGATGACCACGAGATCGTCCGCGAAGTATTCGGCCTCTAGTTTTTCACTTTTCATTGTCCATTATCCATAATCCGTTACATAGATGCTCTACTATCTCTTTCGTTATCTCGGTGAGTTTGGCATACCTGGCTCTCACATGTGGAGTTACATCTCCTTCCGCGCGATTCTGACGCTGGTGCTGTCGCTGATTATCTCAGCGTGGTTCGGTGAATGGTTCATCAAGTGGATGAAAAAACGTAAATTCAGCGAGGAACAGCGTCCTGCCAGCATCGACCCCTACGGTGTCGATAAGGTGGGTGTGCCCTCCATGGGCGGTGTCATCATCATCGTAGCCACTGTCGTTCCTGTGCTCCTCTTTGGACGCCTGCGCAATATCTATATGCTCCTGATGCTGGGTACGACTCTTTGGCTCGGATTACTCGGTTTCATCGATGATTACACGAAGATGAAGAAAAGCAAGGACGGTATTAAACCCATCACCAAACTGTTGGGACAGGCTGTCTTAGGTCTGTCTGTCGGCCTCGTGCTTTGGTTGAGTCCAGATGCCGTCATTCGCGAGAATATCAGCATCCAACATCAGAACGGAGTGGAGATTGTACACAAGAGCGAACCCGTGAAGAGCACCCTCACTACCATACCATTCGTCAAGAACAATAACCTGAGCTATACGGAAGCCTTCTCATGGCTCGGCGACTGGAAGACGGCTGCTGGCTGGGGACTGTTCGTAGTGGTAACGATCTTCATCGTGATGGCAGTCTCCAACGGAGCCAACATGAACGATGGAATGGACGGAATGTGTGCGGGCAACTCAGCCATCATGTGCTTGGCGTTGGCTATCTTGGCCTATGTGTCATCGCATACGACATTCGCCGCATATCTAAATATCATGTATGTGCCAGGATCCGAGGAGCTGGTGGTCTTCCTCATGGCCTTCGTAGGAGCCCTCATTGGTTTCCTGTGGTACAACGCCTATCCGGCTCAGATCTTCATGGGCGATACAGGTTCGCTGGCCATCGGTGGCATCATTGCCGTGACGGCCATTATCATCCACAAAGAACTGTTGCTGCCGCTCATCTGTTTCATCTTCTTGATAGAGAGTCTCAGTGTGCTGTTGCAGACCAACTACGCCCGCTATGGGAACAAGCGTGGCCTGAAACTCCGCTTCTTTAAGCGTGCCCCCATCCACGACACCTTCCGCGTGAAGCCAGGTCAGCTGCCTGCTGACTTCAAGGTGCTGCTGAACTGGCCGAAAGGATGTTGGTTGGAGTCGAAGATCACGACGCGATTCTGGATTATCACCATCATGATGTGCGCACTCGCCATCGTCACGTTGAAGATAAGATAAGTTGAAAGTTGAAAATTGAACGTTAACATGAAAAGAATTGTCATACTTGGAGCTGCAGAGAGTGGCGTGGGAGCCGCCGTACTGGCTCAGAAAGAAGGCTTTGAGGTCTTCGTCACCGATATGGGCAAGATTAAGCCTAACTATAAGGAGATGCTCATCGCACACGGCATCGAATGGGAAGAGGGACAGCACACGGAGACGCTCGTCCTCAACGCCGACGAGATCATCAAGAGCCCTGGCATCCCCGACACAGCACCGATGATTCAGAAGATCAAAGCGGTGGGCATTCCCATCATCAGCGAGATAGAGTTTGCGGGGCGCTACACCGATGCCAAGATGATCTGTATCACCGGTTCCAACGGCAAAACCACCACGACGAGCCTCATCTACCACATCTTCAAGAAAGCTGGCTACGATGTGGGTTTGGCGGGTAATATCGGACGCAGTCTGGCACTCCAGGTGGCCGAGGAGCCTCATGCCTACTATGTCATCGAGCTGTCGAGCTTCCAACTGGACAATATGTACGACTTCCGGGCCAACATTGCCGTGTTGCTGAACATTACGCCTGACCACCTCGACCGCTATCACAACTCCATGCAGGAGTATGCCGATGCGAAGATGCGCATCTTGCAGAATCAGACCAAGGATGACGCCTTCGTGTTCTGGAACGATGACCCCGTCATCCAGCGCGAGCTCGACAAGTACCACATCGAGAGCCGTATGTGCCCCTTCAGCATCATCAAGAAAGACGGGATGATTGGGTACATTTCCGACGGAGAATACATCATTGAACACCCTACGCCTTTCAATATGGAGCAGGAAGCCCTCGCACTCAGCGGCAAGCACAACCTCTATAACTCACTGGCGGCTGGCATCACAGCTGATCTGAGCGGCATCTCTAACGAGGTCATCCGTGAGAGTCTGGGCGACTTCGAGGGCGTGGAACACCGTCTGGAGTTTGTCTGTAAGGTACACGGCGTCACTTTCATCAACGACTCCAAAGCCACGAATGTCGATGCCTGTTGGTACGCACTGGAAAGTATGAAGCAGCCCACAATCCTCATCCTCGGCGGCCTCGACAAAGGCAACGACTACAACCAGATCAAGGATCTCGTCGCAAAGAAATGCAAGGGGCTTGTCTATCTGGGCGTTGACAACCGCAAGCTGCACGACTTCTTCGATCCTATGGGCTTACCCGTAGCTGAGACCCATTCGATGAAAGACTGCGTCGATGCCTGCTACCGTATGGCCAAGCCTGGTGATACCATCCTCCTCTCGCCCTGCTGCGCCAGCTTCGACCTCTTCAAGAATATGGAGGATCGCGGCGAACAATTCAAGTGCCTTGCCCGTGCCCTGTGACGGAACAACCCACAATCCTCATTGGAATAACATTCAACGTGAAATGCTTATCGTCAAACGAAACAACAACTACCTTCCATGACCATACGCAACAAGGCAGTCAATATCGGCCATTTTTTTGAAGGCGACAAAGTCATCTGGATGATTTTGTTCTTCCTGTGTATCATCTCCGTCCTCGAAGTGTATAGCGCATCAAGCAACATGACTTACGGCAAGGTCGCCTACTGGAGTCCTGTACTCATGCACGGGCTGTACTTGCTCGTAGGTGTCGGCGTTGCGTGGGTGGTGCATCGCATCCCCTATCGCTATTTCAGTTGGATTGTCATCATCGGCCCCTTACTGAGTGTGCTACTGCTGGTGGCGGCGATGTTTACGAAAGGCACCAACGGTGCAGCCCGCTGGCTGAGTATCGCAGGCGTCTCGTTCCAACCTTCGGAGATCGCCAAGGGATCGCTCATTGTCGTGGTGGCTTGGCTGCTCAGTGTCATGCGCGACGAGAAAGGTGCTACGAACAATGCTTTCAAGTGGATACTCGGCATCGCTTTCGTCATCTGCGGACTCATTGTGACGGAGAACCTTTCGACGGCGGGCTTCACCTTCATCGTGGTTATCCTGATGATGTTCGTGGGCAATGTGCCTTGGAAACAGCTGAGTGTGCTGATTGGGCTCATCGTCATCGGTGGAGCCATCGGTTTTTCCGTGCTGCGCTTCACCCCCGAATCCACATTGGAGGCGGCCAGCGACCTGCCTGGCATGAAGCGTTTAACGACGTGGGCTCACCGCGTGCGCAACCACACTGCTATGCCCGATGATCCCATGATGTATGACCTCAACACCAATCCCCAGATCACGCAGGCTCACGTCGCTGTGGCCAGCAGCGGTATCATCGGCTGCGGTCCAGGCAACTCCGAGGTGCGCGATTTCCTGCCGCAGGCTTACTCTGACTTCATCTATGCCATCATCATTGAGGAGCTGGGATTGGTGGGCGGCCTTTTCGTGTTATTACTCTACATTGCCTTACTCTACCGTGCGGCTCGTATATCAAGTCGATGCGACAAGAACTTCCCAGCCTTCCTCATCATGGGACTGGCCCTGCTCATCGTCACGCAAGCCATGATCAATATGATGGTGGCCGTGGGCCTTTTCCCTGTGACGGGACAGCCCCTGCCGCTGGTTAGTCGTGGCGGTTCATCCATCATGGTGAACTGTGCTTACGTTGGTATGATCCTCTCCGTGAGCCGCTACGCACAGACCTGTCAGGAAAAAACTACCGCTTAAATGCAAAAAAACGTTCCAAAGCGTTCAACATAAGATTATTATTAGTATATTTGCACGCAAAATTGAGTATCTGATGAAACAACCTCTTAAAGTCATTATAAGCGGAGGCGGCACAGGCGGTCATATTTTCCCTGCGCTCAGCATCGCCAATGCACTGAAATCACTGCAATCCGACGTGGAGATCCTCTTCATCGGAGCTGAGGGTCGGATGGAAATGAAGCGCGTTCCAGCAGCGGGTTATGAGATCAAGGGACTGCCTATCGCAGGCTTCGATCGCCAGCATTTGCTGAAGAATATCGGTCTGCCCCTCAAGATGTGGAAGAGCAACCAGATAGTCAAACACATTCTCAAGGATTTCGGTCCTCATGTCGTCGTTGGCGTGGGTGGTTATGCCAGCTTCCCCACGTTGGCTGCTGCCTCAACGATGGGCATTCCCTGTCTCATCCAAGAGCAGAATTCCTTTGCAGGCAAGACCAATAAGATGCTTGGACACAAGGTGGCTAAGATCTGCGTGGCCTACGAGGGTATGGAACGTTTCTTCCCTGCCAAGAAGATCATGCTCACGGGTAATCCCGTGCGTCAGCAACTTGCCGAATGTAAGCTCTCGCGTGCAGAAGCCATTGAGAAATTGGGCTTCGACCCCATACGTCCTGTGGTGCTCATCATCGGAGGAAGCCTGGGCGCACGCACCATCAACGAAAGCGTGATGGCACACCTCCACCTCATCGGCGAGAGCAAGGTGCAATTCATCTGGCAGACGGGTAGCTACTACTTCGAGTCCATCAAGCGACAGCTTTCCAAGGAGGGATGCCCACCGAACCTCAAGGTGACGGATTTCATCAATCGCATGGACGAAGCCTACCGCGCTGCCGACATCGTCATCAGTCGTGCAGGTGCCAGCAGCATCTCCGAGCTATGCCTCTTGGGCAAGCCTTCCATTCTTGTGCCGTCGCCGAATGTAGCCGAGGATCATCAGACGCACAATGCCATGGCTTTGGTCAAGCGCGATGCAGCACTCCTTGTGCGCGACTCTGATGCTCGCGTGCAGCTCCTCCCTCTGGCTGTTACAACGGCCAAGGACGATGCCACGCTACGGCGACTTGGGCAGAATGCCCTTGCAATGGCCTTGCCCGATTCGGCACGAATCATCGCAGAGGAAGTGATCAAACTGGGTGAAAAATGATAGAGAGAAAAGTGTAAAATATGAAGGCAGTATATTTCATAGGTATTGGAGGCATTGGGATGAGTGCCATCGCACGCTACTACTTGCAGCGCGGGCTCATCGTCGGAGGTTACGACAAGACACCGACACCCCTGACGCAAGAGCTTGAACGCGAAGGGGGCCTCATCCACTTCGAGGACGATGTCCACCAAATTCCAGAGGCTTTCCTCGATGAAGCAGAGACGCTCGTTGTCTATACGCCGGCTATTCCCGCTGAACATACCGAGCTGCAATATTTCCTCGCCCACCACTTTGATGTACAGAAGCGCGCACAGGTGCTCGGCGAGCTCACACGCGCTCACAAAGGTCTCTGCGTAGCAGGCACTCACGGCAAGACGACAACCTCCAGCATGACAGCCCATCTGCTGCATCAGAGCCATGTCGATTGCAACGCTTTCCTCGGTGGAATCACCAAAAACTACAACTCCAACTATATCCTTGCTCCCAAGAGCGACTATGTGGTCATCGAGGCTGATGAATTTGACCGTTCCTTCCATTGGCTCACCCCCTTTGCCACTGCCATCACAGCCACTGACCCCGACCACCTCGACATCTACGGCACCGAAGAGGCTTATCTCGAGAGCTTCCGCCACTACACCGAGCTCATCCAAAAGGATGGCTACCTCGTCATCCATGAGGGACTGAAGATGCAGCCCAACACGCAGGAGGGCGTCACCACGTTCACCTACGGTCGGGAGAGTGGCGATTTCCACGCCACGAACATCCGCATGGGTGGCGGTGAGATTTGTTTCGACCTCGTTTCGCCCCTGGGAAATATCGAAGACGTAGAGTTGGGCGTACCTGTTAGCGTGAATATCGAGAACGGCATCGCAGCGATGGCTTTGGCTCAGATTGCTGGTCTCACGTCTGATGAGATTCGTCGCGGGATGGCCTCTTTCAAGGGTGTTGACCGTCGCTTTGACTTCCATGTGAAGAATGCCGACAAAGCCTATCTCAGTGACTATGCCCACCATCCCGAGGAGATTCGCCAGAGCATCCTCAGCATCCGCGAAGTCTATCCCGACAAGCGCATCGTAGGCATCTTCCAGCCTCATCTCTACACCCGCACCCGCGACTTCTACCGCGAGTTTGCTGATGCTCTGTCACAGCTCGACGAGGTGATCCTCACGGAGATCTATCCTGCCCGTGAGTTGCCCATTGAGGGCATCACGAGCCAGCTCATCCTCGACCATCTGCGCCCTGGCGTAGCCCATCGCCTCATCTGTAAGGACGATGTGCTCCGTGTCGTGCGCTCGCTCGACTTCGATGTCCTCATCACCCTTGGTGCAGGCGACCTCGACAACTATGCCGATGAAATCGCTAAGATCGTAGAAGAAAGAAGCAACTGTTAATTTGTTCATCTGTTCATCTGTTCATCTGTTCATCTGTTTTTTTTCATCTGAAATATGCGCCCTGTGTATAAGACTTTTCTGAAAATTGTCATCTTGTTAGGCGTTGCAGCATACTTTGTCTTTGCTCTGACGACTTTCAACCGCCCTGCACAGGATCCAGACTGTAAGGGGCTGGATATCGTCATCAAAGACGACCAACATACGGACTTCATCAACGAGAATGAAGTGCGCGAACTGCTCGCGAAGGAAAAACTCTTCCCCGAAGGCAAGGCCATCAAGGATATCGACCTCGCACAGTTGGAGTCCGTCCTTGTGGCCAGCCCTTACATCGATCAGGCATTGTGCTATGCGACTGCTGACGGCAAGATCACCATGCAGGTGACACCGCGTATCCCCATCATGCACGTCATCAATGCCGCCGGCGAGGATTTCTATATCGACAATTGCGGAGGCACAATGCCACGCGGGCACCACGTTATCGATCTCATTGTGATGACAGGAAACGTACAGCGCGCTACTGCAGGCGACCTCTATATGCCGCTTGCCACGACGCTCACCACAGATCCCTACTGGCGCGATCAGATACAAGAGGTTCATGTGGATGCCGACGGTGATATCTCACTCACGCCGCGCATCGGCGAGCACATCATCATCCTGGGCGACACCTCCAACATCGAGGACAAGTTCAGCCGCATGAAGACCTTCCAGAGCGAAGGACTCGACAAAGCCGGATGGAACCGCTACAAAACCATCAGCGTGAAATATGCCGGTCAGGTGATTGCCACCAAGAAGGACAAGTAACCTGAACCCTTAAACTTAAAACTTAAATCATACAATATATGGGAGTCGAAAAAAACATAGTCGCCATCGAACTCGGGTCGTCTGCCATTCGGGCAATGATTGGGCAGAAGAGACCTGATGGAAGCCTGCTCGTGTTGGGCTACGAGAAAGAAAGTGCACCCGACAGCGTTCACAAGGGTGTTGTATATAACATCGACAAGACCATTCAGGCCATTGTCGCTATTGTCAAGCGCATCGAGGAGCGACAGAAGGTCGTTGTCCATCGCGTGTATGTCGGCGTGGCAGGCCAGTCTCTTCGCACAGTCGGCAATACCGTTCGACGTCAGTTCGACGTCAAGGTGAACATCACCGAGGATATCGTCGAACGACTCAAGGAAGAGGACAGCGAACAGGATTATCAGGGTGCTGAGATTCTCGACATCGTTCCACAGGAGTTCCGCGTCGGCTCTCACCTCACCAACGAACCCGTCGGCATTATGACCGACCGCATTGAGGGCTGCTACAAGAACATCGTAGCACGCAAGACGCTCTGCGAAGGCATCACACGCAGTCTTGCTGGAGCCAAACTTGAGAATGCCGGTTTCTTCATCGCACCGCTCCTTCTCTCCGGTTATCTCCTCACCGACCCTGAGAAGCGCTCCGGATGTGCCTTGGTTGATTTCGGTGCTGAGACCACCACGGTTGCCATCTACGAGAAGAACATCCTGCGCCACCTCGTCGTCATCCCACTCGGTGGTAACAATATCACTAACGACATCGCATCCCTCCTCCACATTGAGCACGAGGAGGCCGAGACACTCAAGCGTACCTACGGCTCTGCCTACACCGAAGAGCGCGAAGGCTTGGAGAACCGCACCATTAACATCAGTAACGACCGCCAGACCGACGAACGACGCCTGCGTGCCATCATCGAAGCACGTCAGCAGGAAATCCTCGACAATGTATGGGAACAGATCAAAGGCTTCTCCGAGCGGCTCCTCTCGGGCATCATCTTCACGGGCGGTGCTGCCAATATGCGCGACATCGAGATGGCCTTTGACAAGTACCACCATTTCGACAAAGTCAAGAAGCGTCAGATGCCTACCGCACCTGAATACACCACCTCCCTGAAGCTCGACCCGCAGACCAACACGCTTGCCACCCTCGTGGCTATGCTTCGTCGCGGCGACGAGGAATGTACCAGCGAGAGATCCGCAGAGCCCGATCTCTTCGATGAGAAGACAAAAGACGATCCCGTCTTCGAGAACCTCTCAGGAGCAGGAGACGGCGTTGTCAAGACCAACAAGAACAATAAGCCCAACGACACAGCTGAGTCTGTCTCCGTCGATGAATCGGAGCAATCCAAGGTTGAAGAAGAACCGCAGCCCAGGAAACCCAGTGCCTTCTCACGCATGGGCCAATGGTTACGCGAGACAGCCGGAAAGCTCGTTGAGGAATAACTTCCAACTCTCATTTTTCACTTTTCACTCTTTCATTTTTCATTTTCCCTTAGGCTATGGAAGATTTCAATATCGAACCTGGAGGAATTCAGTTCAATCTCAAGGCCAATAACCCCAGCATCATCAAGGTCGTTGGTGTCGGCGGTGGTGGTGGCAACGCTGTCACCCACATGTTCAACGAAGGCATCCACGACGTCACATACGTCCTCTGCAACACGGATAGCAAGGCACTCACCGACTCCCCAGTCCCTACCAAGCTGCAGATGGGCGAGGGTCTCGGAGCAGGTAACCGTCCTGAAGTAGGTCGCAAGGCAGCCCTCGACTCCCTGCCCCAGATCCGCGAGCTCTTCACTGACGGCACACGCATGGCCTTCATCACGGCAGGCATGGGCGGCGGCACAGGCACTGGCGCAGCACCCATCGTAGCCCAGTGCGCACGCGAGATGGAGATCCTCACGGTAGGCATCGTCACCATCCCCTTCCGTTTCGAAGGACACAAGAAGATCGACCAGGCGCTCGATGGCGTCGAGGAGATGGCCAAGCACGTCGATGCGCTCCTCGTCATCAACAACGAACGTCTGCGCGAAATATATCCTGAGCTCACCGTGCTCAACGGCTTTGCCAAGGCCGATGACACGCTCAGCGTCGCTGCCAAGAGCATCGCGGAGATCATCACCATGCGCGGCCTCATCAACCTCGACTTCCAAGATGTCAAGACCGTACTCAAGGACGGTGGCGTAGCCATCATGTCCACGGGCTATGGCGAAGGTGAGAACCGTGTCACCAAGGCTTTCCAGCAAGCTCTCCACAGCCCCTTGCTCAACAACAACGATATCTTCAACTCCAAGAAAGTCCTCTTCTACATCACCTTCAGCCGCAACAACGAGAGCGAACAGCTCACCATGGAGGAGATGAATGAAGTCGATGAGTTCATGAGCAAGTTCAATCAGGACACCGTCGAGGTGAAGTGGGGACTTGGCACCGATGATGCCTTGGGTACTAAGGTCAAGATCACCCTCCTCGCCTCGGGCTTTGGTCTCCAGAACGTACCCGGGCTCGATACCAACCGCACCGACCGCTCGGAACGTCTCACGCGCGAGCAGGAAGAGGAACAGCGTCGGCTTGAAGAGGAGAAGGAGAACAACGACGACCGCCGTCGCATCTACTACACCGAGGACGAGAACCGCCCGCAGAAGCCGCGCCGTCAGATCTTCATCTTTGCGGACAAAGACCTCGACAACGACGACCTCATCTCCATGGTGGAATCCACACCCACTGCCGAGCGCAAGAAGGACGAGCTCAAGCGCATTCAGGAGAAGGCAGCTGCCGAAAACGCACAGGAGGATGGAGCCACCGAAACAGGTGCCTCCGACACTCCACCGTTCACCATCACCTTCTGATCCCCAGTTTCCTTCTTTTCAACTTATATTGATCGCTTGCGTTGATCGTAGTCTTTGTCAGCGAAGATTACTGAGGATGTGCAAGATTACGTTAGCGTAGTTTAAGAGTTCGCCTAAAGGAACGGACTGTTTGCCCCGGGTCAAACAGTCCGTTCCTTTAGACGTATCAGCTGATTTGCCTATACGTATCAGCCGTTGCGATTATATGCAGGCTCGTCAAGGAAATAGCTTCTTTTGATTTTTTCAAGTATTTTTTTTGACTTTTTTGCCACAGATACCGATTTATTGTTTATCTTTGCACCGTCCTAACCACGAAAGTGGATGTTGTTATGTTCTAAAAAGCTCTAATGAGCAGAAGCTGGGCGGGTGGGACGCATATACATAAAAGGCGTTTACTCAGCGCTTTGTTCTTTGACGATCTGAAGTCTCGCAAACTCAAATCCAGTCAATAACAAAGCAACGGTAGATGTCCAATGTGGGAATATGTAATGTATGCCCTCGGTACACCTTATTTATATAAGGTTGCTGACGTGCATAATATATCATATCTCCTCGCGTGGGCTTCTGCGTTGCACCGTTTCGACTGGATGGGCAATGCGAGACGCCAAGATCGTGGGACGGGCAACAAGTACAGTCACCCACGCTTTTTTGTGTACTGCCGTAAACATATTGGAGTATTTAATCATTTCTTGTTGGGTGAACAAGAATTACCAATGGTATGAAAAGAATACTTTTGTTCTCATTATTGTTTCCCTTGTTAACAGAGCCGACAAGTGCTCAAGTGACACGTGGGTTGTGGGAATATGGCCCCGTAATTACTACTACGAACAATGCTTATGGATGGTTTGCAGAAAATGTTAAATCTTTGGTAATAGGGAGTACAGGAGAAAAGGGAATAGATTTTTGTAATAGGAATCGATGGTGGATACCTTCATTCCGAGCAAGGTTTGATGTACTAAAAACTATAGATTCTCCGAATGGCGACATTAAAGTTAAATGGTGGGATTGGGGTGTCCAAAATATTTCTGTAGGTTATCATATAGGCTATCTCTCATACATTTATCCCATCGGTTTTGATTTTCAGATTGACTATGAAAAGCAAAACTGGAAATTAAAAGTTGCAGGTCAAGATGATTATAAGAGCTATGATAAACAAATGGTAGTTCCAACTCTTTTACTTAAAACCAGAATCGGTGATTTTACTAGTAAAAAATTTAATGTCATAGTTGAAGCTGGAGCAAAGTATAATTATGTTTTTCGTGTACGAGGAGATTATAGTGATAGTAAATCGATTAGCAATGGTTTTTCAGGTGTGTTGGGTCTGGGGGTTATCAACTCATTTTCTCATATATCTCTGTTGTTGCGTTACGAACATGATTTCTTTAATTATTTCAATCCTGGCTATATCGCCTATGGGGGATACAAACCTTATGAGGGAGTTAAATCTAAGCATGGCACTCTGAACCTATATACATCATTTGGATTCTAAAATATTACATTTATGAGATTAAACACCTTGTTCAAACATTTAGCAATAATAGAGTTAGTGACTCTGTTATTCGCGACTATCTCTTGTTCTGCCAGAAACAAGAAAAATGAAACAGACTACACTCCCATGCAAAGAACTGAAGTAATGCTACGAAAGGCTGTTGGCGACAGCATTGCCAAAATCATCTTAAAAGCTAGGACAATTGAAATCGGCTGTGATTCAGCTACGATAAAAAAACTTGGAACTGATGATCGTGCCGTTGTTCGCTATTTAGTGGGTGACACCTGTAACTATACAGCCGATACAGAAGTGTTAGGTCATTTCCATACTTATCTTTTTGTGAAATTTACAGCAAGAAAGCAAATTGTCACAGCGCAATATGATTTCAGACTTCACAAATGGATGCTCGTAGGAAAGGATAACAAGCCATTGAGAAGATTTGACTTGCTGAATACCGAGATATTAAAATATGCGCTTCTTGCGTTTCCTGAGAATCAAAAATTAACAGAAATCCTAAAAGAAGAAGAAAAATGAGAAAGACATTGATAATGATTTTGGCTGCCATTATCACAATGACGGCTAACGCCAAGACAATACATTGGCTAACTTTCGTTGACACTACAGATAAGTGGTATGATAATCTGGGGCGTCAACGTGGTATCGGAGAAATGGATAAAGTTGGGCGCAAAGTGCTATATTCCAAGTTTATCAACGTGGTCAATGCAGCTTTGGCTGAAAAGGGCTATACATCCGATATACAAGACTACTGGGACACATCAACCTCGCCAGAGAATTGCAAGAAAGCAGTTAATAATCTAAACTGTGACCCAGAAGACATAGTTGTGTTCTATTATATTGGTCATGGTGGAAGACCTGAGAAAGAAGATGTGAATGCTCATCCATTCCCTCAAATGTTTTTGGCACAAAATTCTGACAGCAGACTTATTCCACTTGAATGGGTTCATAATACATTGAAGTCAAAAGGAGCACGTTTGACAATAACTATCGGAATGTGCTGTAACAGTAAAGACCCCATTATGACCATAAAGAGTGCACCGTCATTCCATACAACCGTCAATTATGGAAATGCTTTTGTTGCAAGTACAGGAGTTCAGGCAATCCAAGAGTTATTCCTTGAAAACACAGGCGATTTAATCGCTACTTCTGCATCCCCAAGCGAATCTTCATGGGGTGCGGTTGGTTTTGGGGACTTTGGAGGTTTGGATGACTATACTGCTTGCTTTGTGGAGTTGTTCAACCAGAGATCCGAAAGTGGGAAAATCGAATGGAAATCGTTCTTCAATGAAGTAGGGCTGTATGTAAAGGAGATTAACAAAGAAATGCGTCGTCCAGGGACACAAACGCCTATTTTCCGTCCAAACATATCTTCTGCATCACAACCCAGAAAACAACAGCGTGAAGAGCCAGATGAGAAAGTCAAAAAGAAAGAACAGACCTCAAAGGATGAACGAACAGATGATGGTAATAACACGCTATCACTATACTTGGATTATATCATCGACAAGAAAGTTCCATTAGAAAAGCGTGTAGCAGTTGCTAACAAATTAAAGAAAGTATTTATAAGCGATGCCACGATTAAAGTATTGGGGCAAGATGTAGACCAAGTAATAGACAAAGAATCTGTTGATGTATTCTTTAATAGAATATCTACAAGCAGGATTTTATTGAAAGTCGTTCCTATTGATGGTAAATTTACTTCTGATAACAGATTTTCCGAAATGCGAGTACGTGAATATTACAAAAAATAGACAATCCTTATGAAAACGATTTTTTCAAGAATTTTAATGGCGGGAGTGATGCTGTTGGCTTGTGTTTCCGTTCAAGCCCAAAGTTCTGCCGACGAAATGCTAAAACGACGCTGCGCCGAAAAAGTCTGGCAGATGTGTGACCATATAGAATATATGGCCAACCCTCAAAACAAAAAAAATAATCGTCTCTTTTATCGTACTGTAGCATTGAAGCTATTTATCGGTCAGGGAGATTCCTATGAGGAAGACGGCCGCATTCGTGATGGTGTCACAATGGAGGTTACTTCTGTGAACAGAAATAATCCCTATTCTTATCTGATGAAGCAGTATTTCTCTAATCTGATAAACAGGCTTAGTTACTCAAAGGTTGTCATGCAAACGACGGATGTGTCTGCTATGAAGATAAGCGAACTACAGCCAATCAGTGAGGACACCTATGTTTGTACCGTTTATTTTGAACAGTCTTTTTGCGGCTATCGAGATGGCAGACCCGTATATAAGGATATTACTCGTAAGCGTGTAAAATGCTATGTCAAAGTTGAGCAAACAGTAGACGGCGAGGAATACATTGTTATGCTGGGTGATGTCACGGCAACTGACACACAGCGATTATGAAAGATTAGCGTCTCTCATATTATTTTTATGTCTGTGCATCGTTTTTTTGCGATGCACAGACAAATCATATTACTGTTGAGATGGACTCAAAATGTACTACGGTACAATAGAAGTCGATACAATAAGGGTGTTGTATATTGTGAGTGAGAATACTGGCGCTTGTTCACCCTAACGCTTTCAAACAAATTAGAATATAAATACTAATACTGAGCATTTTAACAAAAATGAGAAATCTGAAAAGAATAATCGGAGTAGTCTTGATGTTGTCAACTACCAACTTAATAAATGCCCAAATTATTGGTGGATTGCTTAATGACGATTTGTACAAGACCAGAGTAAAGCTTGTGGACGAATTCTTTGACCGATTCAATGGGAAAGAATTACGTCCTGATATCAAAACTGACAGTGAAGATGCGAAGTTGAATAATCTTTTGGTATTATTCAATGGGGAGATGTTCAAGTCGATCGAAGATTCTGCATTTGTAGAAGCCAAAGCTTTTGCAGAGAAAGTTATACAGGATAGTATTTTATTGCATTACCAAGATTCTATTTGGATTGCCAAGGCTTCTTGTCATGGAAAGCTAAAGGGGAAAGATGTTGTATTTACACTATATCTGAACGTAGAAAATCGTCGTAGCAAGATGTATAAATGGGTAATTGCTAAAGCTGAGGGAAGCATTTTCAACCTTACGCCATCTTTACAGAAAGAAAGTATTATGCTGATGCCAGATGACCATGAAACAAATTTTATGTCATTACATCGCATTACAACAGAAAAGGATGACTACATATTGAATTATAAACAAAAGTATTTCAGCGTTGACCCGACAACGGTATTTTATGCTTATGTCTATGCCGGCGTATTAGATATTGAATATGTCAAGCCATTGGAGTTTATTTTCTACCAAGTGCCGGGATATAAATTTACAATCAGCCACTTTGAACGTGAGAATTATAATGCTGGATGGCTTATTAACTCATTAGAGAAAGTGACAAATGAAGAAAAAACAGAATTTTTAAATTACATCTACAACAAATGAGAAAATATATCTTCGCTTTATCGTTAATAGGGCTGATTGCCTCCAATGCACAAGCCCAGCAACCTGTTGACATTGTTCAAAAGTTCGGAATTGCAATGCGGCAATGGTGTAATACGGACGAAATAGAATATCGCGAGCAAGCAATGAAACTTGCAAGTGTAAAGATGAAGTGCCTAGTTGATGATAAGATTATCCAAGATGCTGTGGCCAACGACCAATCTCAACTGCTTACCAATGGCACACAGGAAATACACTCTTACATGTGTTTATTTAGAGACGCCATCCCGCATGGTCAAAAATATGACATGTCAAATGTCAAGGTTAGACCTGATTTCGTTGAACCTACTGCATTCAAAGATGAGACCCCACCATGTTTTGTTAGTGCGGATTTGGCGCTGAGCGGTCAACTTATGTATAATGTCACAGATATCTTCTATGTCCTTGAAGGGCAAATTGCAAAGATTATTGATTTCTCATCAGACATTTCTCTTGGTAAGGCACTTGAGCTATATTCCAATCGGAAATACAATGATGCGTTTAAGATGTTCCGCAAGCTCGCATACGCAGATTTTGGAAATTTTGATGCACAATACTATATGGTTGTCATGGAAATCAATCAACAGGGTTGCAGTTTCTTAGACAAAAAAGTTCGAGACAAAGAAGTTACATGGTTTATTGCGAAGAACTACTTTGCACATAATCAGAACGCGGTCAATCTTGCTACTAAGTTTCCCCTGGATGAAAAACAGATGGACTACGCCCATTACCCTTCTCTATACGAATGGATGGTCAGATGCAAACAGCCAGCACAATCAGGGTTAATGATGTCTTTCAATGAAAAAACAATGACAGCAGGTTTTGTTAATGAGAAAGGAAGTCTTGTTATTCCGTATGGGAAATATAGTGTTGCATACCCATATCATGAAGGCCGTTCTCTAGTATTCTCAAAAGTCACAGGCCGTTGTGGATTTATTGATGAAAAGGGAGAGGAAGCCGTACCAATGATTTATCAAAATGCAATATGTGATTTTTACAAGGGGCGCACATGGTGTGTGAAAGATGGTGATGCCTACTTGGTGGATAATCGGGGGAAGGTGTTGAAAACTATTCTACAACATGGTAATCTTTGTACTTATGCTCCAGTGGGAAAATATGCGATGCTTTTCAAAAAGGACAATGTCTTTGACATTTATGATTATAATGGTAATCTCTGTTATGAGGATTATACCTCTTGGTCCTTTAACAGCTCTTCAGGACTTGTTACAATGAAAAAAACAGGTTCTGAGGATGTTCAATATAAAATTGTGTGGTGATTTCTAGTCTACTGCATATCTTATGTTTGTGTTTTTATTATGTTATACTGTAATGAAATCATTCGATACTTCATATAATTGGGGTGAATCACCCTTCTTTTATATCGTCAAACTTATTGATAATTAGTAATTTATTTATAAAAACGCCCCTATTATAAAAGCAAATCAAAATGAAAAGAACATTATTCCTTTCACTCATAATTGCTATTGCATTATTGTGTGAGATTCCTTCCTCTTATGCTCAATCTCCAATATATAGTTATGTTCCGCAATTAAAAGTAGATAATGCAGGAAATACACTTCCTGTTAATTTATCACTTGAACCACATCTGTACCTTTATTTGAAATATACATCTGAAACACATATTGATGCGTGTTGGGGACACTTGGATCCTGCTTTCGTTATGCCAGGGCTGGATCCATGGTACGATAATCTTCTCCATCCTCGATATACATCGCAATCATATTTCAAACTAATAGAACGTCGTTCAAACATAACAATTTATAGATGGACTCGTGAGTTTATGGGTAAACAACAACCTTATAGAGAAACTGATCGGATATTAGTGATATTCAACGATAAAAAATCATTATATTGGAAATATCCAAATGGAAATGTGTCTATTGTGTACAAGCTAGACAATGTTGATGGAATAGAAGCAGAGTAAAGTTGTATATACAACGGATAAGTCCACTTTAGAAAGTAAATCCCATCTCATTTAACGATTATTATGATATAAATATGTCAGTCTTTGCTGATATATTGAGTAATCTCTATATCTTTGCGGTGTATTTGTATTAAAAACGTTACAATT
Organism: uncultured Bacteroidaceae bacterium; assembly: GCA_905236985.1. Classification (GTDB taxonomy): domain Bacteria; phylum Bacteroidota; class Bacteroidia; order Bacteroidales; family Bacteroidaceae; genus Physcousia. The sequence goes on along the minus strand of CAJORF010000066.1, from coordinate 18,654 downwards.
TCTACAATGACATGAAACGAAAATTCTTATTAACTATCTGCCTAATGCTAATTAGTTGGAGCGTATGTGAATCTATAGCCGCACCAATAAATGTTGAACAAGCACGTAACAAAGCATTAGAATTCTATCAAAATAGAATTGAATTAAATCGTTTGACGCGTGCCACAACCAATGTGACGCAGATGAAACTAATACAAACGGGAAGTGATGATGCAACAGGTCATCCATTGTATTACATATTCAATATAGGCGACGATTCTGCATTTGTCATCACTGCTGGTGATGACTGCATAGATGCTGTGCTAGGGTATGGAAACAATGGTGGTTTCAATGCAGAAGAAATACCGGATAATATGCGTTGGTGGTTGAGCGAATATGAGCGTCAGATGGAGTATGCCATTAAGCATGGATTGCAAATACATGTTAACTCTCCAGAAGGCAATGTAGTTGTAGAACCTTTACTCATATCTAAATGGGGACAGGGCAGCCCTTATAATGATTTATGTCCGATAGGTAAAGAGGGAAAGAGATGTCCAACAGGATGTATTGCAACCGCAATGGCACAGATTATGTACTATCACAAGTGGCCCAATGTAGGGTATGAAAGCCATACATATTCTAGTTTAGTTGATGAGACATTGCCAATAACACAAATGGCTGATTTTGCGAAAACCATTTACCAGTGGAACTTAATGAAGGATTCATATACCAGTTCAGAGTCTGTTGATTCCAGGAACGCCGTTGCTACACTCCTATCGAATATTGGTATATCAATAGACATGGTATATAATACAACCGGCAGCAGTCCGACATCTGCAAAGGAAGCATCTGCATGGAAGCGATACTTCAAGTATAAGGCTAAATCCTTGGAAGATGTCAATGATGTAGAATTTTCGAGAATTGTATGTCAGGAGTTAGAGAATAATAGACCTGTTTTCATGTGCGGGGCGGCACCAACATCTGGAGTTGCTCATGCTTTTGTATGTGATGGTTTTTCAAATAACGGCTATTTTCACTTCAATTGGGGATGGACTTCCAATTATGATGGGTATTTTCTGCTGACGAACATGGTGCCGGCCGAAGGTTGTGACTATAGTTACAATCATCGTATCGTTTATGGTATAGAGCCATACCATGAACCATTATCGTTGAATGTCAGAGTACAAACTCCAGGAACGCTTTCAATGTTACTCGACGAAAGTGATATTATGCATATTTCGTCACTGAAAGTGTCTGGCAATCTTAATGGGACTGATATCCTGACCCTAAGAGAAATGGCGGGCCGTGATGTGAACAACAAGAAGACGGATGGCATACTTGCCAAACTTGACTTATCAGAAGCCAACATTGTAGATGGTGGTGACTGTTACTTCAAGACAGACGACGAGACATACTATAAAAATCAAATTGGTACGAAGTCAAATGTTTTCCCAGACCAATCGTTCATGAGCACTAATTTGCAAAGTATCCGTCTCCCGAATAGCATCAAATCAGTTGGCCGCTATGCCTTCATATTCTGCCATGATTTGACGTCCGTCGATTTTGGCCGCGGCGTGGAGTCTTTGGATTTTAGTTGCTTTAATTACACGTCATTATCAGATCTAATAGTGCCTGATCATGTGAAATCCATCGGCCCTTACGCATTTTGCAATATGGAGAGTCTAAAACGTGTGATTCTTGGTTCTGGCATCACAAGGATTGATCGTCTTGCTTTTGAAAAGGATAATAATATAGAGCATATATGTTCAAGGATATCAAGTCCATTCGCAATTAATACTGATGTGTTCTCGGACGAGTGTTATAGAAGTGCCGTGCTGCATGTAGCTGACGGAAAAGCCTCAGCCTACCGTCAGAAATCCTCATGGCAGAATTTCAGAACTATTGTAGAACCGACGGAGCTTAAGCTTATGGGAAAGCCTACAACTGATGAGGTCAATACATCCATGACAATAAAAAATCTTACGGATAGGGATTTCTATGGAGTAGTTCGTTTTCAATATAACAATAATTCTTACGGACCAGGTAATTCCATAAGTGGGATTTTTATGACTCAACATCTGACAATACCAGGAAGCCAAAAGATATCAGTAGTTTTCCCATATATAAGTACGGAATCAGATGGGTACACTATCATGTATCAGAATGGTGCATCAGATGACTGGCAGATTTTGTATCAATATCCTTCAGAAGACGATATGCCACAGCTGCCACTTAATACTCATTGGTCGCAAACTTCTCCTTTCAACGATGATTGTCCGAATGGTGCTGCAGCTGGATGTGGTGCTGTAGCTGTGGCACAGATCCTAAGCCACTACAGGATACCGGAACATGGCTACGGACGTGCGAAATATACCTTGTCGAATGGCACGACAATCGATGTTGACTTCGATGCTAACCCCATTGACTGGGCCAACATCCTTAATACTTACGATGCATCATCGCCATCGCTCGCCCGCTCAGCTGTAGCTCGTCTGGTCTATCAGGTCGGAGCTGCCATGAAGATGCAATATGGCAGCAACTCGTCACCAGCCAACCATCCCTCGATGTTGTGGGGACTGCAACACCACATGCACTTCTCGCCACAGTCGCGCTATCGTCGCCGCCTGTTCTACTCAACAACGGAATGGATAGAGATGCTTAATGGGGAACTGGAGGCCGGACATCCTGTATTTTATAGAGGTGACCACACCTACGTTGACGGTGGAATGGTAGGCCACATGTTTGTCATAGACGGACGTGACGATGAGGGCTGCTTTCATTTCAATTTTGGTCATGCAAGTTCGATTCAGGACAAGTTTACCAACTTGAATGTCATCAACCAGAGTAGCGGACATGTCATCGGAGGTACCAAGGAGCACCCATCAACCATAGCCTACCATCACCGTCAGGCTATGGTCACAGACTTCTATCCCATTGACGGGCTGACAGAAAACAATTACGATACTGCAAATTTGGTGCTCACAGAGCCTATCGTACTTAATAACGACTGGCATGAACGAACTGTCAGGGCTAACAGCAGTATTTTGGTTTCGTTTGGAGTCCGCTATGCTTCGTTTGATAAGGGAACAATACAGTATTCCATAGGTTTCTCCCATAATGGTCAGTTGGCCGTTTCCCCGACACAGCGTCAAGCCTCGTTCTCGGACGGGGGATATTACATATATGTCAACCGTGAGTTCCAGTTGCCACAAGGATTGGCAGACGGCGACTATGAGATGTGTGTCGTTTCACGTACTGACGGTGATTCGCCTTGGCGACAATGCTGGGAATGCGCACCCAACAGAATTCCTACCCGTGTGGAGAATGGTAAATTCATTTTTGATTATCCTAACTTTCATAATAAGGGTGCATGTCTGGAATTGGAAGATGCTCCTCAAGAACTTGAGGAGAATGGGGAACGGTTTGTGGAGTTTACCGTGGCTAACATCTCAGACAACAACTTCGAGGATACGCTACAGGTTCAAATAAAACATAGTGGAACCAAATATGCATTGAGACCAATACTCACGTCCATATATGGAGGACAGCGAAACACCTACCGTATGCCTATCCAGGATGCAGCGCTTACTGAAATAGAACTTCTATATAAAGATGTGACCACTGATAGCTGGTTCCCTCTGAGTAATCCCATTTCGGACGAAATAGATGTTGTGGAACATGACGAATTTGACGGGGTAGAGGTGTTCTCGTTCAACGGTGCGCTTATGGTGCGTTTCTCACGGATGGATGTTGACAGACAATATGCATCATTCCTCGCCCGAATCCCTCGCGGTGTATACATTATCAGAGAAAAGGGTCGTTCACGTAAATTCATTAAGAGGTAATCTGCATATTTTGTACGAAGTGCAGAAAGGATAGAAAAATGTTCAAAATGAGAAAACATACGTGATTATTTTGGCGCACAAGGATTTAATTGTATCTTTGTGCGCCATTTTCAACGAAGCATTTATGCAGCGAATATACTTATTATTGAGTCCACTTGAAAAAGTATTTGTAAAGATTTTACCTTTCTTTTTGTAATATGAATTGTGCTAAACTACTCCAAATATAAGAGCCGTAATTGACACAAAGTTTCATTTTGATGGCATTTTAAAGCAGAACGTAAGTGGCTCTGAAAACGGTCTCAAAAAATGGCACTTTTTCCAGAAGACTCATTATTCCTTTGCTTAACGTTTACGATGCCATTAAGAGTGCAGGCTCAGGAGGTTCCAACCATGTTGTCATCAAGATTTACTCTACTAAGAACCGCCCGTTTAAGGGCGACTCAGGTTCGCTGTTTACGATGACGTTGCAGGCAACAACTGACGCATCGCTTGGCGAATATACGGGTCGCATCTTCGGACAGATCTTTGCCGACCCAAGCAAAGTTGAGCATAATCCTGCTGAAGTGCCCTTCAAGGTAACTATTGGTCAGGGCACGGGTATTGCCAACCTCAGCATAGGTGGCGACAATGTCAACGTTTATAGCACCGATGGTCGTATGCTCAAGCGCAATGTGTCTGAGAACAAGGCACAGCAGTCCCTGTCGCGTGGTATCTACATCATCAATGGCAAGAAAGTTGTTGTCAGATGACGGAGTCAAAGATTCGGAAAGACGGAACTACGGATTTACGGATCTATGCAAGAATCTAAAAACACATTTCATCATCTTTATTCTCACCAGCGGATCTCATCCCGCTGGTGAGTTTGTATTGAAATGTTCAACAACAAACAAATTCGTTCGCAGATATTGTTTTGAACAGAAAAAAGAAAAATATGTTATTTTCTTTGGCGGTATCGAAAATAATTCCTTAATTTGCATTGTTAAAACCAACAAATAGACTTATATATGCCAGAAGTATTCAGGTTTTATGGTTTTTCTTTCTTCTTTTACAGTAGAGAGCATGAACCTTTACACGTGCATGTAGAGGGCAATAACGGAATGGCCAAATATGAATGGAATGGCACGGAGTTCGCTCTCTTTGAGAAACATGGAATCAAGACCAATGACCTCAAGAAAATCAAAAAGGTAATAGATGAAAATGCTGATATTATTATTAAACGATGGCATGAACATTTTGATAAAAGAAAGGAGGACGAATTATGATTATCAAAGAGATATGGTTTGATACACAATATATATATGGAAGAGACGAGGACGGGCGGGAATATCGCCAGTCGCTATTGTGGTATCCTCGGTTGAAAAAGGCAACGGATGAGGAACGTGCCCAATATGTTTTTGGCTATGATGGTATTCATTGGCGTAACCTTGATGAAGACATCAGCTTTGAGAGTTTCGCCTATGAAGATGCAGAGCCAAGTGCTATGCAGCGTTTCTTCCTGACACACAATGAAATCAATGTGGCAGAATTTGCTCGTTCGATGGGCATTAACCCCACATTGCTACGAAACTATATCAACGGATTCAAGAAGCCTTCACAAGAACGCGAAAAGGAAATCATGAATCATATCCACAAAATTGGAGCAGAAATGATGGCATTTTCCTGACACCTGACACCTATTTCAAACAAAAATTTATTTTTTCTGATAGAGTATCGCCTGCATCAAATGTCTTGGTGCAGGCGTTTGGCATGAATGAAGGGGCTTTTCAGGAATTTCGTTAGAAAAAGGCGATGCCGACGAAGCCGAGGAGGATGCCGAGGAAGGTGCCTGCGAGGACTTGCCAGAGGTTGTGCTGTCGTAGGAGCATACGGCTGGTGCCAACGAGACCGTCAATGATGATGAGTAGGCAGAGCCACCAGATGGGATTGAAGTAGAACTGGAGACTGTATGCGATGAGCGCACCGATAGCACCTCCTGCGCCCGCACTGTGCATGGAGATCTTCCACTTGGTGTTGATGAGCGCGCATGAGCCTTGGATGAGCAGCGCACCGATGAGGATGCTTGACATATAACGGGGCAGATGGAAGCGATCCAGCATGTGGAGGGTGAAGGCGTAGTAGAGGATGTAGATGAGATAGGGGAAGAAGCGGTTCTGTCGCAGGCGCAGGCGATGAAGCTCCCATCCGCGCGAATGACGCCAGAAACGTATGGTCCATCGTGGGAGGAGGATGGTGCCTAAGACGACGAAGAGCACCACGATGAGCTTGAAAGCCCACGGCAGCAAGCTCAGATAGGTGCAGAGGAAGAGCACGACAAAGGCGACCGCAGGCAGAAACTCGGGTCGAAAGATGGCAGAGAGCCATCGTGCTGCTAAGAGAAGCGAACGGTTCATTTTCTCATTCGTGCTACGGGAATCCCCATTTGTACGCGATATTTGGTGACGGTGCGTCGGGCAACGTTGAAGTGGCGCTTCTGGAGCGCTTCGGTGAGTGCCTCGTCGGTGAGTGGATGGCGTTTGTCTTCGGCTTCAATCACTTCCCTGATGGCCGCCTTGATGCTTCGCACGCTGACGTCCTCGCCGCCCTGACGAGCCGCTGAGGTGAAGAACCAGCGTAGGGGATAGATGCCGAAGGCTGTCTGCACCCATTTGCTGTTGCTCACGCGGCTGACGGTGGAGAGGTGGAGTCCCGTCTCCTTGGCTACGGCTTCGAGTGTCATAGGTCGCAGGAGCGTCTCGTCGCCGCTGTCGAAGAAAGGACGCTGGATATGGATGATGGCCTGCATGGTGATGTTGAGTGTGCGCTGCCGTTGTCGGAGTGCCTCGATGAAGCTTTGTGCACGATCGACACGCTCACGGAGATAGCTGGCTCCCTCGCGCTCGGCACGTGAGAGACTCTTGGGATCGCGCTGCTCGTAGGCGTGGAGGAGGCTGAGGTCATCGTCGCTTACGCGTAGCGGTGGTACATGACCTTTGTTGAGCGTCAACGTGAGATTGCCGTAGGGGTCATTTTCCACGATGAAATCGGGCGTTATCTGTTGTAGGTTGCGTCCTATGGCTTCGCCCATAGAGCTGCCTGGTCGCGGATTGAGACGTCGCAGTTCATGCTGCAAGCGTTTCACTTCTGCGTCCGTGAGCTGCATGCTACGCTGTATTCGATCCCAGCGGTTGAGCATCAGCGCATCGAAGTTTCTCTCGATAAGGCGGTATAGCTTCTGCTTAATGGGTGAGGCGTGGTCTGTTGCGCGTTGCACTTGGAGTAGCAGACATTCCTGAAGCGTCCGAGCACCGACGCCTGCGGGGTCGAAGGTCTGAAGGATGTGGAGCATCTGCTCGAGTTCGGCCATTGAAGTATCTACGTTGTGATAGACTTCGAGTTCGTCGAGAATCTGTTGCAGTGGTGTGCGTAGCAGTCCGTCATCGTCGAGTGATCCGATGAGATAGCGGATGAGTTCCTTCTCATGGTCATCGATGTGGAGGAAACCGATCTGCTCCTCCAGCTGGTCGTAGAAGGAGAGTGTGTCGCTGACGATGGCCTCGGGTATGAGGCGTGTAGCGGGGAGGTTGTCGGGGATGTCATCGGGCGAACTGTAGTCGGCAACTTGATCGGGGGTGAGGCTGTTGGATGGGGAGGGGGAGGAATCAACTGGAAAACCGTTGAGCACGTCTTGGTTCCATTCGTTTCCGTCCTGGTTCCATTCGCCGTCCTGGTTCCATTCATCGCCGCTCTCGTTCCATTCGTTGCTATTGTCGCGTTCAAGCGCGATGTTCTCTTTCAACTCCTGATCCACACGCTCATAGAGTGCTTCCACTGGCATCTCGACGAGCTGTGTCACGAGCAACTGCTGCGGCGTGAGCGTCTGCTGCTGCGTCTGGACTTGTCTATCGACTTGTGAAAACTTGTTGGCCATTGATATGAGAGAAAAAGGTGGAAAGAACTCGCTTTGCCCGTGGGTGCGAGTGTATGTTCATCTGTTCAGAACCTCCAATAGACTTGCAGGTCAGCGCTATGGTAGCGTTTGTCTTCAGCGGCTTGATTAACGTGGAAACCATAATTGGCTTGGAACATCAGATTGGCGTGGAAGCTGTATTGTGCTGAGAGGCCGTAGATGCTGTGGGCATTGTCCCACGTGCGCCCTTCGCGATAGACGTCGTAGTGTGCAAAGAGTTTGGCGTGGTGCCATGCGGGTGTTCCCACGATGGCATACCAGGCGTCGGCCTTGCCGTTGGCATTATCTACCGCATATTCAGCGCGCGCTGTCCAGTCTCCGGTGTAGGTAGCACCGAAGCTGTAGCGGCGACGGTTGACGGTTGAGCCATCGTCGCGAACGTAGTTGCCCCACCAGCCGAAAGCACCAATCTGCAGACCTGTTATAGGCTGGACCCACAGACCTCCGATGTAATCCTTGGCTGTGTTCTTGTCGGCATGGTTGATGCCCTGACCTGTGTATATGCCCGCTTGATAGTGCAGCCATCGATGGCCGTCGATTTTTGAGGCAAAGAGATCGCCTTGCAATTGCAAACCGAAGTCGCGGCCACAGGAGGAGTGCTCACCGGTGCGATCATTGATACCGGCGAGGCGGTCGGTGAGTTGTGCGTAGGTGCCTTCCCCGAGTGTCCACGGGTGCATTGGATTCTCGAAGGTAAAGCATCGTTTGAACTGTCCGAATTTCACTCTCATCTCTTTCCAATGCTGCCATTCAATCCAAGCATCGACCAAACGGACAGAGTTCTCTCTCTTGTCCAGCGGGCTGCCGGACAGATGTACTTGCAGCTTCATGGCGAAATCGCCGAGGCGTGTATCGACATAGAGGCGTGCGATGCGCACACCGAGGTCGGCTTTCACGTCGGTTTCCTCGTTGTTAGTGTAGCTGATGCGGCCTATGGTGTAGCCGCCGATGGTGGTGTTCTGCTTCAGCTGTTCGCCGATAGACTGTGCAGAAGCGCAGGGGCATTGAAGCAGTGCTATCAAGCATGCTAATCCCAAATATTTTGTTGTCTCCGTCAATCTCATGGGTAATTAGGTTTTTATTTGTTCACTTGTGTCTTAGCACCTCGCCAGACCCAGTAGCCTCCAACGAGGATGAAGGGTACGGAGAGGAGCTGACCCATGTTGAATAACATACCGTTTTCAAACGACACCTGTACCTCTTTCGTGTATTCGATGAAGAAGCGGAAGGTGAAGATGAGGAAGATGCAGAGTCCGAAGAAGAAGCCTGTGCCCACACGCTGCGGACGGCGACGGTAGATCCACCAGCCGACGAAGAAGAAGAGGAGGTAGGCGAGGGCTTCATAAAGCTGGCCGGGATGGCGCGGGACGTTGTCGATCTGCTCGAAGATGAAAGCCCAGGGTACATCGGTTGGTTTGCCAATGATCTCGGAGTTCATGAGGTTACCCATACGGATGGCGCAGGCGCAAAGGGGTGTCACGATGCCAATGTTGTCGATGACGGTGAGGAATGGTATCTTGGTGCGGCGTGAGTAGAGCCAGAGGGCGAAGATGAACATGATGGTGCCGCCATGTGAGGCGAGCCCTGTGTAGCCGATGAATTTCCATGAGCCGTCGGGCAGGAAGCGGATGGGCAGGAACATCTCGATGAGATGCTTGCCGGAGGTGAGGAAGTACTCGGGCTCGTAGAAGATGCAGTGTCCGAGGCGTGCGCCAATGAGTATGCCGAGGAAGGAATAAAGGAACAAGGGCTCAAACTTCTCATCGGGTATCTTCTGCTCCTTGAACAGGCGCTGCTCGAGGAGGAAAACCGAGAGCAGGCCGATACACCAGCAGAGGGAGTACCAACGTATGCCGAAGGATCCTATGGTGAAGGCTACTACATCGGGGTTCCAGTGGATGAATAATAAAGACCCACCCCCGAACCCTCCCGTTAGGGAGGAGAGAGCTGGTGCCAAGTGGGATAATAGAAGATGTATCATTGCTGGGAGTTATTTTGATGATTACGACCTGCATCTTCCCTCCCTAATGGGAGGGGTTGGGGTTGGGTCTTTTAAACATTAAACCTAAAATGCATGATGTCACCATCCTGCACGACGTAGTCCTTGCCTTCGACGCCCATCTTGCCTGCCTCGCGGACGGCGGCTTCGGAACCGTAGTGGATGTAGTCGTCGTACTTGATGACCTCGGCTCGGATGAATCCTTTTTCGAAGTCGGTGTGTATGACGCCTGCACACTGCGGTGCCTTCCAACCGCGACGGAACGTCCAGGCTTTGACTTCCATCGGACCTGCGGTGATGAAGGTCTGCAGGCCGAGTAGGGCGTAGATGGCTTTGATGAGGCGGTCGCACCCGCTCTCGGTGAGGCCCATATCCTCGAGGAACATCTGTTTTTCCTCGTAGCTCTCGAGCTCGGCGATGTCCGCCTCCGTCTGTGCGCTGATGATGAGCAGGGCGGCATCTTCGTCGGCGATTGCTTGGCGGACGGCCTCGACGTAGGCATTGCCATTGGCGGCTGAGGCGTCATCGACGTTGCAGACGTAGAGTACGGGTTTTGTGGTGAGTAGGAAGAGGTTCTTGGCAGCAGCCTGCTCGTCCTCAGTGTCGAAGGTGACGGTGCGGGCACTGCGTCCGGCGATGAGTGCAGCCTTGTAGGCTTCGAGCACGCCGACTTCCAGCTTGGCCTGCTTGTCACCGCCTACGCGAGCCTGTTTTTCTACGCGTTGCAGGCGGCTCTCCACGGTCTCGAGGTCTTTCAGTTGGAGCTCGGCATCGATAATCTCCTTGTCGCGCACGGGATCTACGGAACCATCGACGTGAACGATGTTAGGGTCATCGAAGCAACGGAGGACGTGGATGATGGCATCGCACTCGCGGATGTTGCCGAGGAACTGATTGCCGAGGCCCTCACCCTTGGAGGCTCCTTTGACGAGTCCTGCGATATCGACGATCTCGCAGGTGGCAGGGACGATGCGACCGGGATGTACGAGTTCAGCTAACTTATTCAGTCGCTCATCGGGGACGGTGATCTGTCCCATCTGAGCATCAATGGTGCAAAAGGGGAAGTTGGCTGCCTGCGCCTTAGCGCTCGACAGACAGTTGAAGAGTGTGGATTTGCCCACGTTGGGGAGGCCCACTATGCCTGCTTTCAAAGCCATATTTTGTTGGAGATTAGAGATTAAAGATGAGGGATTAAAGATGGGGAGCTTGGATGGAGCAGTTGTGCTGTCAGGTCGGGGGCAATCTCGGACAGCGGCTTCATCACAAAGGGACGGTCGGCCATCAGCGGATGCGGGATCTTCAGGTCGGGGTCATCGATGTGTTCGTTGCCGTACAGCAGGATATCGATGTCCATGGTGCGATCGGCATAACCGTTGACACTCTTATGTTGCCGGCCGAGGTCGCGTTCGATGGCTTGCGTTGTCGCGAGCACTTCGCGGGGCGACAGCTCAGTGCGGAACAGCGCCACGGCGTTGAGGAAGGAGTGGTTGCTCTGGAACCCCCACGGTTCGGTCTCGATGAACGACGAGCAGCGCACGAGGATCCCTACTCGCTGCACCAGTGCCTCGATGGCCTTGAGCAACAGGGTGTGGCGGTCGCCAAGATTGCTTCCGAGGGAGAGATAGAGATCAGTCATTGAGAATGAGCATTGCATCGCCGTATGTGCCGAAGCGGTAGCGGTTGTCGCGCACGGCTTCCTTATATGCTTTCATGACGAGGTCGTAGCCGCCGAAGGCACATGTGAGCATGAGGAGTGTGGAATAAGGCATATAGAAATTGGCGACCATGCTGTCAGCGAGTCCGAAGTCGTAGGGCGGGTAGATGAACTTATTGGTCCATCCGTCGAACTCCTTGAGGCGGAAGTCGGCTCCGATGGCCGTCTCGAGGGCGCGCTGTACGGTGGTTCCTACTGCGCAGATATGCCGTCCCTCTTCCTTGGCCTGATTAACGAGTCGGCAGGCTTCGGCTCCGACGTGCATCTCTTCGCTCTCCATCTTATGCTTGGAGAGATCCTCCACGTCGATCTCGCGGAAGTTGCCAAGTCCGCAGTGCAATGTGACGTATGCCATTTCAATGCCCTTGATCTCCATTCGCTTGAGTAGTTGCTTGGAGAAATGTAGTCCAGAGGTTGGGGCTGTGACAGCTCCTTCGTGCTTGGCAAACACGCACTGGAAGTTCTCGAGGTCTTCGGGTTCAGCCTTTCGGGAAACAATCTGCTTGGGCAGTGGTGCTTCGCCGAGGGCATAGAGTGCTTCCTTGAACTCTTCGTGGGGACCGTCATAGAGGAATCGCAATGTGCGACCGCGGCTGGTGGTGTTATCGATCACCTCAGCCACCATGCTCTCGTCCTCGCCGAAGTAGAGCTTGTTGCCGATACGGATCTTGCGAGCTGGCTCGACGAGGACATCCCAAAGGCGGAACTCCTGATTGAGCTCTCGCAAGAGGAACACTTCGATTTTAGCACCCGTTTTCTCCTTGTTGCCTTCGAGACGGGCGGGGAAGACTTTCGTGTCGTTGCAGACAAAGACATCCTTGTTATCGAAGTAGTCGAGGATGTCGTAGAAGTGATCGCGATGCTCGATGACTCCGCTCTTGGTGTGGAGCACCATCAGACGGCACTCGTCCCGGAAGGGAGCGGGGTACTGTGCAATGCGGTCGGAGTCAAGTTTAAATTTGAATTGAGAGAGCTTCATTTATTTGACAATTTACAATTTGGCTATTGATCATTTCATGGCATAAGCGTTTCAAGGTCTTGTGCTTCGAGCCATTCGGGGAAGGTGTCCATAGAGAGGCAGTCCTCCACGCGGACATCGCCGACTCGGGTGCGACGCAGGGCGGTCAGATGAGCTCCGCTGCCGAGTGCTTGTCCGATGTCGCGTGCAAGGGCACGGATATAAGTGCCTTTGGAACAGACGACACGGATGGTGATGGAGGGATAATCGGCAGTGTCCGTAGGGGTGGCAGGGGAGGTGAGGAAGGCTTTGTTGCGCATACCGGTGCGGGGTAGAGACCCACCCCCAACCCCTCCCATAAGGGAGGGGAGTGGCTGCGTAGAGAGGTCTTCACACGAGCCGGAGGATTCCCCTCCCTTACGGGAGGGGTTAGGGGTGGGTCCTTCCAATAACTCTATTTCCTCAATGACCAGTACCTTGGGCTTCAGTTCAACCTCTTTCTCCTTGCGGGCGAGGTCGTAGGCGCGCTTGCCCTCGACCTTCACGGCAGAATAGGAGGGCGGTATCTGTTCGATGCGCCCAATAAAGCGCCTGAGAGTTGCCTCCACCAACTCACGGGTGATGTGATCGGTAGGGTAGTAGGCATCAATCTCGTGTTCGAGGTCGAAGGAGGGAGTGGTAGCACCGAGGCGCAGTGTGGCGACATACTCTTTCGTGTGGGCCTGCAGCTCATCGATGCGTTTGGTAGCGCGACCAGTGCAGACGATCATTACGCCCGTAGCCAAGGGGTCGAGCGTGCCAGCGTGCCCCACCTTCAGCTTCTTGGTGCCGAGGCGGCGGCACAGCAGCCATCGCACCTTATTCACCACGTCGAAAGACGTCCAGCGATAAGGCTTGTCGATGTAGAGTATTTCGCCTGCCTGTGGGTTCATTAGTCAACCATTACAAGTGAATGTCCAGTCCAAAGCAGTGCCAGAATGACGATGCCAACAATGATACGATAGACACCGAAAGCCTTGAACCCGTACTTGGCGAGAAAATCCACGAACCACTTCATGGCCAGCAATGCCACAATAAAGGCAACGACGCAGCCTAAGGCCAGCATCAGCAGGTTGTCACGCGTGGCCCAGCTGGCATCAGCCTCATCGCCGAAGAAGAGCTGAAGGATGTCTAAAGCCGTGGCGGCAGCCATCGTAGGCACAGCCAGGAAGAAAGAGAACTCGGCAGCAGCGCGGCGTGTGAGCTTCTGTGCCATACCGCCGACGATGGTCGCCATCGAGCGCGAGACACCAGGAATCATGGCGATGCACTGGAATAGACCAATGCGGAAGGCACGACGCTCAGTGAGCGCTGTCTGTTCGCTGCCTTTGTTGAAGAGACGGTCGCAGAAGAGCATGAAGATACCTCCTACGACAAGCATGACTGCTACCACTTCCACGCTCTCAAGGAAACGGTCGATGAGACCAGACATCTTTCCGAGAAAGCCGATAATGATAGCAGGAATGAAAGCGACGAGCAATTTCCAATAGAAGTCCCATTTGTGCAGAAAAGCCTGCCAAGGTGTGCTGCCTGCCGGAGCGGGCGTGTGATTGAGCCGGAAGAATCTGCGCCAATACAGGCACACTACAGAGAGGATCGCGCCGAACTGGATGATAATCGTAAATGCCTTCACGAACGGGGTGCTCTCCACGCCCAGCAGATTCTGCGTAATGATCATGTGACCTGTGGAAGAGACGGGCAGGAACTCCGTCAGGCCCTCCACGATAGCGATAATGATGGTCTCGAAAACACTCATGGCATCACCTCCTTATCTTTGGGTTTATGCATGATGCCATAGATGATGAAAGCGAAGCCCACGAAGGCAACGGCAGGGGCTACCTTGATGCGCAAGTCGCTGAAGATCTCGGGATTGAAGGCCGTCTCGTCAGAACCTGAGCCTGACATCAGAATGAAGCCCAAAATGACCACTATCATCCCTAAGGCGATGAGGATGTAGTTGATGCGGTCGAATGCAAAGTTTTTCTGTTCCATGTTATTTATACATTTCGTTTTCTTTCATGCGGAGGAAATGGCCGACGCTGAGCCATGTGCAGATGAAGGTCAGCAGCAGACCAGCCACGAGGACAGTGGCTGCCATCGAAAGGATGATGGTCGGGGTGACGATGGAGGCAAGGGATTCGTCCTGACCCATCGCCCAATGGATGCCACCCAAAAGCAACGCATCGGCCAGCACCGCAGCCGTCAGCCCTATGCCCAGACTGCGACGGACAAAGGGCCAGCGGATGAAACCCCAGGAGGCACCGACGAGGCGCATCGTGTGGATGGAGAATCGGCGCGCATAGACGCTCAGCCGAACGGTGTTGTTGATGAGCACCACGGAGATAATCGTGAGCAGCAATGCCAGAATAGAGAGCACGATGGTGGCCTTGCCTAGCGTTTGATTGAGGTGATCAACGAGGTCGCGCTGATAGACTACGTCAGCCACTTCCCACATGGCTTTCAGCTCCTTGGCAATCCACAGGAGGCTGTCGGTGCAGGCGTAGTCGGCATTGACCTTCATCTCGATGCTTGACGTGTAGGGGTTCTCGCCGCCAAGGAACTCGCTGGGATCTGTTCCCATACGCTCGCTCTCCTCCTGCAATGCCTGTTCGCGTGAGATGACCGTGGTGGAGCGGACGTAGGGGCGTGCCTGGAGACGGAGTGCCAGCGTGTCAGCTTCATCGGTCTCCACATCATCGTCGAGGAGCAAGGTGACGGTTAGGCTCTCGCGTACCGACTGCGACAGCTCACGCGCTGAGAGTCCGAACAACACAACAAGACCTAAGAGCAAGAGCACCAGCGTCGTGCTGATGCACGAAGTGAGCCATTGCATCTGGGCAAATGTCCTATTCCTATTCTTCTTCATACTGTTTCACCTTTTAATGTGGCCGACGAACTGCTGGTGATCTTCACCAGCACGCGGTCTCCGATATGGTAACAGCCTCGGTCAAAGACAACGACGCGGTTCTGCTCTGTGCGACCGAAGAGCTGGTTGCGGCTGCGCTTGCTGGTGCCCTCGGCAAGCACTTCAACGGTCTTGCCTATCTGGAGCGCATTGCGTTCAGCCGAGATCTCGTTTTGCAGGGCGATGAGCTCGTTCAGGCGTCGGATCTTGACCTCTTCGGGTATGTCATCGGGCAGATGCTTAGAGGCGTAAGTGCCGGGGCGCTCGCTGTACTTGAACATGAAGGCGGAGTCGTAGCCCACTTCCCGCATGAGCGAGAGCGACAGCTGATGATCCTCCTCCGTCTCGCCGCAGTAGCCAACGAAAATGTCTGTCGAGAGACCGCAGTCAGGGATGATACGGCGAATGGCTGCTACGCGGTCGAGGTACCACTCTCGGGTGTATTTTCGGTTCATCCGTGCCAGTACGGCATCACTGCCGCTCTGCACGGGCAGATGAATGTGACGGCAAACGTTGGGCTCCTCGGCGATGACACGGAGTGTCTCGTCGCTCATGTCCTTGGGATGACTCGTCGTGAACCGCACCCGCATCTCAGGCACAGCGTGAGCTACGCGACGTAGCAAATCGGGGAAAGCTCCACCCATATTCTCTCCTGTGAGAGAGGGGTGGGATGTGGGTCTCCAACTGTTTACATTCTGTCCTAACAACGTCACCTCCTTGAAACCTCGGTCGCGCAGGTCACACACTTCACGCAGGATGCTTTCCACGTCGCGGCTGCGTTCGCGGCCACGGGTGTAAGGCACTATGCAGTAGTGGCAGAAGTTGTTGCAGCCGCGCATGATGCTGACGAAGCCGCCGATGAGATTGGCGTGCAGACGCTGCGGCA
Organism: uncultured Bacteroidaceae bacterium; assembly: GCA_905236985.1. Classification (GTDB taxonomy): domain Bacteria; phylum Bacteroidota; class Bacteroidia; order Bacteroidales; family Bacteroidaceae; genus Physcousia. Next base: position 2,383 of record CAJORF010000066.1, on the reverse strand, counting down.
CCACATCGCGGTAGGTCTCGGTTGTGGAGAGTTCCACGTTGATGGCCTTATGTCCGAGCTCCACCTGTGCGATGAGTTCGGGCAGGGACATATAAGCATCTGGGCCGCAGACGAGGTCAGCGCCGTGCTCTTCCATCAACTCATTCTTCACGCGTTCAGCCATACAGCCGAGCACGCCGATGATGAGCGGGCGTCGCTTCTTGATGCTCCGCAGGAATTCCAGTCGTGAGAGGATCTTCTGTTCGGCGTTGTCGCGCACAGAACAGGTGTTGAGGAACACGGCATCCGCATCCTCCATTGACTCTGTGACGTCGTAACTAGCCATTTGCATCACTGATGCCACGACTTCCGAGTCAGCAACATTCATCTGGCACCCGTACGTTTCTATCAACAATTTCTTCATCACTGATATTGCTTAATAGCTCATTTTCGAGTGCAAAGATACTATCTCAGAAAGGCGATGTCAAGAAAAACGACGTTTTTTTGTGTTCTTGGGCGCAAATTTCTGCTCAAAACGTTGTTGGGCACGTTTCTTCGGATGTTTCGGAGCTGCTTCAACAGAGTTATTAGCCATCTCGGCGATATCTACGCCAATGCGTCGTCCTTTGTATGTCAGTCCTTTCAATCCCTTGAGCACGCGGCCCGCTTCTTCCTCGGGAACCTCGAAGAAAGAGAAGGTCGGACGGAGGTCGATGCGTCCCATCTCAATCTTCGGACCTGGGCAGCGGTTGTTGACGACGCCGATGATCTCGCGGGCATAGAAGCCATCGACCTTTCCTAAGGTGATGAAGAAACGCGTGTAGCCCTCTTCGGGTTCGTGGTCGCCTTCGGCGCGATGACCGTCTTTCCGCTTCTCGCTCTTGCCTTCGCTCTTCTTTCCCTTTCCTGCGCCCTTCGCTTTCTTCTTCTCCTCGCTGATTTCCTCGATCTCGGGGGCATTGGCGTAGTAGCGCAGGAATCGGCTGAACTCGCGGCTGACAACGCGTTTCAACAGGTCTTCCTTGTCGAGCCATTCGAGCTTTCGGCGCACTTCAGGCAGGAAGTCTGCAATCTCTTCCTCCTCGACTTCCACACGCTCGATATCATCAATAACCTTCCACAACTGCTTGGAACATATCTCTTTGGGTGAGGGCAGTGTGCCGCGTACAAACTCCTTCTTGATGGTTCGCTCCACATCGCGAATGCGGCTGCGTTCGCGGCTGTGGACGATGCAGATGCTGGTGCCTTTCTTCCCGGCACGTCCCGTGCGTCCGCTGCGGTGTGTGTAGTTCTCGATGTCCTCGGGCATTCCGTAGTTGATGACGTGAGTGAGGTCATCGACATCGAGACCGCGTGCAGCCACATCTGTAGCTACGAGCAGTTGGATGCGGTGCTGTCGGAATCGTTGCATTGTCAGGTCGCGTTGCTGCTGTGAGAGATCGCCGTGCAGCGCATCGGCATTGTAACCGTCCTGAATGAGTTTGTCCGCCACTTCCTGAGTCTCTAAACGTGTGCGGCAGAAGACAATAGCATAGATTTTCGGATAGTAATCCACAATACGTTTCAATGCTAGGTACTTGTCGCGCGCGTGAACCATAAAATAGATATGGTTGACGTGCTCAGCTCCTTCGTTGCGACTGCCCACTACGATCTCCTTGGCATCGTGTAAGTAGTTCTTGGCGATGCGCTCAATTTCCTTGCTCATTGTCGCCGAGAAGAGGAGTGTGGTATGATTTGCTGGTACCCCTTCGAGAATGGCATCAATACTCTCGGAGAATCCCATCGAAAGCATCTCATCAGCCTCGTCGAGAATGATGGTATGAACGGCCTCCAGATTGGCGGCACCCCGGTGCATCAAGTCAATGAGGCGTCCCGGTGTTGCTACGATGATGTCAATGCCATGGTGAAGCGCTCGGATCTGCGGTTCGATGTTCGCACCGCCATAGACGGGCAGTATGCGCACGTCAGGCAGGTACTTGGCGAAGGATTCGAGGTCATCGGCAATTTGCAGACAGAGCTCGCGGGTGGGGGAGAGGATGACGGCACGGGGCGAGAACACCTCGTGCGACATATCCATCTTCTGCAAAAGTGGGAGGCCGTATGCAGCTGTCTTACCTGTGCCAGTTTGTGCCAGGGCTACGAGATCCTGACTGGTGGTGAGTTGGTGGGGGATGACGGCTTCCTGCACGGGCATAGGTGTTTCGAAGCCAAGTTCGGTGATGGCTTGTAGCAGAGGTTCGCTGAGGCCGAGGGAGGAGAAGGTGGACATGTGGAGGATGAAAAATGAGAAATGAAAAAATGAAGAGTGAAAAATGGAAAAAGTCCGCAACCTCCGAAGAGAATTGCGGACCAACGCCCTAAGCGCTCCAGGATGGGCTTGAACCAACGACCCCCTGATTAACAG
>CAJORF010000065.1 GCA_905236985.1 uncultured Bacteroidaceae bacterium | reverse complement strand
TCTTGAGAACCTGTCGCTGATTCCAGGCGAAGTAGGTGCTTCGGCCGTGCAGAACATCGGAGCTTACGGCGCTGAGGCAAAGGATTTTATCATCTTCGTCGATACCATTGACCTACAGACAGGCGAGGTGCGCCATTTCACAGCAGAAGAATGTTGTTACGGCTATCGAGACAGCGTGTTCAAACACGAGCTGCGCGGACGCTATGCTGTCACCCACGTCCACTTCCGCCTCTCCCACAGTTTCCGTCCGAAACTGGAATACGGAGGCATACGCAAAGCATTGGCCGAACGGGATTTCGACGAGGTGAACCTCACCGCCGAACAGCTTCGTCAGACCATCATCGAGATTCGTCGCGCCAAGTTACCTGAACCGTCTGAGTTAGGCAATGCCGGTAGCTTCTTCACCAACCCCATCGTGCCCCAAGAGACTTTCGAGCAATTATCTAACGAATACCCGAATATACCTCATTACGAGGTAGATGCCGAGCACGTAAAGATTCCTGCAGGCTGGATGATTGAGCAGTGCGGATGGAAAGGTAAGACGCTCGGAAAGGCTGGTGTCTATGAGAAACAGGCGCTGGTGCTGGTGAACAGAGGAGGAGCCACAGGTGCAGACATTGCAGCGCTGTGCGAACGTATTCAAGCGGACGTGAAGACAAAGTTCGGCATCGACATTGTGCCCGAAGTGAACTTCATATAAGATTTATCTTCCAGTTAATCTTTTGCTCATCGAGTGCGTTGGGCTTTATTAAATCGATCTATCACTCATACATTTTCATCTTAACATCTTACTTTTAACCTCACACCGCCTCCTATGTCCCACATTGCACTTAGCCTCTCCGGCGGCGGTTTCCGTGCCGCGACCTTTCACCTCGGTGTCCTCTCCTACCTTTCCCATCTGCATACGAGCGATGGCAGGACATTTTTGGATCATGTCAAGACCGTCTCAACCGTCTCCGGCGGCACACTGACCGGCTTGTGGTTCATTCTGAACAGGTGCCAAGGCAAAAGCGACGAGGAGATGTTGCGCGGCTTGTATGATCTTTTGACTAACGGACGGCTTATAGACCGAGCCAGCCTCGAGTTCTTTAATGGGAAGAACGCCAACACCTCACTCATCCGTGAGATGGTGCGCATCTATGACGAGGAAATCTTCCATGGGGCTACGCTCGGCACCCTGACAGACAAGATTGACGAGATCAGCATCGACAACTTCTCAGCAAACGCCACCGAGTTCAAGAATGCCATCGAGTTTCGCTTTCAAGTGGGCACAAAACAGAAGACGGCACTGGGCGGCACATCACAGGGCATCGTGGGCAATTCACTTTATAAGACACCTGGGAACATCGCCTCTCAAATCCTACTTGCAGAGGTGTTTGCAGCGTCGTCCTGCTTCCCCGGAGGCTTCGAAGCACTCTTCTTCCCCCGCGATTTCCAACTCGCACATAACCCAGAAAACTCTGATTATCTGGATAAGACTGAAAACATCGCACTGATGGATGGAGGTATAGTGGATAACCAAGGCATCGAACCCGTTGAGCTGATACGCAAGCGTCAGGATATCGACCTCTTTATCATCTCCGATGCAGGCTGTGGCAGGGACGTTGACTATTCGTTCGAGGAATCGGATATCTGCAGCCATCTGTCTGTTCACAAAATCAATATCTGCCTGAACCTGCTTGTCATTGGCATGGCCCAGTTCCTATTATGGGTACCCAAGGGTTTCTGGTTCGGCTTCTTCCTCAGCTTAACCCTCCTGTTCCTCGTCGTCCGTCTCACAACCGCCCTCGTCAGCCGTCATCTCGTCAGGAAATACGCGCGGCTCGTGCCCTTCAGCTTCAAATGGAAGGAGTTGCTGCACATACCGCTTTCCAAATACATAAACATGTTCACCTCGCGAGCCACATCGATGCTGGCCCTCACCGGTAAGGTGTTCTTGAAGCACATCCGAGCTCTCAACTACGCCACAATCTATGAAGACGAGAAATGGCAGAACCGCCGAATTATGAACGGTCTATACGAACTGGGGGCAGGCGAGAACTACGGCAAGCATCTCACCGACGAAGAGGAATTACTAATGAAGCCGAGCGATGCCATTAATAAAACCACCGAACTGGCTACGAATATGGGCACAACACTCTGGTGGAGCGAGGAAGACCGTGAGTGTGGCAAACCCGAGGCACTGCTGGCATGTGGTCAATATACTATATGTTGGAATCTGCTCGAGTATATCTACCGCCTGCGCCGTAACGATGACAACACCAACGAAAACCACAATGTCATCCGCGCTCTACAGATGCAACTCGAAGACGACTGGCGCCGCTTCAATGACAACCCGTATTGGATGAGTGCCATCAATTAGGATTCTGCCTACGGCGAAAGCCGCTATCAAAGAGAATAATCCGTAAGGACAAGGATTATTTCATTACAACAGCACCATGCTGCTTATGAGAAAGCTCTAAGGCATCAGGATGGTTTTAATTGTAGATTAAAGTTTTCCATAGAAGGCTATACTATAGAAGACATTGAGAACATAAAAAAGGAAATAGAAAATGTACTTTTTTATGCAGTACGATGTATTTATTGCATAAAACAGGGCTGCTTTTCACTTCCACCCAATCTTCTGCTTAAGTATCGCTCATTGTGCTGTGGGGATAAAAACATTTTCTGTCCTGCTACTTTTTAAATCTCGCAATTACGAAGCGCGGGCTGCAACGGAAGAAAACGCCGAAGGAGAAATTGTTGTTAAACGCAGATGGACGCACAGAGCCGTCGGCCAGCGTTTCCTTGCCCGTTGAGCAAAGATAAGTATCAACCTTTGCACCGAGAACGTAGTCGTGTGCGAAGGTATGGCTCCATTCGGCTCCGACATGCGTGGTCAGGACGTGGTCGAAGCGACCTCCCGTTTTCGTGGAATAGGTGGAGAAGAAAGGAGCACCATAGAGAGGACAGAAATCATTGCCATAGAGCACCGTAGCGAACAGACGGAGCTGTCGCAAGAGGTCTGCACTAACGTTTGCCGAAGCAGCCCATCCGCTCTTGAAGGGCCACAGCTGACCCGACTGCTGCCAACACCCTAACGCCAAGACCTCAGCCGTCAAGCCATTGAATACCTTTCGGTTGACATCCCACCGCAATCCCAGACCGAGGGCTGCATTATCGATGGTTTGCGCACCCATCGATGTGTCATCGATCTCACCTCCACGATGCTGCATGAGGATGTCGATGGGGAGGTATAACTTAAGTTGAGAGTTAAGCGTGGAAAGTTTAGAGTAATGAGAAGAGCGCTGAGTGTATAGCGCTATGCGCTGCGAGAAGCCCACGGTGAAAGCCTCCTGGTGCGTGGATTCGCGGAAGATGAAGCTCTGCCAGTTAATCCACGCGTCGAGGTGGTAGCGAGGCAGGTCATAAAGCAGTTGAAAGCCCATCTCGGGATCCTGCGTGAGATTGACTTCGGGGTTCATCAGCGGCTCCACCACCCCGTGGTTGGCACCTCCGTAGATGTCGCCAAGCACGAAGGTCAGGTTTTTGAGCTGAGCTTGTGCACGGAAGAAGGGCAGGATGTGAGCACCGCTTTGGTACTGAGCACCCTTCCAACGTGCAATGTCATGATAAGCATAGCACGGATACTTTCCCGCCCCTTCAAAAACAAAGGCATGGAAACCCGCTTCCAGACGTATGGCATCCAAGGGCTGGTAAGTCAAGCGCGGTTGCACCCAGAAGCCCGGCAGCGTGTAGCCCGTGGCCTGATCACCGCCAAACTCATTGTCTTTGAAAAAAGCCAGTGCATCCACATCGACAGCCAATGTACGTGTGTCATCGTAGGAAAGGCGCGGCGAAGTGGAACAGAGACGTGTGGCGAGATCCTGTGCCTCCGAGACCCCGAAGCTGCACAGAAGTGCTATCATAACAAGGTTGAGTTTACGCATCATACTATCTGTTTCGTTTTCTTTGGCGACAAAGATACGACTTTTTTTTGAAAGAAATGCGTTTTGGGCAAAAAATATGGAAAGCAAACACAACCAAGTGTTGTCGGGTTAGCCCATTTCAAACAAAAACGATATTATTAACTTTTTTTCGCGCGCCTGTTCCACTTTATTTGAGGAGATTTCCGTACCTTTGCGGTACAGAATGACACTTTAATGTAACCTATAAACGATTAAGGAGATGAAAACCATCAATTTTCAATTCGTGGGCGAGGCACTGATCCTCGCTATCGGACTCTTCTTGGGCGGCAGAGCCATCAAGCAGGGTATCGTGCAGTTCAAGGAGCTGGATCGCACCGTGACAGCCAAGGGGCTCTCAGAAAAAGAGGTGAAGGCCGACAAGGCAACATGGCCTCTGAAATTCAAGGAGTTGGGCAACGACCCCGCTGAACTCTACACACGCATCGAGACAAAGACGCAGGCCGTAGTCGATTTCCTCCGTAAGGGCGGCGTGAAAGACGAAGAGATCTCTGTGGCTCCGCCCGCATTGGTAGATCAGCAGGCCAACATGAGCTATTCGAGCGAGACCGTTCGCTATCGCTACAAGGCCAACTGCGTGGTCACTGTGGTGTCGAAGAACGTGGATCTTGTGCGCAAGCTCGTGGGCAAGCAGACCGAGTTGATGCGCCAGGATGTGACCATCGTAGGCAATGAGTACGACGAAGCTTCCGTCGTGACCTATGAGTTCACGGGGTTAAATGAGATCAAGCCTGAGATGATTGCCGAGGCCACAAAAAACGCACGCAAGACAGCAGAGCGATTCGCTGCTGACTCGGAGAGCAAGCTGGGCAAGATTCGCACAGCCGACCAAGGACAGTTTAGCATTGAGAGCCGCGACCAGAACACGCCGTGGCTGAAGAATGTCCGGGTAGTGGCCACGGTGGTTTATTACCTCAAGGACTGACCGCAGCATGAGAGGCAAAGAAGCCACAGCTTATCCGCAACTGAACCTGCCCGCAGCTGAACTGAAGCTGGGGCGCGATGACGACGGTGGCGTGACGGTTTTGGATCCGTTGCGCCGCCGTCGTGTTCGTCTGACGCCCGAGGAATGGGTGCGACAGCATTTCACATCGTACCTGATCCACCACCGAGGCTATCCAGCAGGGCTGTTGGGCAACGAGGTGACGGTGGAACTGAACGGGATGCGGAAGCGTTGTGATTCAGTGGTCTATGACTTGAATCGTGAGCCAAGGATGATTGTGGAGTACAAGGCTCCAACGGTGGCACTGACGCAGAAGGTATTTGATCAGATATGGCGCTACAACACGGTGTTGCGCGTGGAATGGCTCATTGTGAGCAACGGCCTACAACACATTGTGTGCCATTTGGATAAAGAAAAGGGAACTTACGCTTTCCTCGCGGAGGTTCCGGATTATGAGACGCTGGGAAGTTAGAAGGGAAACCAGACGAAGGCAGCGGCGTCCCAGAGGGCGTGGCTGATTACGATGGCAGTGAAGTGTTGGGGAATGAGACGGTAGAGCAGTCCCCAAGCAAGACCACAGACGAGGGCTGCCATCACAAGCATAAAATTCAGGGATGAGACGTGGATGAGTGTGTAGGCTGCCGTAGCGAGGATGAAGCCCACATTGGGCGAATAGTGCTCGGAGAGGCGGCGCTGGACGAAGCCACGCCAAAAGATTTCCTCACCGGGACCAATCAGCAACAGGAGCAGGAAGCCGACAAGCGTTGGCGAAATGCCCTCCTTGATACCATAGATCATATCGACTTGCGGACGGGCAAAATCGAAGAGCCACTGCGAGCATTTGTCGCCCAGCCAGAAGACGCACCACAGGAGGACGGCGATGCCTGCGCCCATCAACCACTCCTGCCAACGCAGACGTATGGGAGGCCAGCCGCCAAGGCTGATGGCCAGCACGGTGAGCGATAGTGAGGAGAGGGTCATCAAAAGCCAAAAGTTCAGACCAAGGTGGAGGCCAGGGAAGAACATTAGGAACCACAAAGCAGCAGCGAGCAAGAGGCTGAGAAGGAGGGAGGGCTTCATGGGTGGGATTTCAGATTAGAGACTCTTTAAATATGTAAATTATAATCGATTAGAGAAATTTAGAAAGGACGAGACCGACGATGAGGAGGAGGCTAAAAAGGAGCTGGAGCTTGGCAGTCTGTTCGTCGAGGGCAGCGTAGGAGGCTTTGCCTCCTTTTTCATAGGCAAGCATGACACTGACATTCTTGAACGCTACGATGACTGCGAGCAAGGCGATGGCGAGCCACCAAGGTGCGATGCCGAAGATCATCAGACCGATGAGCCATACGAAGGGAAAGATGACCTCGAAGGCATAGAGCCACGAGCCGAAGCGGCGACCTGTGAGCATGGGGAATGTCTTGATGCCAGCACGGCTATCTGTCTCGATGTCGCGGACATTATTGGCATGAAGAATGGCTACCGTAATCAGACCAACGGGCACTGCCAGCCACAGCACGTCCCAATGGATGGCACCTGAGACGATGAAGGACGTACCGCTCATGGGCAGCAGGGCGTAGCACAGAATGATAACCACATCGCCCAGCGCAGCGTATTTCAGACGCGGATAGCACAGCGAGAGCAGTATGCCTGCTACACCTATGTATAATAGGGGGAGGCCGGTGAGGCAGACAAGGGCTATGCCGCCAAGGACGGCGATGGTGTTGAGGATGAGCGAGAGGCGACGGAACTCGGGGATGGTGAATTGCCCATCGACCAGCAAACGAACGCCAAAGGTGTCATCGGCATCAACGCCACTACGGAAGTCGGCTATATCGCTCCACACGTTGCCTGCGGCGTGGACGAAGATAATGTTGATCAAAGCCCAGAGGCCAAACCACCAATTGATATCGACATCATGAGCCCAGAGCCACGCGATGGTGACCACGACAGGCATCGTGGAAGCGGGGAACGACCAGGGGCGAGTAGCCAGCACCCAGTCCTTGAAGGAGTGTTGTTTCATTTATTTCTGATATGAATAAAGGTTAGGAATTCAGAATGTAGCGTATTGCCGATGTCCGAAGATCTGTGTGCCGATGCGGATGAGCGTAGCACCTTCGTCGATGGCGATGTGCCAGTCATCGGACATCCCCATGGAAAGTTCGTTGAAGGCGGGGTTACTGAGGCGCAGCCGTGCTTGCTCGAAAAAGCAGCGGGCGCGACGGAAGTCCTCACGGATACGGGAAGTATCATCAGTGTTAGTAGCCATAGCCATAGCCCCAGCGAGCTCGATGGCTGTGAGCTGCTGCCATTCGCCGCTGTCGATGTAGGCCAACGCCTCGTCGGGCGTGAAGCCGAACTTTGTCTCTTCCTCAGCGACGTGGAGCTGCAGGAGGCAACGGATGGTACGGCCAGCGCGGAGGGCTTGACGGTTGATCTCGGTGAGCAGGCGGTGGCTGTCGGCGGCGTGGATGAGACTGACGTAAGGAGCAATATACTTCACCTTGTTGGTCTGCAGATGGCCGATAAAGTGCCATTCCACTTCCAGGTCAACGAGCTCGGTGTGCTTACGCTGGAGCTCTTGCGCGTGGCTTTCGCCGAAGACGCGCTGACCGGCGGCGTAGGCTTCGCGGATGGCCTCGGAGGGATGGTATTTCGAGACAGCTACGAGGCGGACGCCTTCTGGCAACTGTGCTGTGATGCGATGGATTTCTTCTGTAATCATGATAACTGACTAATTGTCAAGCCATCGACTTGTTTATTCGTCAACTTTCTTGTAGCGGAACACATCCATAATGGGCGTCTCAGAGATGTTGATGATGACCCAGTCGCCAAGCGTTCCCTTCATCGCCTCGTCGAGGTTCTTGAGGGCATCACGGAATTCCGCAGCCTGCACGAGCACCATTTGGATGGAGCGCTTCTCGGCACCCGTTTTCTCGTCGAGGGTGATATATGCCACCTTTGCCTTGAACCATCTGTCAGCGGCAGCATCAGCACTCTCGAAGAGCTCAGCAATGCGTGCACGCTTGATGTCCGTGACGGTGAACTCGCCACTGATGTAGGGCGTCATCTCCTCGATAAAGCGGCGCTCTGCCTCGGTGAAGCTAAGTGCATCAACCATATATGTTTCTGTCACTTTCTTAAGCAGTCCCGTCTCCATGGTCTTGTCGAAACGGACTTTACATTCAAACCATGTGCTATTCATTGTTGTAGTCTTTGTTTTTCTGCAATTCGGGCGCAAAGATAGTGATATTCTCGGAGAAGAGCGGCTTTTCGAAGTGAAAAAAAGCTTGTTTGTTGAAATAATTTCTTGTTTTCGGATAGAAATGTCTATCTTTGCACTATGAAACGCAAGGATTCGCATATCGAAATACTCCTATACATTGTGCTATGGCTGGTGGTGGCTGCTGCGCCGCTGTTGGCAGAGTACCTGCAACTTCTCTCCGGTTACGACGAGGCGATGGAGTGGCATCATGTGACATTCTTGTGGCGCGAGCTGTTGCCGTTGATGGCGGCTTTCGTGTTGCACAACTGGCTGTTGGCTCCGATACTGGTCTATCGTCAGCATCGCATACCTTATATGTTATGTACGTTAAGCGTTGTGGCACTGTTCATTGTGTACAACTGCAACACACGACCTACCGAGCCGCGAAAGCCGTGGACGGAGATGCATGAGGGCGAGATGCCACCGCAACCCCACGATGGCATGCCTTTTGAGGCCGATCACCCTCCCTTCGACCATCACCACAATGGCGGCCCTCATGGCCGGGAAGGCGATGTGCGTCCACCGCTGTTGTTTGGTCAGCATGACGTGCTAACGACGGTGCTGCTATTGCTACTCTTGAGTATGAATCTCGGCACCAAGTTCTATTTCAAGCACCGTCACGATGCCCGTCAGCTGGAGCTGTTGGAATTTGAGCGTATGCAGCAGCAACTGTCGTACTTGCGCTACCAGATCAACCCGCATTTCCTGATGAACACGCTAAATAACATCCATGCGCTCATCGATATAGACCCCGAGCAGGCACAGGAGTCCATCGTCGAACTCTCCCGTCTGCTGCGCTATGTGCTCTATGAGGCAGACCACGAGCTGGTCGCCCTGCAGCGCGAAGTAGATTTCCTGCAGCATTTCGTGGAGCTGATGCGTATTCGCTTCACGGACAACGTCGATGTGCGTTTTGATGTCCAGATGGAGCAGCCCACAGCGCAGGTGCCTCCGCTGTTGCTGGCCGCCTTCGTCGAGAATGCCTTCAAGCACGGCATGAGCTATCAGCAAGCTTCGTTCGTACACATCGACATCGAGGCCAGTGCCACGCGTCTGCATTTCAGTTGCCAGAACAGCAAGAAACCGACGGTGACAGCTGACGAAGCGGTGACGGGCGGCGTAGGACTGCGAAATGCCCGCAAGCGTCTGGAACTATTATTCCCCGATGACTATCTACTGAAAATTGATGACAGCGCAGATGCCTATAGCGTCACGCTCGACATCCCGTTAAAAAATTAAATACGAGTCTAATAGAATATGCTACGAGTTCTTGCCGTCGATGATGAACCTCTTGCCCTCCGACAAGTGGTGGCTTACATCCAACGTCTGCCGTCGCTGTCGTTGGTGGCCGCCTGCCACAGCGCATTGGAAGCGCGCGAATGGTTGCAGAGCGAGGAGGTGGATGCGATTTTTTGTGACATCAATATGCCCGACCTGAACGGCCTGGATTTCGTGCGTCAGATGTCGCCAGCACCCTTGGTGGTCTTCACAACGGCTTACTCTCAATATGCCATCGAAGGCTTCCGCGTGGATGCCGTCGATTATCTCCTAAAGCCCTACAGCTTCAGCGAGTTCAGTGCTTCGGTCGAACGTCTGTGCCGTCGCTACGAACTGATATCGGCTGCCAAGTCAGCAGGTGGCGGGCCTGCCCCAGAACCGCCAGGCCTGTACTTGCGTGCTGACCATCGCACGCTGAGCGTCCCATTTTCGGATATCATCCATGTACAGTCGATGGGCGAATACCTCCGTTTCTACCTGACGAGCCAGCCACGACCACTGATGACGCTGATGTCTATGAAGCGTCTGGAGGAATCGTTGCCTGCCGACCGTTTCCTGCGCATCCATCGTTCGCATGTGATCAATCTACAATACGTGACAGAAGTGGGGAAAGGGCGCGTGATGCTGTCCGACGGTGCTGATCTGCCCATTGGCGACAACTATCGTGCAGCCTTCAGCATGTGGCTACATTCCCAGATGCCGGGAAAATAAAATTTTCCCCCTGTTTTTTATTGGTATGTGGAGTTTTTTGTGTACTTTTGTGCCGCAAAATCATTTTAACGTAATTGTAAGCTACATGAATCTACGTTTTCTTGTTGTGGCGGCAGCCGTCTCGACATCGCTGACGGGCTGGTGTCAGCAGCGCGCTGAACGCCATTCTGTGCTGATGAAAGCCAAGAACCTGATGGTCACCACCACCCGCAATCAGGTCTATTACTATCTCGTGAGCAACGATCACAACCCAGTGATACACTTACAAGACGGGAACATCCGCATCCTCAACGACGAGTTCTCCATCGCGAACATCGCCTCGATGCGTTTCCACGCGCTCCCACATTTCATCCTCGACGAGGATAGCGTAACCTACGACAAAAACAAGTCGGTGGATCACGGCCTGATGGCTTTGCGTCGATCGCTGACCGTCGGTCAATGGAATTCGCTGGTGCTCCCAGTGAACCTAACGACAGAGCAGGTTCTCGATGCCTTCGGCGAGGGCACTGAACTGGCAGAGCCTCGCGGCATCCGCGAGAACGACGTCACCGTGGTTGAGTTGCAAAGCGTGGAACTCACCCCAGGCGAGACCGTCATCAAATCCGGCTTCCACTATCTGATACGTCCGACGCGCGAGGCAGATATTGCAGCTGACTCGTGGACTTCGAGCTTCATCTCCGGACAGAAACTCGTGGGACCTATCTATATGATTCCCAACGTCAGCACACCGACGTCCACAACAGCAAAGACTCCCCGCACGCAGAGCTTCGCCTCGACGGACGAATCCGTCAAGATCTATTTCCGTGGCACTTACCTGAAGCTTGATGACAGCGTCCTCAACGGAACGCGCATCACCAACAGTCGCATCGATGCCGGTACTTATATGCTCTCTAACGAAGGCAAAATGGTGAAGAATGGCGAGGCGGCTGAGGTCAAGGCTTTCACCTTGTGGGTGCAGGACATCAGCAACCAGAAGCAAGAACAACTGCGCTTCTACATCGACGGCGTCAACGAGGACATCTCGGAGTTTGCAGATGCTCTACCCACTGTGCGCATGGAGGCAGATGCCGACGAAGCCATCTATGACTTGGGAGGTCGCCGCGTAGGAACAGCCAAGGACCGCCATTTGCTCAAAGCTGGAATCTATGTAATTCGTGGTCAGAAAGTTGCTATCAAATAAAGGTATAGGAGGAATACGTTATGAAGAAGACACTATTACTTCTCACGCTTGGCTGCTATGCCGCTGCAGAACTTTCCGCTCAAGAGAAAATATGGGTGCGCTACGATGACCGCTTCAAGGCTAACGCCGAAATCTCACTGGAGAATGTCGATTCCATTGGTGTGACCCAGAGTAGTCTAAAACTCTATAACGCCACTTTGGCACTTGGATATAAAAGCCAGAACTATTCAACGCTCATTCCAACCGATGGCGCCAGTATAACGTTTACAGATCCCGGACGCTACTTGCTGAAGCCCTACACCTACGGCAGCACGGATTACATGAACGACAAAGCCACAACGGGCTATAACTTCGCTCACTGCACGGAGACGGAGCACTACGCCGTGTTCTGGGATGTGCGCTACGGCGATGACCCCAAGAAGATTCAGTATCCGGGCGACGGCAACGTAGCAAATGCCAACACGGTGGCATCGATCTGCGAGAAGTGCTGGGACAAGTATGTCGAGCTGGGCTTCCTCGTGCCAGGTGAATCTACGACGGACAAATACAAAATCCAACTCTACATCCCCTATCAGAAAGAATGGCGTGCGGATGCCTCTGGAACAGACGGCGTTAACGGCGGAAAGACAGGCATCGGACACTTCAATCCCTGGGCGGCCAACGCTCGTGGCGGCCACACGGTGGCTCATGAGGTAGGACACACGTTCCAATATCTCGTCCACGCTGATCTGGGTTGGGATCGTGGCTTCGACTATGGCTATGGCACAGATGCCAGCGGCGGCAATGGCTGGTGGGAAAGTTGTGCCGACTGGCAGGCCTATAAGGTCTTCCCCGATCGTCAGTTCACTGACGGTGAGTACTTTGAGGGTTATATGCCCTTGACCCATCTAAATTTCATGCACGAGGATATGCGCTACCAGAACTGCTTTTTCCAAGACTGGTGGTGTCAGAAGCACGGCACAGACTTCATCGGACGTCTTTGGCGCGAGAGCAAGCGACCGGAGGATCCCATCGAGGCATATATGCGCATCTGTGGCCTCACCCTTGAGGAGTTCATTGCCGAGCAGTTCGAGGGTTGCATGCACTTGGCAACCTTTGACATCGATGCCGTGCGCTCGCGCGCTTCCAATAAAATCACCAATGGCAATCCGTATCCCAATCGTTTGACCAAGGTGTCGGGAACAACGGACACATGGCAAGTGTCACCCGAAGGTTGCCCGCAGAACTTTGGCTTCAACGTGACCACGATGAAGAGCGTCAGCTCAGGAACGGAGATCAAAGCTCATTTCAAAGGCATCATCGGTGAGACAGGCTATCGCATCATTCGCAAGGTGAGTGGCGGATGGCGATTCGCTTTCGTGGCGCTGAACGGTAATGGCGACCGTGTCTATGGCGATGTCGGCAGTGCCACTTATCAGAATCCAGAAGCTATAGTAACATTCACCGTTCCAACGGGTTGCAGAAAAATATACTTCGTCGTGATGGGAGCACCTCAGAACTATTGGCGTCATCCGTGGAATGATGATGCCAGCGATGATGAGCAGTGGCCCTATCAGGTGCAGTTCGAGAAAATCCAGCCCCTGTAACCGTCATGAATCCACATCGCGCAAGCCTCCTGCTCACCACCCTCGTTTCCGCCATCATGCTGAACCTCGCCTCCTGCACACCCACGCCCACCGAGACCGTCCGTCTGCGCATCCTCCACACGAGCGATGTCCACGGACACGTACTCGATGCCTTGCCGCGAGTGGCGGCTTATGCTGAGGCGTGCCGTGCGGAGCTGGGGCGCGACCATGTCATCATGACCGACGGCGGCGATGTCCTACAGGGGCATCCTGCCGCTTACTACTATAACTTCGTAGATACTGCTTCGCGACATATTGTCGCAGAGACCATGAACCGCATCGGCTATGATGTGGCGGTTATTGGCAACCACGATCTCGAGACAGGCCACGACGTGTATGACCGTTGGATCAGCGAGTGTGATTTTCCCGTCTTAGGTGCAAACGTCATCGACGAGCGCACAGGGGAGCCTTATCTAAAACCATACGAAGTCATTGAATGTGAAGGCATTCGCATTGCTCTCCTGGGTCTGCTGACTCCCGCCGTCCCCAATTGGGTGCCGAAGCCTTTTTGGGAGCATCTGCGCTTCGAGGACATGGTGGAGTGTGCTCGCAAGTGGATTCCCATCATTCAGGAGCAAGAGGAGCCTCACCTCATTGTGGGCGTCTTTCACTCTGGCATCAACGAAGACCAAGGCATCCAGACCGATGACTATTGCGAGAATGAGTCGCGGCTGGTGGCGCAGCAGGTGTCGGGTTTTGACCTCATCCTTTACGGTCACGACCATCGCCGACACATTGAGCGTGTGATGACGCCCGATGGCGACAGCATTTACTGTATCGGTCCCACCAGCACAGGCACTTGTATCTGCGAAATCAATATAGAGGTACAGGTGAAGCGCAGAGCAGGTGAGAGTCCACGTGTGATGTGCTATAAGATTGAAGGCAAGGTCGTTGACATGAAGGATGCCATTGACGCTCAGGCTGTTGCCGATTCTTTGTGGTTCCCCGAGGCCTCTGCTGCTGTCAAAGCCTATATGGCTGAGCCTGTGGGTATGATTACCTCGACACTCCACGAGCGTAATGCTTTCTTTGGCCCGTCGGCGTTCATGGACTTGATTCACGACCTGCAGCTGGAGCTCAGCCAAGGAGCCGTCATCTCATTTGCAGCTCCCCTTTCCTTCGATGCAACGATTGAACAAGGAATGACGCACATCTCAGATATGTTCGCGCTCTACAAATATGAGAACCTGCTTTATACGATGCGCATGACAGGGCGCGAGATCCGTGACTTTCTGGAGATGAGCTACGACCTGTGGACGAACACTATGACACGGGCTGATGATCACATCCTGCTAATGGACAGCATTCTCGATGGCGGCAAGCGTTTGGGATTGAGGAATATGGCGTTTAACTTCGATTCTGCCGCCGGCATACGCTATACCGTTGATGTCTCAAAACCCGACGGTCAGAAGGTGACCATCCTCAGCATGGAGGACGGCGAGCCCTTCGAGATGGATAAGGAATACCTCGTAGCCACGAACAGCTATCGCGGCAATGGAGGCGGCGAGCTGATGACGCGCGGTGCGGGCATCGCCCTCAATGAGTTGCCGAAGCGCGTTGTGGCCTGTTCCGACCACGATCTGCGTTACCTCCTCATTGAGACTCTTCGACAGCGCGGAAGCTTCAGTCCGCGTACCCGTTCGAATTGGCGTTTCATCCCCGACGAATGGGCTCCCGCAGCTGTGGCTCGTGACCGCGAAATTCTCTTCACTACAAACGCAACCACTCAACCATAATAATAAATATAGGAGAATGGAAAAGTATATCTATGCTTTCGCGCTACTTTTATTGCCCATATTGGCTACCGCACAGGAAGTGACCGACGAAGAGTACAAGGCTGCTAACGCTGCCATCGAGGCCGAGGCCACTTACCATATCTACACATTTCACAACGGTACACGTGAGGGGACGACCAAGTACTTCCTCACCGATGATGGTTGGCTGACAGATGTGGCAGAGAAAGCTGGACAGTTCAAGTTCCATCAGGTTGAGGGCGACGATCTGTTCAAATCGCCTGGATGGCAGGTTAATCAGTATTTCACCAATCCCGACTGCTGGAATGGATGGACAGAATGGTTGCAGCTTGTAGGTCATCTACGCACGAACGTCAGTCTTGCCCGCGACGACTGGGAATGTCAGGTCTGGTACAAACGAGGCGACACTTACGCTGTGCGCGCCACCAATTCGACTGCTAACTCATGGGGAGCCAACACCTTCTGGAATGTTATGGACACAGAGAACGATGGCTTGCCCAACGCCGACTACGATCTCATGCCGCAGTTTGCATGGCGTCTGGAGAAGATTGCGGATGCCCCCGATCAAGGGGATCCCTCGCAGAAAGAGGTCCAACGGCTCACCAATTTGCCACACGTGTATATCAATACCTTCAATGGTCGCCCCGTCACCAGCAAAGAGAACTACGTCTATGCCCGGATGTGGTGCGTCTATGAGAACGATAGCGTAGCATACTTCGACTCGCTGGAGATTCGCGGACGCGGTAACGCCACTTGGGGCTTGGCCAAGAAACCCTACAAGCTGAAGTTCCACAATAAGGAGAAGTTACTCGGCAAGGGCTATGCCAATGCCAAGAAATGGACGTTGCTCGCCAACCATGGAGATAAGACGCTCATTCGTAATGCCGTGACCCGCGAGATGGGCGAGTTTATGGGACTGAAGAACAATCCCGCTGCCAAATTCGTCGATCTCACCTTCAACAATCGCTACGACGGAACTTATCAGATCTCCGACCAGGTGGAGGTACGAGCTCATCGCGTCAAGATCACCGAACAGGATTGGCCGCTCACCGAGACATCAGACATCACAGGCGGCTACCTCTTCGAGAGCGACGGATCGGGTGATTTCCACACCTCCCCTTACTGGGACAACGAGGCACAGCGTACACTGCCGCCCGATGGCTTCCATACGTCGAAAAGTGTACCCATCCGCATCCATTATCCCGATGGCGATGAACTCGATGACAGACAGTTAGAATATGCCAAACAGTTCGTCGGGGAGTTCGAGAAACGTCTGTTCGCTGAGAATTATACGGATAAGGAGGCTGGCTATCGTTCATACGTCGATTCCGTGTCATTGGCCAACTGGTATCTCTGCACGGAGATGAGCGGTAATGTCGATGGCCTGTACAGTACCTATTTCTATAAGGAACAGAAGGACAACCACATCATCTGGGGACCGCTCTGGGACTACGATATCGCTTACAACAACGACAACCGCACAGACCGATGGGAGAACAGTAGCGACACTGAGAACCAGCTGATGGCTAATGCCAGCTATGGAAAAGTCAAGACATGGGTTCAACAGATGTGGTCTGACCCCTGGTTCGCACGACTCATCAACCGCCGTTTTCATGAAGCTGTTGACGATGGCATCGAGGACTATCTCAACGAGAAGATTGACAGTTTGACGGAGCTCCTCGAAGCTTCCGTACAGCTCAACTATGAGCGTTGGTCCATCGACCAGAAGACGTTGCGCGAGCGCATCCTCTATTCAACATACGATGATTATATCTATGACCTTCGCGCTTATATCTGTAATCACCTCCTCTACCTCGACGAAGCCTTTGCGGAATTGAGTCCCAATGATCCTGAGCCCGGACCGGATCCTGAGCCCGAGCCGAAATTGCCAGACTTCCCTGCCGACTCGTTACGCTACTATGCCATCAGCAACAATGGTTCAGGCACTTTCTTGGATGTCAATGCGGAGAATGACGCCATCGTCTGCAATGCCCGCGACGAGGAGGCGGAGAGCCAACAATGGCGCATCTTCCCGCTCAAGAATGGCTATCTCTACATCGTCAACCGTGCCACAGGCTTAGCTCTCAACGATCCTACTGAAGGCGAACCGACTGCCACGACACTGGTTGGCTCACAGCTCAACACAGCTCGCGGTGACTCGCTCGACGTGCGTCAGCAATGGGATTTCGTAGCGCAAACCGATGACCGCTTCAACATCATCAGCCGCTTCTCTGAGCACGCAGCCAATCTCAGCGGAGGAAACACGGCAGACGGTACGGCTGTGCTCAGCTACACCAGCAACGAGCGCAACGCGACCTCTGCCAATCGTCTCTGGAGCATCACCGCCGTTGGGGAGGTCAACGCGGAACCAGATCCTGAACCCGATGGCATCAGTGCTGCCGACATTGACTACGCCTTGGCTTACGACCCCTCAGCCTGCCGCCTCCATTTTGGTAGCGATGATCTCGCAGCCCTCACCTTCACGGCTCGCATCTATGACAGCGGTGGACGTCTCGTACGACAGTTCCGTGCGACTGATGGCATCACTCTCGCCGATCTCCCTCGTGGGCTCTACCTCGTCTCATGGAAATGGCAAGGGCACCAGCGCACAGTGAAGTTCACGCGATGATTCCTGCAGTCAATCATATTGCGTACTGCACATATTCGTTCCTTTCAAACATTTGCGATGCAATGGTTCAGAGCTTCAACCAACTCCCATTGCCGCATTGACGTATGATGCTTTTTATTTGGATAGGTAAAGAAAAACAAGCATTTCTTTTGCATTTTGCACACTTAATCGTATATTTGCGCCCAAAATTGACAGCAAAACGTCTTTTATCAGTAACATAATGGCCAATTCTCATTCTCCCGTGGGCTCCAAGATAAAGGGGCTACGCGAAACCAAACAACTGAGTATCGAGGAGATTGCTGAGCGCAGCGGTCTCTCCGTCGAACAGATCACATCCATCGAGACAGACCAGAACCTGCCCTCTTTGGGGCCGCTGATCAAGATAGCTCGCGCTTTGGGCGTGCGTCTGGGAACCTTCCTCGACGACAATGATGCGCTGGGACCTGTAGTGTGCTTGGCTGAGAAGCGCGAAGAGAGCAACAGCATCAGCTTCAGTAATGATGCCGCTGACGCTCGCAAGCACATGGAATATCACCCGCTGGCTAAACAGAAGACGGGTCGCCACATGGAACCGTTCATCGTCGATATTAACCCTACCGAGGAGAAGACATTCCAGCTCTCCGCCCACGAGGGAGAGGAGTTCATCTACGTCATGAGCGGAGACGTGGAGATTGAATATGGCAAGGAGAAATACACTCTTCACGAGGGCGACAGCATCTATTATGATAGCATCGTCAAGCACCACGTCCATGGCGTAGATGGTAAAGCTGCTAAGATTTTAGCAGTGGTGTATATACCGTTTTGAGGTTTTAAGGTTATAAGGTTTTGTATATTAAGATGGATAACACCGTTATGAGTAAGG
The DNA here is from genome assembly GCA_905236985.1 of uncultured Bacteroidaceae bacterium. Classification (GTDB taxonomy): domain Bacteria; phylum Bacteroidota; class Bacteroidia; order Bacteroidales; family Bacteroidaceae; genus Physcousia. The sequence continues at coordinate 1,332 of CAJORF010000065.1, read as the reverse complement.
ATTTCCAGCTCTCCGAGCGAACTTTGGGTCAGTGGCTTGAGCACTGGGCCGAGACAACGCCTGACCACGAATATATCGTCTATAGCGACCGTAACCTGCGATTCACGTGGAAGCAGTTCAACGAACGCGTGGATAATCTGGCAAAGGGCTTGCTGGCCATCGGTGTGACAAAGGGCTCGAATGTGGGCATCTGGGCTACGAACGTGCCTGACTGGCTGACGTTCCTGTACGCCACGGCGAAGATTGGTGCTGTGCTGGTCACGGTGAATACGAACTACAAGCAGAGCGAACTGGAATACCTGTGCAAAGACTCGGATATGCACACGCTGTGCATCACGGACGGCACCTGGGAGTGCGACTTTGTAGATATGACCTACAAGATGCTGCCAGAGCTGCGCGAGTGTGAGCGCGGACATTTGAACAGCGAGCGATTCCCCTACATGAAGAATGTGGTGTTCATCGGTATGGAGAAATATCGAGGGATGTACAACACTGCTGAACTGCTGCTGCTCGGACAGAACATCGAGGATGAGGAACTGAACGCCATCAAGAGCTCGGTCAATTGTCACGACGTCTGCAATATGCAATATACCTCAGGCACTACGGGCTTCCCCAAAGGCGTGATGCTCACGCACTACAATATTGCCAACGACGGCTTCATCACAGGCGAGAACATGGGCTTCACGCAGAAGGACAAGCTGTGTGTCTGCGTGCCGCTGTTCCACTGCTTCGGCGTCGTGCTGGCTACGATGAACTGTCTGACGCACGGCTGCACGGAGGTCATGGTGGAAAAATTCGACCCGCTTGTCGTGCTGGCCAGCGTACACAAGGAACGTTGCACGGCGCTCTACGGTGTGCCGACGATGTTCATCGCCGAGCTGAATCATCCGATGTTCGATATGTTTGACATGAGCTCGCTGCGCACGGGCATTATGGCGGGTTCGCTGTGTCCCGTGGAGCTGATGAAGCAGGTGAGCGAGAAGATGTTCATGACGATCACCAGCGTCTATGGCCTCACGGAGAGCTCACCGGGCATGACGCAGACGTGTCTCACCGACACCTTCGAACAGCGCTGCACAACCGTGGGTCGCGACTTCCCCTTCGTGGAGGTGAAGGTGCTCGACCCTGAGACGGGCGAGGAGTGTCCCGTGGGCGTGCAGGGCGAGATGTGCTGCCGGGGATTCAACGTCATGAAAGGCTATTACAAGAATCCGCAGGCCACGGCCGAGGTCATCGACAAGGACGGTTTCCTGCATTCGGGCGATTTGGGTACCGTGGACGAAGATGGCTACTACCGCGTGACCGGTCGCATCAAGGATATGGTCATCCGCG
>CAJORF010000064.1 GCA_905236985.1 uncultured Bacteroidaceae bacterium | reverse complement strand
GTATTGAGCTGCTGAAAAACAAACTAGTATTGGAGCATGTGCTTTTCAACTAAATTGCAGAAGAACCACCTATTTCAGGTAAAGTCAAAGTCCTATAGCCTCAACCCAAAACCTTTAAGGGTTTTCGCAAAAAGCCTTATAGCTTTCGGACAAAACCCTTAAGGGTTTCAGAATCGATGTCAATGCGCAACGCCGAAAGGCTCATGCAATGCCCCTGCTTCGATGCCCTCGAACCCTATGCCTCTTGGACGGGGACATCGAATGAAGAAAACGCCATCACGGGCATCGCTTGTGGTGGCGTTTAGTGTAACAGTAACAGTAGGAACAGTAACTTTTAAACTTTTATATATAGGAAAAAGAAAATAATAATATTATCGTGTTGAAAGTTCCTGCGCGCACACGCGTGAAAAGTGGAGAAAAATACTGTTTTTACTGTTACTGTTACCATCTCAAGCAGCACTGTTAGCGTTCGTCGCGCTGCATCTCCTCCGCCGTATAGCGCACCACCACCTTTCGACCGTCCTTGATATAGATGCCCTTTGTAGGCTTGCCTGTTAGGCAACGTTCAGAAAGATCGAACCATGTACCATTTGACGATTTACGATTTGCGGGGCAGGGGACATCGCGGATGATGTCACCGCTCAGCTCATACCAATAGTAATGGTTATTCTTCTCTGGACGGACAGATAGGAAGTTGTCGTATGTCCATCGCTTGCCTTCTTCTACCAGGGGGCGATAATCCACTTGTGCATAGGCAATTACTGGAGACATGTGTATCACATAAGTAATAAAAAGTGTTTTATAATCGTATGTTTTTTTCGTTTGATACTGCAAATATAGAACAAATATTTTACTCCATCAAATTTTGATGTGATTTTATGATGACATCGTTGTTTCGGGCTGCAAGGGTGGGTAGGCAATTCATTTTTCTCTTCAACTTTGTTGAAGTGGTCAAAACTTTGACAAATCCACGTGGTTATGCCTGTGTTTCAGAAGTGGAGTTGATTTTCATCAGCCAGAGTCCGATGCTGGTAAAGAAGAGCTCGCGGACGCGGCAGATGATAGAGATGAAAAGCCCCAAGCCGCCTGTCAGACCAAGTTGGGCCGTGGAAAGTGCAAAGCCGCCCTCGCGCCCCCCTAATTGCATGGGAATGAAGCCTAAGAGATTAGCGAAGAGGGAGGTGAAAGCGAGGATGAGGATGCTGTTGGCAAAGGTCAACCAGCTCCAGGGTGCACCGAAGAGCACGAGCATGAACATGATCTCCAGCGATTGTCCCATACGCCCCACATACTCTAAGCACAGTGATATGTAGAAGGAGCGTCGGCTCTGGGTATGCAACTCGGCGATTTGCTGGTCGATTTTCTGAAGGTCATCGGCGTGTGAGGAGGTGAAACGTTTCGCCCAGCCGCGCAGTCCAGGGATATGACCAATGAGGCGTATGCCTTTCACAACCATCCCATATCTGTAGCCGCGCAGGAAGAGGTAGATGCCAGCGGCACAGAAGAGGGCGGAGAGGGGCAGCACGATAGCCATGGCGGTGTCGATGGGGTAGAGGAGGAGGTAGAGGATGATGGCAGTGACCCAATACCAGAAATGGGTGAAGATGTGCATCATGGCAAACAACAGGACGGATGATGTAGCCCGCTGCGCGCCTACAATGGGAGTCAGCTCCATGATCTTATAAGGCTCACCACCGAGGAATCCCACGGGCGTTGCGGAGTTCAGGGCAAACCCCGATATAGTGATCTTCATGAGTCGGAGGAAACTGAGATTTGTGGGGCCGCTCTCACGCAGGATGAGCCACCAGGTGAGCGTGTTCATGGCATAGAGCACCACCCACAGCAACACGATGACCACGAGCCAATAGCCAGCGTGCATGAGGTTTGCCCACAACTCCTCCCAACTGGTGTCGAAGGAAAACACCATCCATATCACGGAGATGATGCCGATGAGGAAGAGTATGTTCTTGAACTTGTTCTTCACGGCCCTTTACTTGTCGGGGGCGTTCCCCTTAACCACTTTGCGTCCGTTCTTGACATAAACGCCCTTCTGCATCGGACGGTTGGATGTCTTGTCGTTCGCCATCTTGCGCCCGCTGATGTCGTAGATGGTGTCAGAGGCGGTGGGGTGCATGGTGGAAATTGGCGCGATGCGGTCATCGTCGGACTTAGGAGTTAACATGTAAGTGGTTCCAGAGGCTGTTGCAGTAAGCGTGATGCGATCTGCGGCGGGACGTTCTACCTCAACGGGTTGTCCGTCAGCGGTGAGGGTGTAGCCGTCGAGACCAGGGTATGCGATGTAGAGTGGCTGACTGGCGAGACTGAGTATGGTGGCGCTGGTGAGGCGGCTCTCCTCCCATTCCTCGCTGACTTCAAAACCTCCGACAGCACGCAGACCGCGCACACTGCCCTTCGTCCAGATGTAGGGCAGGGCAGGCAGCAGCTGCAACGTATCAGTATGGCTCTGCAGGAGCATCTCAGCCATACCTGCGGCCACGCCGAAGTTACCGTCAATCTGGAATGGTGCATGGCTGTCGAAGAGGTTGTAATAGACGCCGCCCTTCGACTGGTCGGTGCCGTAGCTTGTGCTGTGCTTGAATTCGAGTTTGAAAAGTTCGACGCATTGGTCAGGCTCCAACGCGCGAGCCCAGAGGTTCATCTTCCATCCCATTGACCAACCCGTGGATGCCAGACCACGCAGTAGCAGACTGCGAACGGCGGGATCGTAGTAGGGATTGGAGGCAGGCAGGTTGGCGAAGGGGTAGAGTGCCATCATGTGCGAGAGGTGGCGGTGACCCATCTCGCCGCCATTGCCCGTGGCGAAGTCGGTGTATTTCCATTCGCGGAGAATGGTCTGACCATTGTATTCTTCAGTGTGGAGACCTGTGTCGAGGTCCTTGAATTTGTCCTTCAAGCGTGTGAGGAAGCTCTCGGAGACACCTGCATCATCGGTGCCCAGCACTTCAATGGCCTTAATGGTCTGGTCGAAGAGGTTCCACACGATCTGCTGGCTGTGGGCTGTAGCGTTCTCCACGGGGCCGTGCTCGGGAGAGAACTCGTTGGGGCACTCCCAGGTGCCGTCGCTGGCTTTCTTCAGGCGTTCCATCCACATCTCTGTGGCAGAAAGCATCACGGGTAAGGCGGTGTTCTTAAGGAAGTCGCGGTCGAGGGTGAAACGATAGTGCTGCCAGAGGTGATCGCAGCTCCAGGCACCGGCCTCGGGGTAGTTGGCTGCCATCCAGTCGGTGCAGCAGCCGAAGATATTGTTCTCAGTGTAGCACGCCCAGCCTTTCGTATGGTGCAGATAGCGTCCACCAAAGCCGTTGCCCGTGGCATAGTCGCGCCATACGGGTTGCACGATGGCCATGTTATAGAGGTAGTTGAGGTACTTCTCGTGCATCTCAGGGAGACCAGTGATTTCGGCGGGCCAGTAGTTCATCTGGATGTTAATGTTGGCATGGATGTCAGAGCACCAGGGCGGGTTATTCTTGTGGTTCCAGATGCCCTGTAGGTTGTTGGGCAGGTCGATGCCCCGCGAGCTGGTGATGAGCAGGTAGCGACCGTAGTGGAAATAGAGTGATTCCAGCATACGTGCTTCCTTGGAGCGGATCAAAGCACCCTTGCTGGTCAGCGTGGAATAGTTGGTGATGAGCTTGTCGGTGGGCTTGGCGTTGGTGGCACCATCGAGATCGAGACGGCAGCGATCGAAGAATTGGCTGTAGTCCGAGACGTGGTCGGCATAGATGCCATTCCATCCCTTGGCGGCAGCTGCGTTGGTGGCCGCCTTTGTGCGTTCGGCCAGCTGGTCAGTACCGCTGACGAAGCCCGAAGCGATGGGATCATAGTCCGTCACGGCAGAAAGGACAATCAAGATCTCATCAGCTCCCTCGACATGAACGCCGTCGGCATCGGTTGTTGTCGTTCCGCCTGTCGCCACCACTTTCATGCGGGCGTTGTAGCTGACTGTCTGTAGGGCTCCTGCGAAGCTCCCTTCGCCGTCTGAATACTGACCTTTAGTGTTGTGCGCGTTCCAAAGGTAGATGCGCTGACTCAACTGACCTGGTTCCGATGCGGTGAGGTGTACGGCAATGACTTGATCAGGTGCAGAGGAGAGGTATTCACGTCGAAAAGTGACGGTTCTATCGGTGTTCTTCCACTCAGCGGTGGCCATGGCTTTGGCCAAGTCGAGGGTGCGAACATATTCTTTCACTCCCTGGCTGGAGGACGTGCTGAAGCGTTCGGCGGTGTCTTCGATGTAGAGATGTCCGAAGTTCTGGTAGCCTCCATCGCGATTGTAGTTGGTGGAGGAACCTGTCCACAGTGTCTTCTCGTTGAACTGCACGATGTCCTGACGGATGCCCCCGTAGATCATGGCTCCCAGCTGTCCGTTGCCAATGGGCAGGGCGTATTCCATCCAGGGGTCTTCGACCGTTGCCTTGGTGACGGGGGTTGTGTACCACAGCGTCAGCGGTTCCTCGGGGCGATAGGAACTGAGACCTGTCGTAGCCCATTCTGTGAGTTTCGCGGGCAGGGGGTCGGGGTCGGGTAGGGTGGCGGGATCGATGAAGAGCAATGGGTTGTTGGGATCGCCAGCGCTCCATGATCCGAGTTCCTTGCCAACGCCCGCACCGCCCCATTGGTTCATGGAGTTGCCAGAGGTGGCAGTGGTCTGTATCTCCCAAGCTGGCGCATAGGTTCCGTTGGTAGTCTTGACGAGCTTCAAATTGCCTGTCTTGGAGGCCGATGCGGCATAGCGTGAGCCGTTGTAGAAGATGTGACGTCCCGCCTTGCTAATGATTTCGCATTTCGACTGCGTTCCCGTGATTTTCCAGAGTTGGGCATCGCTATGCTTGTTAATCGCCACCGTCTGCAAGTTGGCCTCCTCGCCCATGTCCTGTAAGGCGGCCTCGCCGTTGCGGAACTGAATGATATACCATGACTCGGCATCATCCGTGCTGAACGTCGGTAGGGTTTGCGCGTTGGAGTGAGGGGCGTAGAATGAAATGACAAATACAATAACAAACTGGAGTGAAGCAAAAGCTTTACTCAAAAAAAGATGCTGTTTCATATCGGAATTTGTCTGAGGTTAGTTAGTCGTGGAGAATCTGTCGATTCTTGGTTTAGTGCCCGGAACGGGAATCGAACCCGTACGGCCATCACTGGCCAAGGGATTTTAAGTCCCTCGTGTCTACCAATTCCACCATCTGG
>CAJORF010000063.1 GCA_905236985.1 uncultured Bacteroidaceae bacterium | reverse complement strand
TGGCAGCTGCGTCATCTGCGTCACCTCGTCGGTGAGCTGTCGCGGAGCATCCTTGGGCAGCGTGTGCATGATGAAATGCGACAGGAAAGCGCGGTCGTGGTTGTCCGTGAGGCTCACCACATAGGCCTGTGTGGCAGGCTTCGACAGCGGGATGTACTGATTATACACCCACACATTCATCTCCTGCTGCTGTTCCTCGCGCGAGCGCTGCAGCTCGGCCATCAGTTCCTGAATCTTCATGTCCTGTGCCGCCAGTGTCATGCTCTGCATCGCCAGCGCCTCATTACTTTGTTTCAGCACTTCCTGCAGTTGCCGGTTATCGTTCTCCAACTGAGCAATCCGCTCCTCCAGCGGTCGCGTGAGCGCCGCCGTCAACTTGTCTGTGATAAAGTCTAATTCGGTAGTATTGATGTCCATAACAATCTATATAGGTAAAATGAAATCAGTCCGCTATCCTCGCCTCCACGCAGCCATGCTTCTCATCTCGGCAATCTGGCTGCAAAGATAGCGATTTTCTCTCAAATAAACCACATGAAACGCCCACTTTTTTCAAAGAAAATTTTGACAAAAAAAGATGTGCCTGAAAGACAGGCACATCACAATTTCGACATTTCGGCATTTCGTCATTTCGACATCCCGACATTTCGTCATTTCGACATTTCAACATCTCGAAACCTCGCCATCTCGAAACCTCGAAAATCACATGATATTCCTCGTCCCATTGCACTCCGGGTATCCGCTGCAGCTCCAGAACTCCCTGCCTGAGTTGATGCCTTTCTTCGCCACCCGCTTGATCATGGGCTTGCCACAGACGGGACAGGTGGGAGCGTCGGCTTGGCGGCTCTTCTCAGCGCGATGGGCGAGGCGCTCGGCAGTGAGTCCCTCTGTGAAACCGCCCTCTTCCTTGAAGTCATCGAGCAGATGCTCTATCTGACGGCGAAGCATCTGAATGAGGCGGTTGCAGAGCACCAGCAGGCAGTTGGCAGCCAGGAGGGAGTTGTCGCCACTGAGCCACGCATCGAACTTATGTTTCTGCGACAGGATATGCAGGCTGCTCAGATGCTGCACATCGTCCCTGTACATTGGCTGGTCGAGCTGGATGGCGTTGACAGCCTTATACTCCTGCGACGCCATCGACCAGGGTGCCTGACCGTGCAACATAATCCAATTCAGATAGTCATTGGCGAGTTCTGCCAGGCTCGCACGCGCCACATCCGTCAGCTTCATCTCCGTCTCCCGCGATGTGGAATGGCGCGAATTGCCCTCAGCGATGTTGGCCGGAGCCGACCGCGCCGCCTGCGTCATCTGGTCAAACTGACGTCCGCAGGGGTCGTTACGTTGATTCAGGAAGCGCAAGCAGAAATCCTGCGTCGCCAGCTGTATCACGTTAGCCATCACCCACGTGTCAAGCCAATAATATCCGAATTTCCTGATTTCCATCGATTTCTTTTTTTTAAATTGATTTTATTTCCTTTTCTTTTCGACATCTCGCCATTTCGACATCTCGCCATCCCGCCATCTCGCCTTCACCTTCTCACCTTCACACTCCGCTCGCCCACCTTCACACTCCGCTCGCCCACCTTCACGACAACCACCTTCTCTGCCGCTGCTGCCACGTTCACCCTCGTAGCCCCTTCGACAGCTATGGTGTTGCCGATGAGCCTGCCGCTGAGGTCATAGACCCTGATCGTCGTGCCTGCCTCGGCCCCTTCAATCGTCAGCCCATTGCCTTCGCTCTGTATCAGCACCGACATCGCCTTGACCTCCGTCACCGCATCCGCATCATCCGTGATCCCCTCCTTCTGCGGCTCAACGTCTATCCAACAGAGGGTTGCAGTGGCTGTTTCGGAGTTGGTGTAACCCTCGTGCGTGGCATAGACGCTGATGTGATAGCTGACATGGAGGTTAACCGTGCTGCCACTGCCGTACGTCACGTCGCTGTCCTTAATATCATATTTAAACTCAGCCCCCTCCGTCGCACACTTGAACGACAACTGCCCATTCTGATAATGTATCGTCGGCTTCGCACACACCTTCGTTTCTGGCGTTGGTCCAGGATCAGGTGTTATTCCTCCACCATCACCTTCTTCAATAAACAAGAAATCTTTCCAGCCCTCTGTCGCTTTATATTTATCTATGGTGCCTGCAGGCACATAGAGCGTGGCATTATTGAAGGTGTTCAGGCTGAAAGTTCTATCACCACTTGCCTTTCCTTCAATTGCAAACGGCTCTTCAATCAACGAAATGACAGATTCGAGGTAATAACCATCGAACGCCCTGTATCCAATGCTCGTCACGCTGTTGGGGATGGTTACGGAGGTCAGGCCGTAGCAATTATAGAACGCACCCCCTCCAATGCTCGTCACCTTTCGCGTCCTGTTCATAAAGGTCACTTCCTCTGGAATGACGACGGAGCCTTTGTAGGCATAATCACCAATATTACTATAATACGTCACCTCCAACTCCCTTCCCTCATTGAAATAATTATAATAAATCGTTACGCCATCAGCATTCTCCACAGCGAAATCGTAAGCGTAAGCCTCGCCCGTGACGAAGCACATGATCAGCGCCACGAGCGCTACAAATAAACCTTTTTTTCATGTCAATATCAATTTATAATGTTATTAGATTCTTTGTTTTCTATTTTTACACGAATGTCCATAAATGGGTACATTAATATATCATAAATAATTCATGGACAATTATATGGAACCATTCGTGGCTATTCTTGAAGTGTCAAGCGGCAAAGCCGAGCGCGTGTGAAAAAGGAAGTACATGGATGTTCAATATTGTTTCTTGTTTTCGTCCGCAAAGTTAATTCTTTTTTCTGAAGCTTTGTGTTTTATGACTGATAAATAATGTGAAAGCGAGACGTTGATTGTGGTCATTTTGGTCATGGTCATTTTGGTCAAAATGAATTTTGGATTCGGCAATTTGCTCACTATATAATAATATATATATTATAATATATATATTATTATATAGTGGTATTTTTTGACAAGTGAAAAACGATTTTGACCAAAATGACCATGACCAAAATGACCGCGCTGGATGTTGCTCCGATGGTTGAAAATCGCGTGAATTGGTGCTGAAAATGGCTCCAATTGGATGCCCGAGATTTGGCATTGCCGCAGAAATGTAGTACCTTTGCACTCGCAAAGGCAAGGCTGACAGCGAATAGTCGTAAGTGGCCACACGAATAGACGCTCAAGCCCGCGCGAACGGTCGCAGTGCGCAATGCGACAGCCCGCGTGAAAAAGCCTACCCCTTCTTCACGGGGTCGCACGTCAGGCCGCAGCCTAACTTCTTGAAAATCTTGCGGTCAACCTCGCCGAGCAAGACGGTGGCATGAACCTGACAGCCGTCCAACTGCGGCAATGTGTCCAGCGCGCGGCGGCAATTTTCGTCGTGTTGGGAGAGGACGGCGAGGGCGATGAGCACCTCATCGGTGTGCAGACGGGGGTTATTTCCGTGCAACATCGATGTTTTCATGCGCTGAATGGGCACAATCATGTCCTGCGGAATCAACTTCAGCGAATGGTCGATACCTGCCAGGTACTTCGTGGCATTGAGCAGCAGGGCGGCACAGGGACCGAGCAGATCGGAGGTGTCGGCGGTGATGATGGTGCCGTCCTCCAACTCGATGGCAGCCGCAGGATTACCGCTCTGCAGACGGCGTTGGTAGGCCGCTACGGTGGTCGAACGATAAGCCGTGTTGAGCTTCATCTGCTGCATGAGCAGCGCGATTTTGTTCACTTCCTCGTTGCTCTTCTTGCCGTCAACCATCTCGCCCAAGGCGGCGTAGTAGCGGCGAATGATCTCCTGCTTCGAAGCCTCACAGCACACCTCATCGTCGGAGATGCAGAAGCCTGCCATGTTCACGCCCATATCCGTTGGCGATTTGTAGGGGCTCTCGCCGTAGATCGACTCGAAAATGGCGTTCAAGACGGGGAAAATCTCGATGTCGCGGTTGTAGTTGACCGTCGTTTTGCCGTAGGCTTCGAGGTGGAAGTGGTCGATCATGTTCACGTCGTTCAGATCAGCTGTAGCAGCCTCGTAGGCGACGTTGACCGGGTGCTTCAAGGGTATTGACCAGATGGGGAAGGTCTCGAACTTGGCGTAACCAGCCTTCACGCCGCGTCGGTTCTCGCCCCACAACTGACTGAGGCACACGGCCATCTTACCGCTGCCAGGCCCAGGAGCCGTCACCACGACGAGCGGTCGCGTCGTCTCCACGAAATCATTCTTGCCAAAGCCCTCGTCGGAGTCGATGAGCTCCACGTTGGTGGGGTAGCCCTCTATCAGATAATGGTAATACACGTGCACGCCTCCGAGACGCTCCAAACGCTCACGGAAAGCCTTGGCCGAGGCTTGGCCGTTGAAGTGGGTGATGACCACCGAACTGACCAGCAGGCCGCGCTGGGTGAACACATCGCGCAGGCGCAGCACGTCCTGATCGTAGGTGATGCCGATGTCTCCGCGCACCTTGTTACGCTCAATGTCCTCTGCCGAGATGACAATGATGATCTCTGCATCGTCCTTCAGCTGCATCAGCATCCGCAACTTGCTATCGGGTTGGAAACCAGGCAGAACGCGCGAGGCGTGAAAATCGTCGTAGAGCTTGCCGCCGAACTCCATGTAAAGCTTGTCGCCAAACTGCGCGATGCGTTCCTTGATGTGCTCCGACTGTATGCGGAGGTATTTTTCGTTGTCAAAACCCTGTTTCATGATGCTGAAAATATTAGAGGTTGAGCGTCTGAGCATTAAAAAATCGCCACAAAGGTACGCTTTTTGATTGAAAAAGCCAAGAAATCGCCACAAATAAACCCAAAATTCTCATCTATCAACAACAAAAGGGCCGCTTCGCAGCGACCCTATTGCTTCAGTCTTTAGGTATTAGTCCGTTTAAGGTAAAAAGATTGTTTATTTCAGGATAACGCTGCAAAGGTAATGGCAAACGCGATACGTTGTACCAAAATTTTTATGTTATATAGCATATTTCAGCGTTTTTCCGCTATTTTTTCATCATTTTTCATCCAAAACGGACTCTTCTGTACCCATTTTTTGTGTCTTTACGGACGAAAAGATGTATAAAAAACACATTTTATGCCCGATGAAAGGCCACAATCTCATCGATGGGGCGTTTTATTACGGCTCCCACCTTAAATCCTTCATCCTCAGCAGCTTCGCGCAGTTCATTCTCAAATTGGCCTGCAATGCCCCCGACGAAGCCAACGAGGGAATTTTTTCCACCGTAGGCCGCCACATTCCTGCGGAAGAACGAGCGGAAGGCGTGGACGAGCAGGGCGTGGATGCCCTCATCGTCGCGATGCGCCACAATGAACGGCACCAACGAAGCCAAGAAGCGGTTGGGCAGCGGCTGACGATAGACGCGGTCGATGATGTCGGCCTGTGTCAAGTCGAAGTGCTCAAGGAAAGCCTCCTTCAGCTCCTCGCCGAGCTGCCCCTTCAGCAAGTCGCCGACCAGTGTCTTTCCCAACACAGCCCCACTGCCCTCATCGCCCAGAATCCAGCCCAACGGCGGCACATTGCTGACGATATTTTTCCCATCATAGTAGCATGAGTTCGAGCCTGTTCCGAGGATACATGCAATCCCTTCTCTAAGTCCAAACAACGCCCGGGCAGCTCCCAGGAGATCGGTCTCCACGAAGACTTTTGCATCAGAAAAATGGCGACGCAACGATGCCTCGACAGCCTCCTTGAAGGGCGCGATGCAACCTGCGCCATAGAAATAAACCTCATCAACAAGAACACCAACGAGCTTCGAAACATCCACCGCCGCGTAGGAAGAGAGCGTGGCTGCCACACCCTCCACGATGCGCTCGATGTCCTCGGCACGATCACGAACGGGATTGATGCCCATCGTATCGACGGCGACATCAGCCATTCCCTCACGAAGCCACACCCAAGTAGCTTTCGTGGAACCACTGTCAACAATCAGTTTCATGCCACAAAAGTACATAAAATGCCTCATTCTGCCACAAGAAATGTCAAAAACTACACCTTATTCATAAAAAAGACGCAATACGGCCTCGAAAATCGTTCCATTTCGCATTTTTTATGTAACTTTGCGCGCAAATTTAACCCTTACGACTATGCGTAACACCCTATTTCTACTGACAGCTCTGCTGGCCTTGTCGCTACAGGCACGCGCCGAGAACCGTATCTCGCCCAAAAACAGCACCGTACCTGACAGTATCATTTCGAACTACACCGATTCACTGAACGCTTTGGTCAGCCATTATTCTTCGAGCGCTAAGACAACGACTGCTCCGAGCCCCTTCCTCTTCCACATCATGGGGCCTGGCACTCTGTTTAACAGCGCATTAAAGCAGCAGATGAGACAGCCCGCAGCACGTCTCAACAACTCTACACTGCCCTCACTCGGCAGCACCGACGACCATCAGCTACTGCTCAACGAGGCTTCGAACGCCTATCTCAGCTACGCTTACGCCCACTTCCCACAGCTCTTCACAGCCACACAGGCCGAGCTGACCGAGGCGGGGAGCGTGCGTTCTGACCTCGAACAGCCCATTGTCGAGGAAAAGAAGCTGGCTACGACGGTCGTCGAGGAAGTGCCGGATGTGGTCGTCGAAGCCGTCGAGCCTGAGGTCAAACGCCCCAATTTCTGGTCCTTCAAGGGTAACGGTGGACTCCAATTCACACAAACCTATCTCTCCAAAAACTGGTACAAGGGCGGTCTCAACAGCTATGCTATGCTTGCCCTGCTGACAGTTGAAGCCAACTTTGACAATAAGCGTAAAGTGCAGTTAGGCAATAAGTTCGAGGCACGTCTTGGATTCCAAACCACCGAAAACAGCGTGCCTAAGTTCCGACCGACCGACAACCTCCTGCGCTTCACCTCAAACCTCGGCATCAAGGCCATTGGCAATTGGAACTACGCCGCTCAACTACAGCTTCAGTCGCAGCCCTACCACGGTTACAAGGGCAACACCGAGATCGTGAACTCCACCTTCCTCTCTCCCCTCTACGTCCGCTCGTCCATCGGTATGGACTTCTCCATCCAGAAGAAACGCTTCAAGGGAACACTCAAGCTGGCACCGCTCTCCTACGTCATCACCTACGTGAAAGTTGATAGCATCGCACGCAAGGATTTCGGAATGCCCGAGGGATACAATGCACGCCACAACTGGGGTCCCAATGTCCAGTTCACCTTCGACTACCAAATCACGAAGGACATCAAGTGGTCATCGCGATTCTACTGGTTCACCAACTTCAAATCGACCCTCATAGAGAACGAGCACACCTTCAACTTCACCATCAACAAGTACCTCAGTGCCAAGATCTTCCTCTATCCGCGCTACGACGATTCGAAGTACTACAACCTCAAAAAGGACGAGGACGGCAACCTCACCGAGGATAGTGCCAAGGAGACGCACTGGATGTTCCAGGAATTCCTGTCGCTCGGCATCAACTATGAATTCTGACATCTCAACGCTTGAACGTTAAACGAACGATCTACCCCCTATGCCCATCAAGTACGCCACATACGTCAAGAGCAGTGCCACCATCTCCCAATGCCCTGAGCATCAACGGCCAGAGTATGCCTTCATTGGACGCTCCAATGTCGGCAAGTCCAGCCTCATCAATATGCTGACGGGCAACAAGAAGCTGGCCAAGACCTCCGCCACACCAGGCAAAACCCTGCTCATCAACCACTTCATCATCAACAACGATTGGTACCTCGTCGATCTCCCCGGCTACGGCTTCGCCAAGCGAAGCAAGACAGAGCGCACCAAGCTCGAACAGATGATCTCTGGATACATTCTCCAACGCGAGAGCCTCACCAATCTCTTCGTGCTCATCGACAGCCGTCATGAGCCCCAACTCATCGACCTTGAGTTCATACAGTGGCTCGGCGAGAGCGGAATCCCCTTCAGCATCGTCTTCACGAAAGCCGACAAGCTCTCCAAGCAAGCCCTCAACAATAACATCAACGCCTATCTCGCACGCCTCGCCAAAGACTGGGATTCCCTCCCACCCCACTTCATCACCTCCTCCGAGACCAAGCAAGGCCGTGAAGAGCTCCTCAGCTACATCGAAACAATCAATAACGGATTAGCTCAATCATAAACCCCAATCGTAAATCCCATACGACATTTCCAAGCATCAATTCGTGAAATCGTAAAATCGTAAAATTACAATATGGATAAAAAGACAATCCAAGGTTTAGTCCTCATGGCCATCGTGATCTTCGGCTACACATGGTACAGCCGTCCCAGCGAGGCACAACTCAAAGCACTACGCGAACGCGACTCCATTGCCGCCCTCCAACAGGCAGAAGCCGAGAAGGCAGAGGCCGCTCGTTTTCCCAACTCCACCGAAGTTCCCGAAGCATCAGCTTCGGTCACCCCTGCACCCCGCGACTCCGCCAGCCTGCTCTTCGCCGCCTCACAAGGCACTGAGCAGCTCATCACCCTCGAGAACGACCTTGTCAGCGTCACCATCAACACCCACGGCGGTGTCATCGAGGAAGCGGTGCTCAAGAACTACAACGACCAGCAGAAAGAACCCGTCCGCCTCCTCACCAAGAAGGATGCCCAGATGATCCTCTCCCTCGCCACCAAGCAGGAGAACATCGTCACCCGCGACCTCTATTTCCAAGTCGTTAACAGACCCAACCCCACCCCCTCCCGTAATGGAGGGGAGACCTCCGGATTGTCTGGCACTGTGAAAGCAAGCGGAGATGAAAGTCTCCCCTCACAGGGAAATTCAGAGGAGCCTGTTACGGCTCCCGAGGGCTCTGTTACGGTTCCCGAGGGTTCTCCCGAGGGTTCTTCCCTTCTCCTCCGCCTCCCCCTCGCCTCCGGCTCCCTCGACATTGAATACACCCTCCGTCCTGACGCCTACATGGTCGATATGATCGTCCGCGCCAACGGCATCTCCGACCTCTTCACCCCCTCGATGAAGACCCTCGACATCCAGTGGAACGACCGCGCCCGCCAGCTTGAGAAAGGCTTCGACTTCGAGAACCGCTACGCCTGCATCCGCTATCACGAAGCCGACGGAGGCACCGACTACCTCAGCGAGACTTCCGACAGTGAGGAAGACATCGAGGAACCTCTCGACTGGGTGGCCTTCAAGAACCAATTCTTCTCTGCCGTGCTCATCAGCCAGCAACAGTTTAACAACGCCCATCTCAAGTCGCAAGTCTATAAGAAAGGCCAAGGCTACCTGAAAAACTACGAAGCCTCCCTACAAACCGCCTTCGACCCCACAGGTGCTCAACCCACGCAGCTGCAGATGTACCTCGGCCCCAACGACTTCCACACGCTGAAAGCACACAACGGCCTCAGCCTCAACACCTCTAAGGATCTCGAGCTCGAAGACCTCGTCTATCTCGGATGGCCTATCGTGCGGTGGATCAACCGTTGGTTCATCATCTATCTCTTCGACTGGCTCAAGGGCTTCGGCCTTCACATGGGACTCGTGCTGCTGTTGCTGACGCTCATCGTCAAGGCCCTCGTCTATCCCGCCACCAAGAAGAGCTATCTGGCCAGCGCCCGCATGCGCGTCCTCAAGCCCAAAATCGACCAGCTTAACGCTAAATATCCCAAGCAGGAGGATGCCATGAAGAAGCAGCAGGAGATGATGCAGCTCTACTCGCAATATGGCGTCTCACCTATGGGCGGCTGCCTGCCGATGCTGATCCAAGCGCCTATCTGGATTGCCCTCTTCAACTTCGTTCCTAACGCCATCGAGCTGCGCGGCCAGAGTTTCCTCTGGGCTGATGACCTCTCGGCATACGACGACGTAATCCGCTGGAACAAGGACCTCTGGCTCATCGGCGACCACCTCAGCATCTTCTGCGTACTCTTCTGCGTCATGCAGGTCGCCAACACCTGGATTTCGATGAAGCAGCAGCAGAATGCCGTCATGTCACCCGAACAGGAACAAAGCATGAAGATGATGAAGTGGATGATGTACCTCATGCCCCTCATGTTCTTCTTCATGTTCAACACCTACAGCTCAGGTCTGAACTACTACTACTTCCTCTCCGGCTTCACCAGCATCCTCATCATGTGGTTCCTACGCAAAACGACCGATGACAAGAAGCTCCTTGCGCAGTTGGAAGCCTACAAGGCCAAGAACGCCAACAACCCCAAGAAACAATCTGGTATGGCTGCTCGCCTCGAAGCACTCCAGAAGATGGCCGAGGAACAGCAACGCCAACAAAAAAACAAATAGAAAACTATGAAACGAATCGCACTCTTATTACTGGTCATCACCACCATGACTGCCTGCCAACACGAACGCCAATCGCTCATCACACGCAGCGACATCCAGCTCCAGAGCGACACCCTCACCCCTGAAGCCCTATGGGCTATGGGGCGCATCGGCTCCTATGCCGTCTCGCCCAATGGACAAAGTGTCGCCTATCAGGTGACCTACTACAGCGTCCCAGAAGACCGTAGCAACAGCGTCATCTACGTTCGGGACATCCCCAGCCCCACCCCCAACGGAGGGGAGAAGGCTGGCACGCAGCCCTCGAGCGATAGCGAGGCCCTCGCCCTTACGGGAAAGCGGGAAGAGGGTCTTTTCCTTGGCCTCGGAAGTGCCCCTGTCTGGCTGACCGACAACAAGATAGCCTTCACATCCAAGGGCGAGATCTGGACGATGACCGCCAAGGGCAAGTCGCGCAAGCAGCTCACAAAGACCAACGGCAGCGTCGAGGGCTTCCTCTTCTCACCCGATCAGAAGAAGGTCATCATCATCAAGAGTGTACCTTATCATGATATCATCCAGGAGCGCCCCGCCGACCTCCCCAAAAGCACTGGCCGCGTCATCACAGACGTGATGTATCGTCATTGGGATCACTACGTCGAGAGCATACCCCATCCCTTCGTCCTCGATCTGGAGAGCGGCAAAGAATTTGACATCCTTGAGGGCGAGCCATACGAATGCCCGATGGAACCCTTCGGCGGCATCGAGCAGTTGGCCTGGAGTCCCGACAGCAAGTTCATTGCCTTTACCTGCCGCTGCAAAACCGGCCTCGACTATAGCATAAGCACCGACTCTGACATCTTCCTCTACGATGTCGAAGCACACGACCTCAACTCACATGAGCACACCAAGAACCTCTGCAAGAATGGTCAGGAGTTTGGCATTCAACCTTGTGCTGCTATGGCTTATCATGGCGACGGCCAACAGCTTGATCCCACCAAAACGCTCAAGCATCAAGCCATCAACCAACTTGGCAAAGACGAAGGCTTGGATCTGCAAGTAGGCTACGACCTGAACCCCAAGTTCTCCCCCGACGGCCGCTATGTTGCCTGGCTCTCGATGGCCCGCGACGGTTATGAGAGCGACCGCCAGCGTCTCTGCGTCTGTGACCTCCAGAGCGGCGAGAAGCGCTACGTCACCGAATCCTTCGACTCCAGCGTCGATGACTTCGTATGGGCCGACGACAGCAATACCCTCTATTTCATAGGTGTCTGGCACGCCACCGAGAACCTCTATCGCACCAACCTCGACGGCCAAGTCACCCAGCTCACCTCCCTTCAGGCCGACTGGGGCAGCCTGGCCACCGTGCCCTCGGCATCAGCCGAGGATCCCTCCCCCCGCCTCCTTATGGAGCACCACGACTACTTCCACCCCGCCGATCTCTATCTGGTTACCGTTCCCGAGGGTTCTCCCGAGGGTCAATCCCACGAGGGCCTCTCCATCTCCCGCCTCACCGCCGAGAACGACCACATCCTCTCCCAGCTCGCCCCCGGCAGCTGCGAGCCCCGTTGGTGCAAGACCACTGACGCCCAAGACCTCCTCTACTGGGTCATCAAGCCCCCGCACTTCGATCCAGCGAAGAAATACCCCACCCTCCTCTTCTGCGAGGGCGGCCCGCAGTCACCCGTCTCGCAGTTCTGGAGCTACCGCTGGAACTTCTACATC
>CAJORF010000062.1 GCA_905236985.1 uncultured Bacteroidaceae bacterium | reverse complement strand
GGACACCCCTTGATAAAATAATGGCAACTCAACGTTTTCCACGGCGGTTTTGAAAGAGATGAGATTAAAACTTTGGAAAATAAAACCTATCATCTTGTTGCGATACTCCGCAGCCTTCCGCTCGGAGAGATTCCAGATGGGAACGCCCGCCAGCTCGTAGGTGCCGGAATCGTAGTTGTCGAGAATACCTAATATATTCAGTAAGGTACTCTTACCTGAGCCCGAGGCACCCATGATGGAGACGAACTCTCCTTTCGCGATGTCGAGCGAAATGCCCTTCAGCACATGAAGCGGCTGCGCACCGAAATAGGTCTTGTTGATGTCTTGTAAATGTATCATGAAAACAATCTTAATACCTTTGATTTAACTTAGTTCTGTTGTTTTGACGCTGCAAAAGTACAAAAAGTTGCACGACCTCCAAAACTTTTGGGATATTCTGCACCGTTTTGTGACGAATGAACCGACGTATGGTTACACTTTAACATTCAGTAAGCTTTTTATAGGCTTCTGCAACGTCATCGATGCTGATGTCGAGCAGGTGCATCTGACGGAAGAACTCCGGCAGGCGCTCCTTCATGAACTCCTTCTTACGGGCCTTGAGGATCTGCTTCTTCGCACCTTTCGTCACGAAGTAGCCCAGTCCACGTTTGTTGTAGATGATCTCCTCACGTGCCAATTGTTCGTAAGCCTTCACAGCCGTATTGGTATTCACCTCCAACAGCACGGCATACTCTCGTACGGACGGAATGCGGTCGTCGTCCTGATACTTACCAGAGAGAATCTCGTCGCAAAGACGGTCTGCCATCTGGATGTAAATGGGTTTATCGTTTGAGAATGTCATAATTAGTCCATTTATTTGTTATTAACTGAAAACCTTTGAAGACATGGTACGAAGCCCAGTAGTTGAAGCAGGCCACCAACGGCATCAAGATACAAAGCATATAGGTAATCGTACCGACCTCACTTGAGACATATTGGTTATCTACTTCACCCCAATCCATTTTGAACATGGATAGATTGAAATAGCTCATCGTCTTGCCGAGCGCTATCACACATAGTATAAATAGCACACTCGAAACCACGAAAGCATATCTGCGCATCAAAGTCCCGCCAAGTAGATAGAGCGAATGGAGCCATAACAGGAACGTGGTCACAGTAATGATTTTCATAACAGTATACAACAGATCGAATCTGTACAGGGAAGAATTCACAAAAGGATTCACATTCTCCACTATCACAGGTATCGCCGATAACCACTCGTCACCGTAAGCCAAACTGCGGAAGATCATTCTCAGCGTATCGCCCACCGCGAACGAAAGCAGAACACCTGCCGTCCATATCACCGTCCAGTAGAATACCGACGAGAGAAACTTCTCCAGGTTAGAAGCTGGCAACATGAGGTAAGCCTCGCGTCTGGGTTTCTTGTTCAGGTCATAGAATATCAGACTCAAGCCTATGCCGATGGCGATAATGATGAAAACTGTAAAAAACTCAGCAATACCATGCACGATGCTTACAGTAGGATGTCCTTCACGAATCTTCCAGTATATCAGTTCACAAAGGATGGTAATCAGGCTATAGCCCAGCGTCCATCCTATCAGCCGACGGAAGTTCACACTCACCACCCAGCAGAACGCTCTCCAGAATCTATTTATACTAAAACTATTCATATTTTTTATTTCCTTTAATTCTATTTTCTATTGCAAAGTTTGAGATGTATGTTGCAAAGTTCGAAATGTACATTGCAAAGCTTGCAATATAAGTTTCAAAGCCTGCAATTCAAATTTCCCCTCTTACTAAAATCATTTTCATAGGTTCACAAACTTACCGATGACCTGCTGACGGCAGAAACATCTGTACGACAGCCAGAAGTTAAGCAGGAACCAGGCTCCATGGATGACATCCCAGATGACGAGTTCGTGCACAGAAACCCTGTCGAGGTCATTCGACGAGTCTGGCGTCACCCATATCAACAACATAGTGAGCACGATGAAGGTGACCGTTGTCAGCACCCACGCATATTTGTGCGAACGGAAGAACGTTCCTCCCAATGCATAGAATGAGTGTATCCAGAGGTAAACGGCAATCAAGGCATGCAGGATTCTCCATTGGCGATTGCTAAACGTAAAATCGCCTTCAGGACTAATTCCCCTTATGAAACCATTCACAATATCCTTCATCGCGGTCGTCACAAACATCACGCCATTGTGTCCGAACAACACGTTCACCACGTACTGAATCAGGTCGGCTGCAAAGAAGGCTACGATGTAAAGGGGTAGGAGCAGGAGCCACGTGCTGTAGCGCATCAGGTACTTCTCAAGGTTCGAGGCCGGCAGCATCAGCAACGCCCGACGCTCGTGCTCGCTCTTCATGCTCGAGAACATCCAACTGGGTCCGGTGATGATCGTAATCATAAACATGATGAATGCTGCAAAACAACAGGGACCATAGTTCTGTCCGTGACCATTGATTTTGACGAAATTCGTTGTAAAGCAAAGGAACAACAGTGTAAAGACCACGAACACATTTAGGAAGTTCTTCAGATAGAAACCCCTGTCGTTGGTCAGCGACCAGCGCGCCAGTTTGCTGAATCTTTTGAAATTAAACTGTATCATACGTCAGTCCTCCTTAGATCTTTCCTTGAGTTACAGCGTTGAAGAGCAGTTCGAGATTCACCTGTGTCTCAGGGCTGTCCTCCCGGTGGGGAGCGATGACGGCATTACCCTGCAGCGAAGGCTCGGCATAGAGTGCGTCCTCCATCTGGTCTGGCGTACGATACTCAAACGTGTACTGGGTCTGGATGTCTGCCACGCTGGCATCAAGCAAAAGCTTCTGCTGACTCAGGATGAGGATGTGGTCTAAGAGCGACTCCACATCGTGCACCTGATGGGTGGAGATGATGAGCGTGCGGTCTTCTGTCATATACTGGGCCACGACCTTGCGGAACTGTGACTTCGAGGGAATGTCGAGTCCGTTGGTCGGCTCGTCCATCAGCAACAGCTTCGTATTGGCGGCAAGGGCGAAACTCATAAACACCTTCTTCTTCTGTCCCATCGACAGCGCATTGAGCTTCAGGTCTGTCGAGAGCTCGAAGTCCTTCAGACAAGCTTCCAGCACTTCGCGGCTGAAACGCGGATAGAACGGCTC
>CAJORF010000061.1 GCA_905236985.1 uncultured Bacteroidaceae bacterium | reverse complement strand
TTTCCTTGTCAACACAGAAACAGGGAAAATGGTTACGGTTCATCTCAAACTCATACTCGGCGACGTTGTCAAATATGAAGAAGTGGGCAAGAAAGACATCACCCTCATCGCCGACCCCGACACCGAGCATGAGGTCATCGTCGTCGATTTCACCGATGCCGTCCAGGCCATGGGCGTTGAAGACGTCACCGCTCTGCTCAGCGGCCAGTGCATCGCAGCCATCACCTCCGATGGCACATGGAGCGACCCGCAGATTCCGAATGAGGGTATCGCCATCGACAACAACGGCTACTTCAACACCTCGTCCACAGCCTTCTCCATCTATGCCAGCCCAGGTGCCGTAGGCAACGACGTGGAGTTCAAACTTGACAACGACGGAGGCATCGAGATCACTCCTGACTTCAATCTGCCCGTGAGACTCGCCATCCAGCGCGACGTCGAAGGCAACCTCCGTCAGTACACCCTCAACGTCCACATCATCAGCCTCGCCGCCGTTGGCGTCGCCGATGTCAAGAAATCCACCGACAACGCCGTCATCTATGACCTCAGCGGTCGCCGCAGCAATGCAGCTCGCAAGGGCGTGTATATCAAGGATGGTAAGAAAGTGGTGAAGTAAATCATCAGCTCTGAAAAAAGGAGGGGTACACATCGCGACGTGTACCCCTCCTTTTTTCAGAGCTGCTGCATATCATGGAGGTGTTTATAGTAGCCTCCGAGTTGGATGAGCTGCTCGTGTGAGCCGCGTTCCACGATACAACCTTCGTGCAGTACGCAGATCTCATCGGCGTTCTTGATGGTGGAGAGGCGATGTGCAATAGCTATCGTAGTGCGCGATTTCATCAGACGCTCCAAGGCTTCCTGCACGAGACGTTCGCTCTCAGTGTCAAGGGCACTGGTGGCCTCATCGAGGATGAGGATGGGGGGATTCTTCAGAATGGCACGAGCAATAGAGATGCGCTGACGCTGACCACCACTCAACCGACAGCCGCGGTCGCCGACAAAAGTGTTGTAACCCTGTTCGCTCTGTAGGATGAACTCATGTGCATTAGCAATCTTGGCCGCTTCGATGACCTGCTCCATTGTGGCATTCTCAACGCCAAAGGCGATGTTGTTGAAGAACGTGTCGTTAAAGAGGATCGCCTCCTGATTGACATTTCCGATGAGGGCACGCAGGTCATGAATGTGGAAGTTCTTGACATTGACACCATCAATGAGAATCTCACCACTTGTCACATCATGGTAACGCGGGATGAGGTCAACGAGTGTGCTCTTGCCTGAGCCAGATTGCCCAACGAGAGCGATGGTCTTGCCCTTCGGCACCGTGAGATCCACGCCGTGAATGACCTCCTGGGGATTGTTGGCGTAGGAGAAATGGACATCGCGGAAGACGATACCGTCCAGAATACCATTGATCGCTACGGGATGCTCTGGCTCGCGGATGGGGTTCTCCGTGTTCAGTATCTTATCGATGCGTTCCATGGATGCTAAACCCTTGGGAATCTGATACGTTGTCTTAGCGAACTCCTTCAGCGGATCAAGTGTGCTGTAGAGGATAATCATGTAGAAGATGAACGTCGGCGCGTCAATCGGTGAATGCTCACCAAAGATGAGCGTGCCACCGAACCACAACACCAACACGATGACACACGTACCCAGGAACTCGCTCACGGGGTGAGCTAAAGCCTGACGGATAGCCACACGGTTGCTGGCATCGCGGAACTCGTCGTTGACGCGACGGAAGCGCGACAGCATTTTGTTCTCAGCGATGAAAGCCTTGATGATGCGGAGTCCTCCAAGCATCTCATCGAGCTGACTCATCGTCTCGCTCCACTTCGACTGCGCATAGAGACTCTTGGCCTTGAGCCTACGCCCGATGGCACCCATAAGCCAGATGAGTCCAGGCATGACGAGCACCGTGAACAGCGTCAGCTCCCACGACACGAAGATGAGAGTACAGAAGTAGAAGATGATGAGTATCGGATCCTTGATCAGCATATTCAGCGACGACGTAATGGACGTCTCCACCTCGGTGACATCACCACTCATGCGGGCAATGATATCGCCGCGACGTTCGTCGTTCACAAAGGCCAATGGTAGGTGCAACACCTTGTCGAAAACCATGACGCGAATGTCACGAACGATGCCAGTGCGCAGAGGCACCATCACCGCCGAGGCCACGAAATAGCTGGCGGTCTTGAAAAATGTGGCAACACATAGCATGATGCCGATGAGCAGCAATGTGTCACGATGACCGTACTGATCAATGAGCACCGAGGTATAGTAGTAGAGGTTGTTGACGGTGATGTCCTTAATGCCATCCAACTGCCAGGGACGGAATGTGTAGGCCGTGGTGTCCATGCCAAAGAGCATCTGCAACATAGGGATAATGCTCATGAACGAGAATACGTTGAGCACTGCCGACAGGAGGTTGGCAAAGACAGATCCGATCATATACCCCTTGTAGGGCAAGGCAAAACGGCGAAGGACTTTCAAAAACTCTTTCATTAAACCTTATATATACTTAAACTTGAAACCAGAATCATGAAACCAGAAATTCATTTTCTCCCAAAGTCCGCAGGTATCTCACCCCAATTGTCGGTGTCCCACTTGATGAGCGGGAAGGGGAGTCCATTTTGTTGCAGCCATCGCTCTGCACGTGCCACAAGCTGCAGTAACGGTTCATTCTCGGGAGTACGCTCCAGCGTTGTCTTGGCCTTACGTTTCGTTGCCCAGATAATGGCCGTTCGGCTGTCACTATAGACCGGCATCGACAAACCCTTCTGCTTCAACAGTGCCATGGCGTGAACGATAGCCAAGAACTCCCCGATATTATTCGTACCATGCACGGGACCATAGTGAAAGATCACTTGTCCCGTCTTCAAGTAGATACCCCGATACTCCATTGGCCCTGGATTGCCGCTACAAGCGGCATCCACGGCTATCGCATCCGCTGGC
Organism: uncultured Bacteroidaceae bacterium; assembly: GCA_905236985.1. Taxonomy (GTDB): domain Bacteria; phylum Bacteroidota; class Bacteroidia; order Bacteroidales; family Bacteroidaceae; genus Physcousia. Next base: position 7,531 of record CAJORF010000061.1, on the reverse strand, counting down.
ACCGCTAAAGGCAGTGGCAACACCGTATCATGACGGTAGTCGGGAGGATTTACAAGTGCAGCCAATGATATAGATATTAATTTACATCCTTTCGGGCACCTCGATGCCCAAGAGACCCATACCCGTCTTAATGACCTTGGCAACCGTTTCACAGAGAGCAAGTCGGACAAGACGTTTCTGCTCATTCTCCTCCTTCAGGATGGCGAAGTCATGGTAGAAGCCATTGAACTCCTTAGCCAGATCGTAGCAGTAGTTGGCAATGACGCTGACGTTGTAGTCGGAACCCGCCTGAGCCACAGCCGTGCCGAAAGCGGCGAGACGCTGGATGAGGGAGATTTCTTTCTCAGAGAGTGAAAGCAACTCATTTTTTTCACTTTTCACTCTTTCATTTTTCATTTCCTCGCTCTTTCGTAGAATAGAGCGAATGCGTGCATAGGTATATTGGATGAATGGACCCGTGTTGCCGTTAAAGTCGATACTCTCTTCGGGATTGAAGAGCATATTCTTGCGGGCATCCACCTTGAGGATGAAGTACTTGAGGGCTCCGAGGCCTACGATTCGAGCGATTGCTTGCGCTTCCGCCTCGCTGATGCCTTCCAGCTTGTTAACCTTTTCCTCACTCATCGTACGGGCGTCCTCTATCATCTTTGCGATGAGGTCATCGGCATCGACAACGGTTCCTTCGCGCGACTTCATCTTGCCGTTGGGCAATTCCACCATACCGTAGGAGAAGTGTACAAGATCCTTTCCCCAGCGGAAGCCCAGTTTATCCAGCAGGATACTGAGCACCTGGAAGTGGTAGTTCTGCTCGTTGCCCACGACGTAAATCATCTTGTCGATGGGATAATCCTGGAAGCGCAGTTTGGCCGTGCCGATGTCCTGCGTCATATAGACACTGGTACCGTCGGCGCGCAGTAGCAGTTTCTCATCAAGTCCTTCGCGGGTCAAGTCTGCCCACACGCTACCGTCCTCGCGGCGATAGAAGAAACCTTTTTCGAGTCCCTCCATCACCTTCTCCTTACCTTCGAGATAGGTCTGGCTCTCATAGTAGATTTTGTCGAAGCCCACTCCAAGTGCCTTATAAGTCTCATCAAAGCCGGCATAGACCCAGCTGTTCATTTTCTCCCAGAGTGCACGCACTTCGGGGTCGTTCTGCTCCCATTTCACGAGCATCTCACGGGCCTCTTGCATCAATGGACTCTCTTTTTCGGCACGTTCCTTAGCTGCCTCCTCGTCCATCCCTTCTGCCATGAACTTTTCCGTCAGTTCCTGACGCTCGGCACGGAAATGTTTGTCGAATGACACGTAGTAGTTGCCTATGAGATGGTCTCCTTTTAAGCCAGAGCTTTCGGGTGTCTCACCATTACCCCACTTCAGCCATGCCAGCATCGACTTACAGATGTGAATGCCACGGTCGTTGACGATGTTCGTCTTAATGACGCGGTTGCCGTTGGCTTCCATCACCTGAGCCAGTGACCAACCGAGCAGGTTGTTGCGGACGTGTCCGAGGTGGAGTGGCTTGTTCGTGTTGGGCGACGAATACTCAATCATCACCAAAGGCGAAGCATCAGTCACAGGTTTCAGCCCATAGTGTTCGTCTTGTTGGATGTCAGTCAGAAGGCTTACCCAACAAGCATCTGCGATGACGAGATTGAGGAAGCCTTTGATGACATTGTATCGCGCAACGACATCTGACAGGTTCGTCACGAGATACTGTCCGATGTCCTCGGCTGTGTCCTCAGGTTTCTTGCGGCTGACCTTCAGCAACGGGAAGACAACGAGCGTCAGATGGCCTTCAAATTCCTTCTTCGTAGCACCTAATTGCACCAACTGCGCCGGCACTTCCTGACCATATAATTCCTTGATAGCGGAAATGACTTCCGCCACGAGTTTCTGTTCGATTTGCATACCTTATTTATATATAAAAAAGATTTGGGCTGCAAAGTTAATCAATATTTATGACTTACGTTTTACGATACACGAATTATTTAATACTATTTACGATTTGGGACGCAAAAAAGCCACCCTCGCGAGGTGGCTTCATCGTGTGATGTGAGAAATTTGTGCTTACTGAATGGCAGCTTCAAGTTCTGCACCAGCTTTGAACTTGGCCTGCTTCTTTGCAGCAATCTCGATAACCTGCTTAGTCTGGGGGTTGATACCCTGACGGGCATCACGCTTAGCAACAGCGAATGTGCCGAAGCCGATAAGCGCAACCTTGTCACCAGCCTTGAGGGCTTCTGTGATGGCATCAAGGGCAGCGTCGAGAGCCTTCTTAGCATCTACTTTCGTCAAGCCAGCTTTTGCGGCGATGGCGCTTGATAATTCTGTTTTGTTCATGTGTTAACGTATTAAAGGGGTTAAAAAAACGTAACTTTTCGCTGTGAAAGGCTTTAAATGAGCTAAATCTTGTTGCAAAATTAACGAAAGATTATATTCCAAACAAGTTTTTGAGCAAAAAAGAGCCCATTTCCTTCATTTTTATGCGCAATTAAGTGTATTTCCACACAAAAATGCCTACTTTTGCGCCCTCAAACTATAGAAAAGGCTTTTTTTATGAGATTCAATATGCCTCCAGTCACCAAGAACCTCATTATCATCAATATCTTGATGCTTCTTGGCAAATACGTTGCAAACCGCTATGGCATCGACTTCGATGACCTGCTGGGTCTGCACTTCTTCATGGCTTCCGACTTCCGGCTGTATCAGTTCTTTACCTATATGTTCGTGCATGGGGGGATTGAGCATCTCTTCTTCAACATGTTCGCCGTGTGGATGTTCGGTCGCATCATGGAGCAGGTGATGGGTTCACAGCGTTTCCTCTTCTACTACATCGTCTGCGGCCTGGGTGCCGGTCTTGTACAGGAAGGCGTGCAGTACATCGAATACCTCTACAGCGGCTTGCAGGCCTACGATTCCGTGAACCTTGAGGGTCTGCGCATCTCCATGGATGCCTACCTCAACCGTTGGACAACGGTAGGTGCCTCGGGAGCCGTCTATGGCATCTTGCTCAGTTTCGGCATGACCTTCCCCGAGGAACGTATGTTCATCATTCCCATCCCCTTCCCCATCAAGGCCAAATGGTTCGTGATTGGATATGCCGTCATTGAACTGCTCAGTGCTATGAGCAACCGTGGCGACGGCGTGGCTCACATGGCTCACTTGGGAGGTATGCTCTTTGGCTTGGCCCTCATCCTCTACTGGCGCAAGAAAGGAGGCGGAAACAACAATCACTTCTTCGGCGGCGGCAATTATCGTGGTTTCGGCGGTAGTGACAATTACTTCACCCGCTATGAAGATGTCACCGAGGGATCTCACCAGAAAGGGCCATCACAGTGGCTGCGCAACATCAAGCAATGGTGGGCCGATCGCCGCAAACCCAAGATGAAGGTACACTCAGGCAGCACCAAGCACGCCGATGACATGGCCTGGCGCCAGCAGAAGAAGGAGCGCGAGGAAGAGATCGACCGCATCCTGGCAAAGGTCAAACAAGGTGGCTACGAAAGCCTCAGCAAGGAGGAGAAGCAGAAATTGTTCGACGCCAGCAATTCATGAAGTTCATTAAGACTTTTTTCGCACAGCTATTCATGGGAGCCAATGTCGCTACCATTCTACTGCTGTGGGCCTCATGCGGCGTCACCTACCTCTCGCCCGCATGGCATCCAAACGTCAGTCTGCTCTCTTTGGCCTTTCCCATCTTCCTCTTGGTGGATGTATGCTTCGTGTTTTTCTGGCTCATCTTCAAGGCCAAGTGGACTTGGGTGCCGTTGCTCGGCATCGCGTGCTGCTTCAGTTTCGTGCGCGACTACATCCCTGTCAACTGGCCAGTTGAAACGCCAGACAGCACACTCGTCATCGTCTCCTACAACACCCACAACTTCGGCGGTAAGGAGGCCAATCTCGAGGATGGCACCAACCTCGTAGTGAAATATCTGATGGACAGCGATGCCGACATCATCTGCCTTCAGGAGAGCGGTGGGCATAACGACTTCAGGGAACAGTTCACCGCAGCAGGCTACGAGTGCAAGAATATGAGGGAGTTCATGATTTGCTCGCGACTTCCCATCCTCTCAATTGACACCTTGGCATTCCCTGGGTCTTCAGAACACTGCATGAGAGCCTATCTCAAAGAAGGAGAGGACACCATCATGCTCATCAACCAACACTTGCAGAGCAACCAAATCACGGGGGAGGTCAAGGACGCATACGTCGGAGCTTTCGAGCGCCATGAGAGTGACTCCCTACGCAAAGGGATGAAACCCGTCGTGAGACTTCTCGCCAACGCCCAGCCCTTGCGTGCCCAGCAAGCAGATTACATTCAGGCCGCCATCAACGAGTGGTTACCACGCCCCGTCATCGTCTGCGGCGACTTCAACGATACGCCCGTCTCCTATGCTCATCGTGTGCTCACCTCACAGCTGTCGAGTGCCTTCCGTGAGAGTGGCAATGGACTCGGTTTCACCTTCCACACGAAAGGCTTCCCTGTCCGCATCGATCACATCCTTTTCAACGGCGACCGATGGAAGAGCTACGAGTGCACCGTTTGTGACACCATAACATGCTCAGATCACTTCCCAATTCACACAAAACTGGGTAAAAAAGTGCTCGAAAGCAGCAAAAAACGTTGAAAAAAACAAATATTTGCCTCCACATGGTCGCTCTTCCACAAAAATTGCGTATATTTGCGCGCTATTTTGCGAAAAAACACCTCTGACAAGCGAAAAAATCATATTTAAATAACTATTTTATCACAATGCAAAACAAAGGAATTGTAAAAACTTTTGCCGTCCTCCTCGCACTCGTTTGCATCTTCTATCTCAGTTTCTCGTTCGTCACCAACTACCACGAGAACAAAGCTGCGAAGATTGCCGCCGTTGAGGGCGAAACAGCAGGGCAGCATTATCTCGACTCCCTACTCAATGAACCAGTGTATTTCGGAGTTTGGACACTCAAAGAGTGCCGCGAAATGGGTATCGGACTCGGACTCGACCTCAAGGGAGGTATGAATGTCATACTTGAAGTCTCTGTTCCTGATGTCGTCAAGGCACTTGCCGACCACAAAGAGGATGCCAACTTCAATCAGGCTGTTGAACAGGCAACGAAAGAGGCCAAGCAAGGACAGGGTGATTTTATCTCATTGTTTGTCAAGGACTACAAAGCCATTGCTCCCAACAGCAATCTCGCTGAACTCTTCGCAACACAGCAGCTGCGCGGCAAGGTGAACACCAAGAGCACCGACCGCGAAGTGGAGCGCGTGCTCCGTGATGAAGTCAAGGCTGCCATCGACAACTCCTTCAACGTCATCCGTACCCGTATCGACCGTTTCGGCGTCGTGCAGCCCAACATCCAGGCCCTCGAAGGTCAGGAAGGCCGCATCATGGTTGAGCTCCCTGGTATCAAGGAACCCGACCGCGTCCGTAAGCTTCTCCAGGGTTCTGCCAACCTCGAGTTCTGGGAGACCTACACCACTGCTGAGGCCGTGCCCTTCCTCCATCAGCTCAACGCTAAGCTCGCTGCTGCTGGTGTTGAGGGCGGCGAAACCGATTCCCTCCAGATGGCTATCGAAGAGGCCAAGAAGGCTATCCAAATGGATCTGCCCGAAGGCTACACAGCTGACGTCGCTGCTACCATCGTCAATGGCAACGACTCTGTCATCGCCGACGATGAATTGGCCAATATCGCCAAGAAGGCCGACGGCGAGGCTGACGAGAACACAGCCCTCACGGCTGCAGAACGCGAGAAAATCATCAAGGAGAACCCAATCCTCTCACGCCTTCAGGTCCTCAATCAGGACAACGGCGCTTGCGTAGGTTATGCCAACAAGCGCGATATTGAAGCCCTCGAAGCTCTCTTCGAATCCCCTGAAGCTAAAGCTGTTCTCCCTGCCGACATGAAGCTCCTCTGGGGCGTCAAGGGCATCGACAAGAATGAAGAAGTCTTCGAGCTCTATGCCATCAAGGTCACCGAGCGCAACGGTCGCGCACCCCTCGAGGGTGACGTCGTCACCGATGCCAAGGACGAGTTCGACAACAACGGCCGTCCCTGCGTCAGCATGCAGATGAACGTTGAAGGTGCCCGTCGTTGGGCTGCACTGACCAAGGCCAACGTGCACCGTCCCATCGCCATCGTCCTCGACAACTACGTCTATAGTGCACCTAACGTGCAGAACGAGATTACGGGTGGTAACTCACAGATCACCGGTCACTTCACTCCCGAAGACACACGTGACCTCGCCAACGTGCTCAAATCTGGTAAGATGCCCGCTCCCGCCAACATCGTCAGCGATGAAATCGTCGGTCCTTCACTCGGTAAGGAATCTATCCGTCAGGGACTCTGGAGCATGATCTTCGCCTTCATCGCCCTGATGATCTACATGGTTGCCATGTACGGCTTCCGTCCTGGTATGGTGGCCAACGGAGCTCTGTTGTTCAACCTGTTCTTCACCTTGGGTATCCTCACCTCCTTCCAGGCTGCACTCACCATGAGCGGTATCGCAGGTATGGTGCTGACCTTGGGTATGGCCGTTGACGCCAACGTGCTGATTTTTGAACGTACCAAGGAGGAGATGCGAGCTGGCAAGGCCGTTCGCCAGGCCATGCAGGCTGGTTACAAGAACGCCTTCAGCGCTATCATCGACTCCAATGTCACCAGCGTCCTCACCGGTATCATCCTCTACTACTTCGGTACAGGTCCTATCCGCGGCTTCGCTACCACCTACATCATCGGTATCATCATCTCATTCTTCACCGCTGTATATCTCACGCGTGTAGTGTTCGACGGCCGTATGTCCAAGGACAAGTGGCTCGACCTCACCTTCACGACGGGTCTCAGCCGCAAATTCCTCTCCGACACCAACTACAACTTCATGGGCTCCTACAAGCGCTCGTTCATCACCTTCGGTGTCATCGTCCTCGTGGCCATCGGTTCGTGGATAGCCCGCGGCTTCTCGCAGAGCATTGACTTCACGGGCGGTCGTAACTTCGTGGTCCTCTTCGAGAACGAAGTGCAGCCCGAGGCCGTACGCGGTCTCCTCGCTCAGGCCTTCCCCGAGAGTAACACCAGCGCCATCGCTCTGGGTACCGAGGGCAAGACCATCCGTATCTCCACCAACTATCGTATCGATGAGGACGGTGCTGAGATCGACAGCGAGATCGAGAGCAAGCTCTTCGACGTCCTCAAGCAGGGCGGCATGCTGAGCGCTGACCTCGACGAGCAGACCTTCATCAACCGCGACGAGCGTGCCGGTGGTTCTATCATCAGTTCGCAGAAGGTGGGACCGTCCATCGCTGCAGACATCACCCGCGGCGCTATCATCGCCGTCATCATGGCCCTGATCGTCATCTTCGTCTATATCCTCGTGCGCTTCCGCAACGTGGCCTTCTCCGTAGGTGCTATCACGGCTCTGGCTGTCGATACCATCTTCATCCTCGGTATGTTCTCTCTCTGCTGGGGTTGGATGCCCTTCTCGCTCGAGATCGACCAGACGTTCATCGGCGCTCTGCTGACCTGTATCGGTTACTCCATCAACGAT
>CAJORF010000060.1 GCA_905236985.1 uncultured Bacteroidaceae bacterium | reverse complement strand
GACTGAGGACAGGTGACTCCGGCGGGATTCTAACCCGCGACCTTCGGAACCGGAATCCGACGCTCTATACAGCTAAGCTACGGAGCCTTCCGCATTTTGCGGGTGCAAAGGTACGCTTTTCCGTTGAAGCCACCAAACTTTTTCACGGTTTTTACATTTTAAGGTGTTTGTTTAAGAGACATGAAAAGGGATTATTTTCATGAAAATTTTGGTGGAAGGAGAATTAATCCTTACCTTTGCGCCACAGAAACGCTCATCATGGCTGAAAGTCCTTTAACCATATTACAACGACAGCGGGCTCTGCTACAGGCGGAATATGCCTATGAGAAGGAGGAGTTCCAGCGGCTGACCGAAGCTACCGGCATCGAACGCAAGGTGCAACGCGGGATGGCTTGGTATCCGCTGACGCTTGGGCGCAGCTATCATAACTCGCTGGATCAGTTGGTGGTGGAGGTGTCAAGATCTACCCCCGATCCCTCCCGTGAGGGAGATTTTGAGGGGTCTGAGCCGTCTTTGTTTGAGCCCGGAAAGCCTGTATGCTTCTTCTCGCAGGATGCCTCGGGCGACCGCCATGGCACGGGCGGGATGCTGCATTATTTCAAGTTTGTGGCACAGGTGAGCTATGTCGAGGAGGACAGGATGGTGATTGCCTTGCCGTCGCCCGATGCGTTGGAGCAAATACGCGATGCCTACCGTCTTGGCGTGCAACTGTATCTGGACGAGCAGACCTACCGCTTGATGTTTGAAGCCTTGGACGACGTCATCAACGCCAAGAGCGGTCGCCTGGCTGACCTGCGTGAGATGTTCCATTCGACGCTGCCCTGTGGCAAGTTCACTTTCAATGCCGTGCGCTTCCCGTGGCTGAACACCTCGCAGCAGGCCGCAGTCAATGAGGTGCTGTGGGCAAAGGATGTGGCGGTCGTTCATGGCCCTCCAGGCACGGGTAAGACAACAACGTTGGTGGAGGCCATCTATGAGACGTTGCGACGCGAGAATCAGGTGTTGGTGTGCGCTCAGTCGAACATGGCGGTGGATTGGATTGCAGAGAAACTGGTGGACCGTGGCATCAGCGTGCTGCGCATCGGCAATCCGACGCGAGTGACGGATAAGATGCTGTCGTTCACCTATGAACGTCGATTCGAGAGCCATCCGCTCTATTCCGATCTGTGGGCAGTGCGCAAGGCTATCCGCGACATCTACGCTTCGAAGAACGGAAGCAGCGAGAGTCGCCATCAGAAGATCGCCCGCCTCAAAGACCGTGCCGTAGATCTCGAATACACCATCAATCAGGCTCTCTTCGGTGATGCCAAGGTAATAGCCTGCACCCTGGCTGGTTCTGCCAACCGTCTGCTCATGGGGATGAAGTTTGGGACGCTGTTCATCGATGAAGCCGCCCAGGCCCTCGAAGCCGCCAGCTGGATAGCCATCCGCAAGGCTCACCGCGTCATTCTCGCAGGCGACCATCGTCAGCTGCCGCCCACCATCAAATCGCCTGAGGCCATGCATGGTGGACTGGACAAGACGCTGATGCAATACATTGTCGAGAATAAACCGAGGGTGGTGTCTCTGCTCACGGTGCAGTACCGCATGTGCGACACCATCATGCAGTTTCCCAACCATGAGTTCTATGGCGGACAGCTGACCAGCGCGCCGGAGGTGAAGTACAGGGGGATTTTGGATTGGGATACGGCTATTGAGTGGATAGACTCTCCCCCCGCCCTCCCTATAAGGGAGGGAGCGGTCACCTCCGAGAAAGAGAATACACTGCTTTCAAAACATTCTGCTCCCTCCCTAATAGGGAGGGCGGGGGGAGAGCCTGAGTCTTCCTCTGGTTTATCCCGCGTTAATGTTTCCGAAGCACAGTTGACCCTCGCTACCCTGCAACGCTATTTCGACAAGATTGGGAAGGACAGGATCTTGGAGGAGCGCGTGGATGTGGGGATGATCTCGCCCTACAAGGGACAGGTGCAGTTACTGCGACGCCTACTGCGACAGGATAAGTTCTGGAAGCCCTTCCGCTCGCTCATCACCGTGAACACCGTCGATGGTTTCCAGGGGCAGGAGCGCGATGTCATCGTCATCAGTCTCGTCCGCTCCAACGAAGAGGGAAATATCGGTTTCCTTCGCGACCTGCGCCGCATGAATGTAGCCATCACACGTGCGCGCATGAAACTTATTATAATAGGTGACCGCTCTACGCTTTGCCGTATGCCTTTTTACCGTCGTCTGGCCGACTATATCGATGAGCAATGGTGATGAAAAAACGAAGATTTGGTCAAAAGATTTGGCTATTCCACACCTTTTTTATTACTTTGCACACAGAATCGACAAAATATTACCTTTCTAACCCTCATTATTTGTAAAGTCATGAGAAAAAATCTCCTTATTCTGATGCTCGCCGTAGCTGCTACGGCTGTGGCACAGCGAACCCCCACCATGGGATGGAGTTCGTGGAACACCTTCGCCCTGAACATCAATGAAGAGCTCATCAAGTCGCAGGCCGATGCGATGCACCAGAGTGGTTTGCAGGACGCTGGATATCAGTTCATCAATATCGATGACGGCTACTGGGATGGTCGTGGTGCCGACGGCAAGCTGCGCCTCAACACCAAGCTGTTCCCCAACGGAATGCGCCCTCTCGTCGATTATATCCACAGCCTCGGCCTGAAGGCAGGTATCTACTCCGACGCTGGCGACAATACCTGTGGATCGGGCAATCGTCATGCTTGGGGGCTCGGCGTAGGTTTTGCTGGTCACGAAGAGGAGGACTGCCACCTGTACTTCATCGACTGGGACTTCGACTTCATCAAGGTTGATTACTGCGGCGGTGCTCACATGAAACTGGACGAACAGACGCAATACACCAAGATCTCCAACGCCATCAAGAACTGTGGCAAGCCCGGCATCGTGTATAATATGTGCCGCTGGGCTTATCCCGGAACATGGAGTGCTGACGTTGCCGACTCATGGCGCACGACGGGCGACATCTATGATGCTTGGAAGAGCGTCAAGGCCATCCTTGCCGAGAACCTCTATCTCAGTGCTTTCTGCCACGACGGACACTACAACGATATGGATATGTTGGAAGTAGGCCGTTCGATGTCGCAGATCGAGGATGAGACACACTTCGGAATGTGGTGCATCATGTCCTCGCCACTGCTCATCGGTTGCGATATGGCCAAGATACGTCCCGAATCGCTGAAGCTGCTGTGCAACAAAGACCTCATCGCATTGAACCAAGACCCGCTGCACCTACAGGCTTATATTGCTGAAAAACAGGGCGAGTGCTACATCCTGGTCAAGGATCTCAAGAGACGCGGTGGCACAGAGCGTGCCTTCGCTGTCTATAACCCAAGCGACGAGGAACAGCACGTGCTCGTGCATCCCTTCACGCTGGAGTTGAGCGGTTCCATTCAGTACTACGACTGCATCCGTCAGGAGAAGTTCGTGACAACGACCGAGCCTGTACTCTTCACCGTTCCTGCTCATGGTACCAAGATCTTGCGTGCCAAGGCAGAGCGTCGTGTGCCGCGTGTCGTCTATGAAGCTGAGACTGCATTCCTGCCCGCTTATCAGGAGCTGCGCAACAACCAGAACGAAAAGTCGGCCATCTTCGTAGCTGATAGCACCGCCAGCGGTGGCTACAAGGCTTGCTGGTTGGGCAGCCGTCCCGACAACGACCTCCAGTGGCGCGATGTCTTCGTTCCTCGCGACGGTTCCTACAAGCTCACCTTCGACTACTTCGGTGGTGAGGATCGCACCATGGAACTCGACGTGAATGGCGAACACGTCACCACTCTGGCTACTCACTCCCGCAACTGGGGTGCTCGTGGACGCATCTCTGTCAATGTGACGCTGCACCGCGGCCTGAATGCCATTCGTCTGTACAATAACAACGATTGGATGCCCGATCTCGATCGCATGACTGTCATGCCCTACGCCTCGAGATAACTGATTTGCATCTCCCGATTATACCACGAACGGACACGCTCATGCAGGAGTCCGTTCGTGGTGTTTTTTTGCCGTTTCGTTGATAAAACGACTGAAGGTGTTTGACGTATGGATAATTATGTGTACTTTTGTCCCGAAATTCAACCATTTACTTACGATTATGAAGAAAAGAGTATTGAGTATCATGCTGATAGCGGCTTGCTTTAGCACGGCTACGGCTGACGATTACACGTTACCCTATCTCGTCTTTACCGACAGTGAGGGCACTCAGACCGTGGTGAGTGTAGCCGAACTCGAAATCACGTTCAGCGATGGGAAACTGGTTGCCAAGAACGCTGACGGCAGCACCTCCATCGACCTCGCAGCCCTGGCTACAATGCAATTTGCTGAGACGGGTGAGGTGACCCCTGTAACGCCTGTGACTCCCGAAAAGGTGGAAAGCGGTCTTGCATACGCTGAAGGAATCGCAGAGCTCACGGCCACACTTGGCGAGGAATTCACGGAACCCACCATCGAGAATCCCAATGCACTATCACTCGTCTGGACGAGCAGCGACGAGAATGTAGCTACGGTTGACGAGAACGGCAAGGTGACACTGGTCGCTGCTGGTACAGCCACCATTACAGCTACGTTTGATGGCAATGAAGAGTTTGAAGCAGGTGCCGCTTCTTACACCCTCACCGTAAGTGAAGCCGAGACAGATGCCATCTCTCAACTCGGCACTTCGACTGCTGTCAAGGTCTATACGACTTCGGGTTTATATGTAGGCTCATTCGAAAGTTTGCAACAGGCTCAGAATACCTTGAAGCACGGTCTTTACATCATCAGCGCGAACAATAGGAATTACAAACTGAACATCCGATAGCCATGAAAAAGATTCTTCTTTCCATCTGTCTTCTCTCCGCTCTTGTTCTTACAGCAGCTGCTCAGACGTTGAATGTTGTTGTGGGTGACGTCACCTATCAGTTCCCAGCTGCTGACGCGGGAGTAATGACTTATAGTGAAGGCACAAGCTTCACCATCGAGAACAAGACCTTCACTGTCAGCGACATCACACGGATGTACGTGAACGCAGCCAAGGTCGATTCGGCCACGGTTAGTGTGGTCTATGAGGGCACATCAGCCACCGTCTATGTGGCAGGTGATATTGCCCATTGGGTCACTCCGACCATCTCCGGTGCTCACGTGAGCATCGCCCAAAGTGCCGATGTGGATCGTGAGATCACCTATTCACTCTCGGGCAACAGTTCCGACGGTGAGTTCTACATGAGCGGTTCGTACAAGGCCATCGTCGAGCTGCGCGGTCTTACGCTGACGAACGCTACTCCCATCTATTCCGGTGCAGCCATCTGCATCATGGACGGCAAGCGCATCGACCTCAGCGTGAAGTCTGAGACGACGAATGTTCTCACGGACTGCGCCACCCCCTCCGATGCACTTGCGCAGAAGGCTGCCCTCTACTGCAAGGGGCATCTCGAGCTCAAGGGCAAAGGCACACTCACTGTCAACGGCAAGTATGCCCACGGTATCAAGAGTGCGGAATACATGACGATGCGCAACGCCACCATCAATGTGGCCAGTGCGGTCAAGGACGGCCTGTCCTGCGACGAGTATTTCCTCATGAATAGCGGTGCGCTCACCATCAAGGGTGTAGGCGATGACGGCATCCAATGCGACATCGATGGCGACACCTATACGGTGACCGAAGACCATGATGGCGAGGACAGCGGTAATATATACATCAATGGCGGTACACTTGACATCACGACAACCGCTGCTGGAGCCAAGGGTATCAAGGCCGACTCGACGCTTGTCATCAATGATGGCACTCTGACACTTGCTGTCAGCGGAGCCGTCGATACCAGCGATGCAACGGATCCCTCCTACGTTGCTGCTTTCAAGGGCGGTAAGGTCATCATCAATGGCGGCACCATCAACGCTACAGTCAAGGGTACTGCAGGACGTGGCGTCTCAGCCTGGGACATCGAGACCAACGGCGGTGAGATCACCATCAACAACAGCGCAACTCCCACCACCATATCCAGCGACGTCAAGAGTGCCAAGGGCTTGAAAGCCTTGAACATGGCACTTAACGCAGGCACCATCACCATCAATATGACGGGTAACGCAGGCAAGGGCATCAAAGCCGGATCAGGAACGCAGAGCACCAGCGGCGGCAGTTGGGGCGGTGGACGTCCTGGTCCTGGTGGCGGTGGTCCTGGTGGTGGCAGCACTTGGACCAACATCAAAGGTTCTTACACTCAAGGCAAGAGCGACGGTACCGGTCCTACGATTGTCGTCAATACCACAGGCAGTGCCTACAGCTCGTCCAACGCCAAGGCCATCAAGGCCATCTGCACAGCCTATCTCTACGGTGGTACTACTGAAGTGTCCACCAAGACCAGCGGTGCCGAGGGTCTCGAATCAAAGTCTGGGGTCTATGTCGAAGGCGGCAATCACTATTTCAAGTGCTACGATGACTGTATCAACTCAGCTGGAAAGATTATCTTCAACGGTGGCGTCACCATCTGCTACGGCTTTGGTAATGATGCGATTGACAGTAATGCAGGCACTACAGGTGCCATCACCATCGGAAATGGAGTAGCTTTTGCCTACACCACCAAAGGTGCACCCGAGGAAGGTTTCGACTGCGACAACAACTCCTACATCCAGATCACCGGTACGGGCATCGGTATCTCAGCAGGTGCCAATCAAGGCGGTGGTGGCGGCTTTGGTGGCAGTTCCAGCGGTAACACCATTTCCAATGCCAAGCAAGGCTATGCCTTCGTGACCTCCACCATCAGCTATGCAGCCAATCGCTACTACACGCTTGCCGACTCGGATAACAACAATCTGGTCACATACAGCTTCGAGGCTGCGTGCAGCAGCTCCCTCGCCCTCTTCACAGCTAAGGGCATGGTCAAGAACAACAACTACAACGTGAAGTACTCGACCTCAGCCCCCACGGATGCCACCACCGTCTGGCATGGTCTCTATCTCGGCAGTTCTGCTAAAGGTTCCACCTCTGTCACTTCTTTCACCGCGAAGTAGGTGAACCATTAAAAAATATAAAAATATAAGAATAAAGTCCTTTCGCAATCCCCTGCGAAAGGACTTTTTTTTAACTTTGTGCCGAAATCGCTGCATAAGACAGCGTTTAGAAGAGAAAATACATCGTTCCCTGACTATTGACCAACAATTAGCTCTTTAGATAACATCTTCGATATGAAACGACTACTTCCCTTACTGCTCTTGTCCCTTGCGACATCTTTGCTTCCCCTCCGTCTCTTTGCCGAGCACGCCGACATCTGCTGGCCGATGACCGACATAGACAACCTCAGTGCCTTTAACATCACCACCGGTGCTGATGCCTATTTCACGCCTTCATTCACGCTTGGTGGTAAGCTCGCAGCGACCGCCGTGATGACGAGCAGCAATGCCGATTCTGGCTTTGAGCCCGTCACCTACGATCCTGCTTTCGTTCAGTTGACACCCGCCACGCGTGTCACGGCGAAGACTGCGGGACATTGTATCATCTTCACCATCACCACTGCCTCCAACCACACTTTCAAGCCTACTTCCATCAGCTTTGATGCGGTCAAGTGCGGCACTGATGGAGGCAACTTCGATGTCTATATCAAGAAAGGCACAAGTGCTGAGACTACCTTGGCGACCTCTGTCGTTCCCCTGCGCAATAAAATCAGCTCTACAAATTCTATGGGCTTCAGTCACCACACCTATGCGCTGTCCGACGTCCTTGTAGAGGCTGGGAGAAGGTTTCAGCTGATTCTCTATGTCTATAACTTAAATGGGCAGGACGATGAGAACCCCAAGAGCATTGCTTTCCGCAATGTGACTATTGGCGGTGAGACGGATGAACCGATCTTCGATGCTTCCCACTATTTCACAGCCGCTTCGTGTTCGGCGGGTAGCCTGATGGATGCAATCGGTGCGCTGAATAACGGAGCCACGGCAACTTGGCCGGACAAACTCTATGGTGACCCCACCGACTTCGAGGTTACTGCCGCTGAGGGCTTTACTGCAACCGTTGTCTATGACAGCAAAGTGGCCACCTTCACCGCTTTCAAGGACGGGCAATCCGTCTTCTCCGTCAGTCTGCGCTTCGTCGTGAGCAGCCGTCCACCCAAACCCGCTGCCGAGCCCCTCAACCGTGGTCTCATGGCGATAAAGGTCTCAGACGGTGTCCTCGTCAGTTGGCGCTATCGTGCCACCGACGGCCCTGCCAACACGCGCTTCCGCCTCTATCGTGGCTCCACGCTCATTGAAAACAAAGCTACCATCGATGGGACGATAACCACCCGCACCAACTGGCTCGACACAAGCGGTACGAACTCCTCAGTCTATAAACTTGAGGTGCTTGATGCCGACGGAAATGTCATCGAGACACAGGAAGGTGTCACGCCTTGGAGCGATCAGACGAAGTACATCACACTGCAAGGCGGAGCACCCACCGATCCCACATCAGCAGGTGCTACCTATACGCCTAACGATGCCTCCTTCTGTGATATGGATGGTGACGGAGAATATGAGATCATCCTGAAATGGGCTCCCTCCAATGAGAAGGATGCTGCCAGCAGTGGCACCACATCACCTGCGTTCTACAGCTGCTACAAATTGGACGGCACACGTCTGTGGATGCTTCACACGGGGCACAATATGTTCAACTCGGCTCACACCACCCCTTTCATCGCCTGGGATTTGGATGGCGACGGCTATGGTGAGTTCATGGTGAAGACTGCTCCGGGAGCTATCGATGGAGATGGGAACTATGTACTCCTACCCGGCGACAATCCCAATGAGAACCTCAAGAGTGGTCGCGGAAAGCAGGATCACGGCTCCGAGTATATCACCGTGTTCGATGGCATGACAGGTGCTGAATTGCAGACCATCAAGTATCATACGGCTTACGGCGACGAGACCACCAGCTTCTGGGGCGACAGCAACCAGAATCGCTCCGAGCGTTACCTCGCAGCCATTGCTTGGCTCGACGGCGAGGAGGGGAACCCCTCAGCCATCTTCGCGCGAGGTTACTACAGCGGCTGCAAGATTGGAGCCTACGACTGGGACGGCAGTAACCTCACATTACGCTGGCTGCATCGCGGCACGGGTGCCAACAGTGGCACGGTCACCTATGCTGACGACACCGTCACCAATCTCTCGAAATCTGTCTATGGCGAAGGTGCACACTGGATCAGCGTAGGCGATGTCACCGGTGACGGACGTCAGGAGATTCACTATGGTTCGGGTGCGTTGAAGCCGGACGGAACCACGCTCTATCGCACTGGCCTTGGACACGGCGATGCTTTGCACCTGAGCGATTTCATCCCTTCTCGACCTGGCTTGGAACTCTTCATGGTTCACGAACACAAGCCCTACGGTGCAGACCTTCGCGATGCAGTTACGGGAGATTTCATTGTTCGCGTCACAGCCGACAGTGATACAGGTCGCGGACTCATAGGTCACTTCAACCCCGAGGCAGATGATGCTTACTGGCAGATGAGTGCGAACATGTCAGCCATTTACGACACCAGCAACAATCTTATTGCCAACAACGTCAGCCACGGCGGAGGCGCTTCGCTCAACAATCGCATCTTTTGGAATAACACCTTGGCTGATGATTATTACGACAAATCTGTCCTCGAATACTGGAACCCTGAGAGCAAGGGTTTCTGGCGTATGCAGGTGAACGGAGTCAACTACACCATCGGCAATTTGAACAACGGAACGAAGTACAACCCTTGTGTCCTCGGTGACTTGCTCGGCGACTGGCGTGAAGAGATTGTCAACTGGACGGAGTCGGGCGGCAACTACCAGCTCGTCATCAATGCCACCAACTACCAGACCGATTATGCCGTTCCACATCTTATGGATGACTACGCCTACCGCGCACAGGTCATCAACCAGAACTGCGTTTACAATCAGCCGCCTCATCTCTCCTACGACCTCATCGCAACTTACACGCGTCAGTTGACCATCGGCGATGCAGGATGGAATGTCTTCTACACGCCTTATCCTGTCACGGTGCCTGAGGGTGTCAAGGTCTATCAAGTCACAGGAGTCAATCGCACCAAGCAACTTGTCAACAAGGGAACGGTGGCCGTTGGTGCAACTTTGCCTGCGGGGGAAGCCGTCTTGGTCAAGGGTACACCAGGCCAGACCGTGAAGTTCCGCCCAAGCATCAAGTCTCCCGTTGCAGCGAAGAACACCTATCTCAAAGGCGATATGGTCAGCCAGAAGCTCGCTGTTGCCAACGCTAACATCCGCTTCTATCAGTTGCAGCCTTCTGCCGAAGACCCCAGTATCTTGGCTTTCTGTCTCGTCGAGACGGGTTCGGTGCAACCCGCAGCCACGCCTTGGCTTCAAGTATTAAGCGCACAGTCACCTATAGAAACATTCTATCTTGATGCAGAAGCCGTGCCGACTGGTATTTCCACCTTCGATTCCTCCAGCGATGATGCAGCGGATGTGCTCTTTGATCTCTCTGGTCGTAAAGTCTCCACTTCTTCCCAACTTCCCAAAGGCGTTTACATTCAGGACGGCCACAAAATCGTCAAATAGTTCCAGTGCAAATTATTCACATTTTATATACAAACACTTATGAGAAAATTATCATTTATCTTATTCTGTCTCATTTCGCTGTCTGCTTCAGCGCAGATGACAATCAACGTCAACGCCAAGAAGATAGGGGCACCTGTTCAATCTACGCAGTGGGGTATCTTCTTCGAGGATATCAACTATGCTGCCGATGGTGGTCTCTATGCTGAGCTCGTCAAGAACCGCTCTTTTGAGTTTCCCAATCCTTTCTGCGGCTGGGACATCTCCGGTAAAGTGACGTTGAAGGACGATGGCCTATTCGAGCGCAACCCCCACTACGTCCGCTTGGCTCCCTCTGGTCATAGCGACAAGCATACGATGATAGAGAATCATGGTTTCTTTGGTATCGGTGTCAAGGGTGGCGAGGAATATCGCTTCTCTGTTTGGGCTCGCGTGCCAGATGGCGGTTCCGCCAAGCTGTGGATCGACCTCGTCGATAACGCCACGATGGACGAAGACCAGAAGCTGGGCAACGTCGGTGTTGATATCAGCGGCAAGGACTGGCAGAAATACACCGCCATCATCAAGCCCAAGCGCACCTTCGCCAAGGCTCATCTCCGTGTGTGGGGCGACGGCAAGGTGACGACCGATGTGGAACACGTCAGCCTTTTCCCTGTCAAGACCTACAAGGGTCATGAGAATGGTCTGCGCATGGATGTGGCACAGGCTCTCGAAGATCTTCACCCCGGTGTGTTCCGCTTCCCCGGCGGTTGCATCGTAGAAGGTACGGACCTGGAGACACGCTACCAGTGGAAACATTCCGTAGGCCCCGTCGAGAACCGTCCGCTCAACGAGAATCGCTGGCACTACACCTTCACCCAGCGTTATTTCCCCGACTATTTCCAGTCCTACGGTCTCGGTTTCTTCGAGTACTTCCAACTCTCTGAGGAGATTGGTGCGGAACCCCTTCCCGTGTTGAACGTAGGCATGGCGTGCCAGTTCCAGAATGGCGAAAATGCTCATGCTGCCTGCACGAAGGAAGCGCTGCAGCAGTTCATCGACGACTGCATTGACCTCATCGACTTTGCCAACGGAGACCCCGCCACCAACCAGTGGGCTAAGCTGCGCGCCGACATGGGACACCCCGCTCCCTTCAACCTCAAGTTCCTGGCCATCGGAAACGAACAATGGGAGAAGCCTTACTTCGATCGTCTGGCCATCATCGCCCCCGAAGTGCGTAAGGTGCATCCTGAAATCAAACTCATCGGCACCAGCGGCCCCAATGCCGAGGACGATCATTTCCACAATGGTTGGCCTGCCATGCGTGCGCTGAAGTGCGACCTCGTGGATGAACACTACTATCGCGACATCCAGTGGTACAAGAACTGGATGAACCGCTATGATGACCGCACGTTCTACACGAAGGACGGTCCCCGTGTTTTCGCTGGTGAATGGGCTTGCCACGATCGCGGCAAGAAATACAACCATGCTGGAGCCAGCATCTATGAGGCTGCCTTCATGACCAATATCGAGCGCAACGCAGACCTTGTTCACATGGCAACCTACGCTCCCCTCTTCTCTCACGTCGAAGGATGGCAGTGGCGTCCTGACCTTATCTGGTACGACAACATGAGCACCGCCCGCACCGCTTCCTACTATGTCCAGCAGCTCTATATGCTCAACCGTGGTACCAACGTGCTGCCCACCACCGTGGCAATCAATGACGGTAAGCCTTCTGTGAATCCCGTGCCGAAGGGTGAGGACGGCGTTTTTGCCAGCGCGGTGATTGACAAGGAGAAGAATCAGGTGATTGTCAAGGTCATCAACACGTTGGGTGAGGCTCAGTCCGCACAGATCAATATTGCAGGCATGAAGAGCAAGATGCTGCCCACTGAGGCTGTCGTCACCAGTCTCGACTGCTCCGACTATGATGCAGAAAACATGCCTGGTAAGCCCGAGGTTGTTCGTCCGACACAAGGAAAGGCAGCGGTGGTCAGCGCCAAGAACGCTTCTACCATCGCCGCCGTCATTCCAGCTAAGACCTTACAGGTCTATTGCATTAATTTCTAATTGATTTGATCAATTTTTAACTGGGGCCAGCCATCCTCAGTCCAATGGATTTCACGTTGGATGAGGATGGCTTGTCCTGCGTGTTTGTAGCTATAGCCGTGACAGATGAACAGGTCGCGTCCATCCGTCAGGTGATAGACGGCACAGTGGCCAGACGCTTCGAATACTTTGTAATCGCCTTTGATGATGAGCTCGCCGCCACCTTCGGCCATATCGCGCCCTGTTCGATCCACGTATGGACCATCGACCTTTCGGCTGCGTCCTACTACAACTTTGTAATTGCTGTCTGTACCACGGCAACAATAGTCGTGGCTTACGAAGAGATAGTAGAAGTCGCCGTGACGGAAGATAAATGGAGCCTCGATGGCATTACGTCCAGCAAACTTCGATGTGGGATTGGGTTCAGCGCGCAGAGTGTCGCGCAGGGCGATGCGACGGGCTATGGTCTTGGGTACAGCACCGACAGCGAAATGCATCGTCGAATCCAAACGCACCATCTGTATGCCGTCCCAGAAGGAGCCCCAGGTAAGCCAAGGTGTATCTGACTCGTCGATGATGAAGGCGGGATCGATGGCGTTCCACGGGTCGCGCTTCTCCCGAGAAGCCACCAGACATCCTTCATCGCGCCAATGATAGTTGACCGTGTCGCGGAAGTTGAGAGTGGGGGAGGAGGCGAGGCCGATGGCCGACGTGTTTCGTCCGAAGGTGGAACAGGAATAGGCCATCCACCAGCGGTCGCGGTAGCGAATGACGTCGGGAGCCCATACATGACCTCGGAACCCAGGCACACTGTCGTTTGTCCAAGCAGGCATCAAGCGGCGTTGCTGCACATCCTGTCCATCGATGGGCATCAAGGCGGGACGGCGATAAACCGTCCACGTCTGTAAATCCTTAGAGCACATCATCTGTACCCCCATGCCTGTAGAGTAGATGTAATAGGTACTATCCTCGTAGGCCATCACCGGGTCGTGAACCATGGGCGTAGTGGTGGAAAAAGAAGACTCTCCCCCCGCCCTCCCCCTAAGGGAGGGGGCGGTTACCTGAGCATAAAGGCTAGAGGGGAGAATGAGAAAAGAAAGAATAACTAATACTTTATCCATCATAGTACATCATGTTTTTTTTGTGTTCGGTAACTACTCCCTCCCCCACAGGGAGGGCTGGGGTGGGGTTTTACTTAAGCACTCCAAGTTCCTTGCCCACCTTGATAAAGGCGTTGATGCACTTGTCGAGCTGTTCGCGGTTATGGCCTGCGCTGATTTGCACGCGGATGCGAGCCTGACCCTTCGGCACAACGGGATAGTAGAAGCCTGTGACGTAGATGCCTTCGTCCTGTAAGCGGGCTGCGAAGCGTTGCGAGAGAGGAGCGTCGTAGAGCATCACGGCGCAGATCGCGCTCTGAGTGGGCTTGATGTCGAAACCGCTGGCCATCATCTTGTCGCGGAAGTAGGTAACGTTCTCCACGAGACGGTCGTGTAGCTCGTTGCTTTCTTCCAGCATCTTGAAGGTCTCCAATGAAGCACCGATGATGCCCGGGGCGAGGGAATTACTAAAGAGGTACGGGCGCGAACGCTGGCGCAGGAGGTCGATGATCTCTTTGCGACCTGTTGTGAAACCGCCCATAGCACCGCCGAATGCCTTGCCGAGCGTGCCGGTGTAGATATCCACGCGACCGTAGGTGTTGTAGAACTCGCTGACACCGCGACCCGTAGCACCGACAACACCTGCTGAGTGGCTCTCATCGACCATCACCAGGGCATCGTATTTCTCTGCCAAGTCGCAGATCTTGTCCATCGGAGCTACATTACCGTCCATAGAGAACACACCATCGGTCACAATGATGCGGAAACGCTGTTCCTGAGCGACTTGCAGCTGACGCTCCAGATCTTCCATGTCGGCGTTGGCATAGCGGTAACGCTTGGCTTTGCAGAGGCGTACACCGTCGATGATGCTGGCGTGGTTGAGGGCATCGCTGATGATGGCATCCTCCTCGGTGAGCAGGGGCTCGAACACGCCGCCGTTAGCGTCGAAGCAGGCAGCGTAGAGGATGGTGTCCTCGGTCTTGAAGAAGCGGCTGATGGCGGCTTCCAGTTCCTTGTGGATGTCCTGTGTGCCGCAGATGAAGCGCACGCTCGACATACCGTAGCCGCGGACGTCCATCATCTTCTTGGCTCCTTCGATGAGGCGCGGGTGGTTGCTCAGGCCAAGGTAGTTGTTGGCGCAGAAATTCAGCACTTCCTTGCCGGCCACTTCGATGGCGGCAGCCTGTGGACTCTCGATGAGGCGTTCTTCCTTGTAGAGACCAGCCTCGCGGATCTCCTTCAGCGTCTGCTGAAGATGTTCTTGCATTTTTCCGTACATGACTTGATTAGGGGATTTAAAGATTAAAGGATTTAAAGATTAGACGAATTATTGTTTAAAGGTGATTTCAGAGGGCAAAGTTAATGCTTTTTGGGATGTTAAAGCACAAATCCTTCAAGAAATGCCGCATTATTTACACCTTTTAGCAAAAAACTTTCAACTTTCAACACTCAACTCTCAATTTTTCATTATCTTTGTGCCGAAAAACTCATCAACCTGTCAACTTAACAACTAAATAACTCATCAACTAACTTACTTTACGATGAAGAACATTCTTGTCATCGGCTCAACGGGTCAGATTGGCTCAGAGCTAACCACAGAATTGAGAAAGCTTTATGGCGGCGACCACGTCGTAGCGGGTTATATTCCCGGTGCAGAACCCAAAGGGGAATTGGCTGAGAGCGGTCCGTCGGCCATTGCTGATGTCACCAATGGCGAGCAGATGGCTGCCATTGTGCGTGATTATCAGATTGATACCATTTACAATCTCGCAGCCCTTCTCAGCGTCGTTGCCGAGCAGAAGCCGCGTTTGGCGTGGAAGATTGGTATCGATGGTCTGTGGAACGTCCTCGAAGTGGCACGCGAGAATAAGTGTGCTGTCTTCACACCTTCCAGCATCGGTTCCTTCGGCACCAACACGCCCCATGAGCTCACGCCGCAGGACACTGTGCAGCGTCCCAAGACCATCTATGGTGTCTCTAAGGTCACTACCGAGCTGCTCTCCGATTACTACTTCATCAAGTATGGTGTCGATACCCGCAGCGTGCGCTTCCCGGGTCTCATCAGCTATGTCACACCTCCGGGCGGCGGCACCACGGACTACGCCGTCGATATTTTCTATGCTGCCGTGCGTGGCGAGAAGTTCGTCTGCCCCATCGCTGAGGGTACGCGCATGGATATGATGTATATGCCCGACGGTCTGCGTGCTGCCATTGAACTGATGGAGGCAAACCCCGACCGCCTCATCCACCGCAATGGTTTCAATGTCACCGCCATGAGCTTCCCGCCTGAGAAGATATACGCCGAGATTCGTAAGCGCGTGCCCGACTTTGAGATGGTTTATGATGTGGATCCGCTCAAGCAGTCCATTGCAGAGAGCTGGCCTGACAGCCTCGATGACAGCGCAGCACGCGAGGAATGGGGATGGCGACCCAACTTCGGATTGGCTTCTATGACGCGCGACATGCTCGAAAAGCTCAGCATCAAGCTCCTCGGAAAATAAATTGTAAATTGGAATTTGTCTAATTGTAATCAATTGAAACGTCTTTTTTTTGTGGCTCTTGCCACGGTATTGCTCTTTGCCTGCAATATGCAGAAACCCGTCGTTGAGTACGAGGGTGTCTATTCTGAGTACGCGCTGTTCGTGGATTCCCTCTTCGGCATCGTTAATGGTGAACGACAGCTCATCCCCATGGAGGAAGGCACTTGTATGCAGCTCGACTCGGTCATGGACTTCAACGGCGATGGCATCTCTGATGTCCTCGTCACCCATGTTCAGGCCTGCGGTGGCAATGCCATCGGCAACGCTTTCTTCTTTGTCACCTACTCCCGCGACGGACATTTTGTGCGCACAAACACCTTTGGCACCAGCGTCTTCGATGATCCCGTCGTTCAACCTTGGGAAGGTATGCCGTCCGTCCTGATTACCAACGAATCGTTCGACGCAGACTCCGAGGAGGTCGAAGAGACCGTGGAGCGTTACGTTCTCGTAGATACCTTTGCCCTGCGTGCCGTTTCAGCCACTGAGATTGAGCCCTTGGCCTCTGTCATCGAAGAGGCTGAAGGCGACTACTGCAGCTGGTACTGTGGCGGCGAAGTCAAGGAGATCACGGCTTCGTCCAGTCCCAAGGACGGTGAGGCGGACAATGCCCACGACTTCGACTACACCACGCTTTGGATGCCCGCTGGCAACGGAATAGGCGAGAGCCTTGTTTATAAGTTCTCCGGTTCCTGCCCCCGCATCACCACCGTCAAAGTGCTCAACGGCGATGTACAGAGCGAGGACTTGTGGATGCAGTCGGCGCGTGTGCGCCTGATGCGGATGTACGTCAATGATCAGCCCTACGCCCTCCTTGCCTTCGAGGATAGCCCCACGCTACAATGTTTTGATATTGGTGTGGTTGGCTTCCATGATCCCAATGCTCCTGACTGGACGCTCACCTTTGAAGTCCTCGAAGTCTATCCTGGCACGAGAGGCGGTCTGGCCATTGCGGAGCTCACCTTCGACGGCATCGACGTCCATTGAGTCAGACGCTGGAGATAAAGACGATACAGAACAATGCGGGCGGAACCTCAGTTGGTCCCGCCCGCATGGTGTGTATATCTGTGGTGCTGGCGATTACAGCGAGTCGCCGAAGTCCTGACGGAACTTCTTGACGAGCTCCTCCTGCCAGTAGCCAATCTCCTTCATGCGACCGAAGAAGAAGCGGAGCACCTTGGGTTCGTTGGTCCATTCCAGACCGCCGATGAGCTCGCGGTTGTCCCATACCCATTTCACACGGTCGGCGCAGTACTTGATCTGCGAGAGGGTGAACACGCGGCGGGGAACAGCCAGACGCTGCAACTCCAGTTCTGCGTAACGCTCCGTGCCATCCGGCTCGCGCTGCTCACTTACCGTACCACGTTCCATACCACGGATACCGCCTGCGATGTAGATAGCGGCACCGACGGCTGCAGCGGGATACTGGTCGTGAGGCATCTGAGGTACGAACTCCGAGCAGTTCAGGTGAGCACCCAGACCACCGGCGGGCTTGATGACGGGCACACCGTAGTCATCGAGCTCCTTCACCAGGTAGGCGATGAATTCGGGACCTTGGTTGATGTACTCCATATCCAAGGATTCGAGCAGACCTTCTGCAGCAGCCTCGATGGAACGCACTTCCATACCACCGTAGGTCAGGAAGCCCTCGTATAGGGGAACGAACTCCATCATCTGATTCGTCCACTTGGGATCGCTGCTGAGGATGAAACCACCGCGTGAGAAGCCGAGCTTACGGGCGGAGAAGTAGATGATGTCGAAGCGGCTGGCCAGCAAGCGGTAGATTTCCTTCGTCTCCATGTACTTGCAGCGGGGCTCGCGCGTCTTCATGAAATAGACATTGTCCTGAAGCAGCGAAGCATCGAGTACGCTGATAACACCCTTGTCGTGGCAGATGTCCGTGACTGCCAGCATGTTCTCTAAGCTGACGGGCTGCCCCCCGATGAGGTTTGTGCCAGCTTCTACGCGCACGAAGGCCACCTTCTCAGGTGTGTATTCGTCGATGGTTTTCTTCAGAGCCTTCAGGTCGAAGTCACCCTTGAACGGATCGTCGCTCTGGGGCTTCAGACCCTTTTTGTGCACGAGCTCGATAACCTCACCGCCGACGCGTGTGATGTGAGCCTTTGTTGTGGTGAAGTGGAAGTTCATGAGAGTCACCATGCCGGGCTTCACGAAAGCCTCAGCCAGGATGTTCTCGGCAGCGCGTCCCTGGTGGGCGGGCAGCAAGTTATCGACACCAAAGACCTCCTTGACGGCAGCCTTGGCGCGGTTCCATGTCTCGGAGCCGGCGTAGGAGTCATCGGCGATGCTCATGGCAGCCACCTGACGGTCGGACATAGCGTTGACGCCCGAGTCGGTGATCATGTCGAGATAGATGTCTTTGTTCTGAAGCAGGAACGTGTTATTGCCAGCCTCCTGGATAGCGCGCAGGCGCTCCTCCACATGCAGCAGGTTCAGTTTCTGGACGACACGAACTTTGTGCATCTCTAAGGGCACCTGGTGCTCCTGTTGATAAAATCGTACTGTTGACATTGCAGGTTAAGATATTTAGAAGTGAATAAAAAAGTCTAATTCGGCGGCAAAGGTAACACTTTTATTTGTATTGACCGACAAAAACTTCAATTATTTTGAACTGCTCCCAATTTTCTGAACGTATAGTCGTATCGGCATGAGCGTATATACGTGTAAGCCGATGCGACTATACGTGTGAGGCGATGCGACTGGACGTGTACTTTTAGCACGAATAATCACATGAATTCATTCTAATCACCTCCTCGTCATAGATTGTTGGCAGTCTTTTTTTATAACTAAAATATGAGTGTCCAATAAAAATGGGACGAGTTAAATTAAAAATGAATAACGCACACAGTTGCTGTCATATCTCAATGGGGATGATTTTTTTATGGAAGAAAAATATCATATATAAATAAAATCTCGCTTTTATTTTGTGCATAAGATATAAATGGCTACTTTTGCGGCGAGTTAAAAAACAGAAAGTTATGAATTTGAAATTATTCTTTTACCTCATGAGCATCGCAGCTCTGCTAACTGCCTGTTCCAATGCCGATGACTTAGGCGAAATGGCTCCCTCTGAACCCTTAAACAGCGAGGTCAAGATGTCGGCACCCGAGAATAACATGTTTGCCCAACGCAATGGCGAGAAACTCTTGACTGGCGCTTACACCGATCCATCGGATTACAGCCATTACTACAACGACCCCGTCATAGCCGAACATGCCAATAAACTGATGTGCGAAGCCGACACCAATATGGCTGCCAGTCTTAACAGCGTGGAAATCACCGACGAACATCTGGCTGAGTTGAAGGACTTTGTTGAGGGCACGATTCTATCTACCGAGAATAAGCAGTACACCAAGATGATGTCCATACTGAAATGGATTCGTGCGAACATCAGATACGACTACAACGACCAGGATGCCTACAGCGTGTCCAAAAACCGAGTGGCCGTGTGTCAGGGTTATTCCAACCTGATGGTGGCCATGCTCCACACACAGGGTATCAAGGCCACTGTGGCCACAGGCTTCCTGGCTAATACCGGTGGTCATGCCTGGGTCTATGCCCTCGCCGATGGCACATGGTATGTTGCAGACCCCACCAACCGCAACAACGTCTATAGGATGAGGGCCGACCTCAGCCAATACAAAGGCACATTGCAACCTTGGAACATCGATATGCCCTTGGCACAGGACGACAAATTCGTTTACGACTTTCGCGACAAGCACTTCAACATTCGCCAAGTGCTCACCGACGATGAGCAGGTGAGCGTGCCTTTCGGAGCCCTTGGCTATCGTATCACCGCTTTTGATCCCATCGGCGGCATCAACGAGCATGTGCGCGAGCTCTACCTGAGCCTTAACATCTTCAGTATCGGTGAATATGTACAGGGGCTGAAAACCCATGGCACTAACCTGCAGGAGATCTATGTGTTCAATGACGAAAACCGATATATCAACGCGTATGACGGATGCGTGTACAAGATCAAATATACCAGCTCGACCAAGACGACGACCTTCCTAAAACTGCTTTACGTTCCTGGCGGCAAACGCGAGATAAAGTTCGCGCCCCTCGCCAAGATCACAAGCAAGCTGATAGAAGATCTGCCTAATGTGGAAGTCATCCGTTTCGACGAGGCCACGCTGACATTCGAAGACTACGCCATCACTGGCTGTCCCAGCCTGAAGGAGATTTACATCAACATGAATGCCCAAGTGAGCAACAAAGCCTTCGACGATCTCCCTGCCGGCTGCGAGGTTATCCGTTACGACCCGCTCGAAACGGGTATCCGTCCTATTTACATGTAAATCATGCCCTAAGTTCGATGGCAGACTGCGAAGCGGAAAGTCCCTGCCCTGTTATTGAGACGAGGGCGAGCAGAGCGTTGACGATGGTTTTCTTGTTCATGATTTGTTCATCCTATTTGTGGAATATCGCTCCAATAATATCATAATGTGGACAGTATATGAAGAAGCTACTTTCCTTTTACTTCTCCTCTGTTAGCTCCGCATCTCCACAACAGCGATAAACTCCATTTTCCCAGCAGAAAGAACATTGTTCATAGTTTATCGGAAGGCTATAGCTCAACGAGCTCTGCACCTTCGAGATGCGCTCCTCGGAGGAAGTCCTGTACGCTCATGCGCCGCTTGCCAGCTAACTGGATGTCGGTGAGGCGGAGGTAGCCATCGCGCAAGTGAATGAGTAGGGGACCATATTCATTGCCGTCGGCGGGGAAGGTGGTTTCTTTCTCAGAGAAGAAAACCTTGAGCTGCGTGTCCTTGCCGTCAGCAGTACGAAGCGTTGTCCAAGCACCAGGGTACGGGGAGAGGCCGCGGATGAAGTCGTAGGCCGACTTGACGGTGTGTTGATGCCAGAGGATCTGGGTGTTATCGCGGGAGAGCTTGGGAGCTGGCCTTAAAAGAGTCTCGGCGGACAAATCGCCGAGTACGCTGCTTTGGTCGATGGGTTGAATATTCCCGGCGGCGATGTCATCGACGGTGCGAAGAACGAGATCGGCACCGAGGTACATCAGGCGGTCATAGACATCGCCTACGGTGTCAGTGTCGGCAATGGGCGACGGCACCCGATGGATGATGCGGCCTGTGTCGATGTCGTGGTCGAGGAAGAAAGTGGTGACGCCCGTTTCCGTCTCGCCATTGATGACTGCCCAGTTGATGGGTGCTGCGCCACGGTACTGCGGCAACAGGGCTGCATGAAGGTTGAACGTTCCCAAAGGCGGCATCGCCCACACCACTTCGGGCAGCATACGGAAGGCGACGACAATCTGGAGGTCTGCATGATAGCTGCGCAGTTCCTCAAGGAATGTTTCGTCCTTCAGACGTTCGGGCTGCAACACAGGAAGTCCTTGACTGAGGGCATACTGCTTGACGGGCGAGGCCTGCAAGGTGTCGTGGTGACGACCAACAGGTTTATCCGGCATTGTGACAACCGCCACGACATGATACCCATTCTCAACTAGTTTCTTGAGGGACTCCACTGCGAACTCGGGAGTGCCCATGAAGACGATGTTCAAAGACCCACTCCCGTCCTCTCCCGCCAGGGAGGGGAGAGCCTGGCGCGATGTATGATGATTATCCATTATATATACAAATTATTTGAAGTTGCCTTAATCGTTTCAAAGGGACATACCCCCGCTCGTTAGGACGGGGGTGACTCTTTTATTCCTCACTCAAATCCTGCATCATTGTCCGATACAGCGCAAAGACATGACTGCGGCGGATGAAACCGACGAAGAGGCTGTCGGTATCGACAACGGGGAGCGTCCATGCCTTGGTGCGGTCGAAAGCAGACATGACGAGATCCATAGCATCGTTGGTGGTCAGACGTGCAGGAGCGGGTTTCATCAGGTCGCGCACATGGACGCGATGGTAAAGCTCGGTGCGGAACATGACATGGCGAACATCATCGAGATAAAGCACGCCCAGGAGACGGCCTGCGTCATCCACGACAGGGAAGACATCGCGCACGGAGCCGGAGATCTGACGGACAATCTCACCGAGGTCATCGGCAGGGTGCAGCTGTTCCTCGTAGCGTTCAATGACAGAATCCATGGACATGAGTGTGAGGATGGCGTGATCCTTGTTGTGTGTGACGAGCTCTCCCTTGCGTGCCAAGCGCATGGTGTAGATGCTGTGAGGCTCAAAGATGATGATGGTCAGGTAGGATGCGACGGCTACAATCATTAAGGGTAGGAAGAGGCCATAGCCGCCAGTAATCTCTGCGATGAGAAAGATGCCTGTCAGTGGGGCGTGCATGACGCCGCTCATCAGACCACACATTCCTAAGAGCGAGAAGTTGTTCTCGGGTACGATGATGGTGTTGCCAGGCAGGAGGTTCCACAGCGCGGCGAAGAGGAAGCCTGAGACACATCCCACGAAGAGGCTGGGCGCAAATGTACCACCACAACCTCCACCGCTGTTCGTACATGTTGTGGCAAAGACCTTAAAAACAATGATACCAGCAAGATAGAGCAACAGGACATGGGGAATACCGTAGAAGAGAGAGCCTTCAAGCACCTGATTCCAGTCGGCTTCGCCATGACCGTTGAGGAGCAGACGAATCATCTCATAGCCCTCACCGTAGAGCGAGGGGAAGAGAAAGATGAGTATGGCGAGGATTGGGCTGGCGATCAGAAAACGCTTCCAGGGTGAACCAAGACGGCGGAAGTAGTTCTCGAGCCACGTCATCACACGGGTGAAGTACAGTGATATGAAACCGCAGAAGACACCTAATAAAATATACGCGGGCACACGCGTGATGGTGAAGGCATTGACAAGATGGAACTCGAAGAGATTGCCCGAACCGGAGATGGCGAAGGTGACAGCTGCTGCTGTGACACAAGCCACGAGCAGGGGCAGGAGGCTGCCCAGCGTGAAGTCGAACATCAACACTTCGAGCGTGAAGACGAGACCGGCAATGGGAGCCTTGAAGATTCCCGAGACGGCACCCGCGGCACCACAGCCCACGAGGAGCATGACCTGCTTGGGATCCAGACGGAAGAGCCGCCCGAGATTGCTGCCGATGGCAGAACCTGTGAGCACGATAGGTGCCTCAGCTCCGACGCTACCGCCGAAGCCGATGGTGATGCCGGAGGCGATGACTGATGACCATGTGTTGTGCGCCTTGATGAAGCTCTTCTTGCGGGCGATGGCGTAGAGGATTTTGGTGATGCCATGTCCGATATCGTCGCGCACGACATAGCGCACGAACAAACCCGTGATGAAGATACCGATGACAGGGTAAAGCAGATAGAGCCAGTTGGCATCGGTGATGGAGAATTGATGTGTGAGCAGATACTTGATGGTGTCTATCAGCCACTTGAGGAACAAACCAGATAGTGCAGTTAGGACTCCGATGACAAAAGCCAGAAAGAGCATGAGGCGTTTGGAGGCCTCGACGGTGCCTCTGTTCTCATTGGAGGGAATGGTCATTCGCTGCCAAATGATCTTGATCCTTCTTGAAATATTCATGTAGAGGGTGCTATTTACGAATGATGGTGACTTCTCCAGAAGTGGTGAGCTTGATGATGGCTGAGGGGTCGTGGCGGGAGGTGTCGCGCTGACGGGAGAGACAGACGTAATCGACAGCCTCGATGATGGCGGGGTCGATGTCGGCAAAGGTCTGGGGAGACGGCTGTCCGCTGAGGTTGGCCGAAGTGGAGACGATGGCTTTCTGGAAGCGGTAGCAGAGGGTGTGCGAGAAGACTTCGTTGGTGACACGCAACCCTACACTTCCGTCCTCAGCCAGAAGATTGGGGGCAAGGCCGTTGACGCCATCGAGGATGATGGTCGTGGGCTTGGTAGCAAGGTCGATGATGTCCCACGCCACATCGGGTACATTGCGTACATAGCGCTGGAGGCGTCCCGGGCTATCGACCAGGCAGATGAGAGCTTTGCTGTCCTCGCGTTGCTTGATTTCAAAAACTTTCTTCACCGCTTCGGGGTTGGTGGCATCGCAGCCGATGCCCCAGATGGTGTCGGTGGGGTAGAGGATCGTGCCGCCCTGCCGCAGCACCTCGATGGCGGCGCGGATGTCCTCCTCACGCAGTTCCTTGCTGTTCATTAGTAGTTGAGAGTTAATAGTGGTTCATAAATTCTATCTCCACGATGCGGAGTTCGTTCTTTGTCTCGCCACCGTTCTTGGCCTTGAATAGATCCAGTTCGCCGGCTGCGGGTTCTGCCACTTCTACGATGCCTCCGAAGGCATCCTCATCCTTGCCGGCACCTTTGAGGCGGATGGTAATCTCATTGGTTTTGACGCGCTTGACGGGTGTCAGATGGATGTAGCCGAGGCTGCGCTCAGTCTCGCCGCTCCAGATGAGCTGTTTGCCAGCATAGACTTCGAGAGGATAGCTGCGCAGACGCCAGCCGGTGAGTTTGAGGCAGATGTCATCAATGCGGGCTTTATCACGGAGGCGATAAGTAATCCATGCGGTGGAGAGACGGCCGTCGTTTTTCCACTCGGAGAGTTCGTTGTCATCAAAGCTGCGAGCAGCGTGCTCGCTGTCATAGCCGGCCGTAGCGGAGACTATCTCGATGCCGCGAGCCTGCTGAGTGTAGGAGGGAGTGAGCGGTGTCTCGCCACGGGAGAGAATGCCCCTCCCCCATTCCTGCCCGAAGAGAGAGGGAGAGCTCTTGACCTCGATGGTGGCTGGCTGCAGGCCATCGGCAGATGCTGTGAGGCGGATTGTTCCTGCAGCAGTAGTCGTGCGAACGAGGACGCGGTTGACACCACACTCCACAGGAAGCGATGTTGCGCCGACGTAGTTATCTGAGATATTCTTGGTGGCTGCAGCGTCGAGGAGCCCCTCGGGACGGTTGTCGTCGGGGCGCTGGAGGGTTTGGTTGTTACGGGTAGCGATGCCGCCAATCCATGTGGCCTCGCCATCGAGCTTGAAGTGGATCATGCGGTCGTCGAGCGGGCAGCGGCGTCCTTGGGCATCAACAACCTCCACCTGAAACAGCACCATGTCGGCTCCATCGGCTTTCGTGCCATCGGGGGTCTTGATGGCTGATAACAACAGTTGTGCCGGCTCACCCGCAGTCTCCAACTTATAGCGGCTGCCATCGGAGCCTACGGCTTCCAGCGTGCCAGGCGCAAACGGCACATCCTCGAAGGTGAAGAGGTAGCGATACTGCTGCTTGCCCTTGCCCAACGAACGGCCGTTGAGGAAGAGCTCGACAGCGTCGGCAGTGGATACGACATAGACGGGGGCCCCTCCCCCCGCCTGTAGGGAAGGAACTGCGTCTCCGTAGTTCCAATGGCCAATGATATAGGTCTTCGGTTCTTCAGGCTCTACCCATCCGTTCCACATCACCTGATGGGCGAAGAAGGCATCCTTGGGGATGCGCATGGCATCGACGACGCCACTGGTGCGGTAGTTCGACTCGCCGCGGTGGTGGGTGTTGGTGTCGGAGAAGACTATCTTCACACCGCCCGACGAGACGCGCGTGCCGGTGCCCGGACGCTCACGCCAATAATCGTACCAGCGACGCACCATCTCAATGGCGAACTGATCCATATTGTGGTTGTACTCTGTGGCGGGCTTGCCACGATAGAGCGGGCCGTCGCCTTCCTTGTGGTAAGGGTAGCTCCACTCGTTCCAGTACTTGCGCAGGCCCTCATCACGACAGTATTCCATGGCCCACATGGGGTGCTTCTTCGATTTGTTGATATACAGCATCTCGCCACCATACTCTGCCTCGTCAATGTCGAGCATCTCGCGGCTGCCGATGGCACGACCGCCATGCGGGTCGTACTGGTCACGGATAGCTTTCATCTCCAGCATGTGCTCACGGCTGATGCTTTCGTTACCGCTTTCGTAGAAGAGGATGCTAGGGTTGTTGCGGTTGTAGATGATGGCATCGCGCATGAGGGCTTTGCGCTGCTGCCAGCGGGCGCCCTCGACATCCTTCTCGGAATCGCCGGCGGGCATAGCCTGAGGCAGCCCCACGCGGTCGCACGACTCCACGTCCTGTTTCCACGGTGTTACATGCATCCAGCGCACCATGTTGCCGCCGCTTTCAACCATCAAGCCATTGCTATAGTCACTCAACCACGCAGGAACACTCAGTCCCACACCCGGCCACTCGTTGGAAGTGCGCTGGGCATAGCCATGAACCATCATCACGCGGTCGTTGAGCCAGATTTTGCCTTCGCCGAAGCGGGTCTTACGGAAGCCGGTTATGGTGGTGACGGCATCAAGGGTCCCCTCCGAGCTGGTCCCCTCCAAACCTCCGCGAGGGGAGACTTCAGGGGATGAGAGAGGAAGCAGAGTAGTCTTGACGGTGTAGAGATAACCGTAGCCCCACGACCAAAAGTGGAGGCCTTCGACCAACTGCTGAGCCTTGACGATGCGTGTTTCGCCGGGCTGCATGGTGACAGTATCACCATGGAACTGCGCAACCTCCTGGCCATCGATATCCATAATACGCGCGTAATATATAAAGGTATGCGCGCGAGTATCCTCGTTCTTCACCTCGGACTCAGCATGAATGACCGCCTTGTGCCCAGGGATATCATAATCAGAGGCATAGACGTAGGTACCCGTTGTTCCGAGGTCGGAATAGAGCGGCAGGGTCTGATAGAGCTTGCCCGTGATGTGGAGCCATACATTCTTCGGCAGACCGCCGTAGTTGGCGTTGAAGTTGCGGTCGTTCCACTGGTAGCGGCTGTTAAGCACTCGGTCGCGGTAGGTCCAGCTATTGTCACAGCGAACGGCTAACACGTTCTCCCCCTCTTGGATATAAGGTGTAAGGTCGAAGCCGAAGGCCATGACGCCGTTGTCGGAGAAGCCAAGGTGGTGGCCGTTGAGATAGACATCTGCTCCCTGACGGGCACCCTCAAACTCGATGAAGAACTTGGTCCCTTCCAAAGCGTTCTCAATCGGAGAAGCTGCTTTTGCCTCGGCAGAAGAGAGAGGAAGCTGGAATACCTTACGGTACCATACGATTGTGTCTGTGAGATCCACGATATCCTTGCGGAACGCCTCATCGCCGTTGAAGGCGTAGGGAAGCGTTATGCGCAAGGCCCCTTCAAATCCATCCCCCCAACGGGAGGCTTTCCACCCTTCGGGCGTAGAAACTTCCAAGTCCCCTATATGAAGTTCCCAGTCTGCGTTGAAGTTGAGTTTCTTTCGCTCAATGGCTGATATGCCCTGTAAAAGGGAGAATAGGAAAAAGAATAATACGAGGAAGGAGGGAACCGAGGATTGTCTCATGTCTAACTACTTTTTCAAGACTTTGACACCATCTATAACATAAACACCTTTAGGCAATTGACGGGCAACCGACTTGCCATCTGCAATCTTGCGCCCGCTAAGGTCATATACGGCTCCGACCTGAGTGGGTTCTGAGGGGAGGCTGTTGATTCCCGTGGGGTCTGCCACTACGCGGATGACTCCCTCTGTGGCGAGGGCTGTGGTATCCCAGAGGAAACCTGGCTTAGGCGTTGTGGGCTGCATTGTGACGGTGCCAGACACGGTGACAGCGCCCGTACCGGTGAACACCTTCAGTTCTGTGCCGTCCACGATCTCATAGCTGGTGCTGAGTTCTGTCACATTGATGACAGGGGATGTCAGTTTCACCGTACCTGCCACTTTGAAGGCATCGCAAGTGGTGTGCGTAGTTGTTGACTTCGTGCGTAGCCGCAGCACGGCGCCAGCGTTGAGGGTCAACGTGCCGTTCACGGTGAGCGTGCCGACAGCTGTTGCCGTCTGTCCCGCTCCGAGGGTACCGTTCGACTGCACCAGGACGTTCTGCACCTGTCCCGTGCCCGTGAGGAGACCTCCGCTTCGTACTGTTATCGTACCGGTGGTAGTGGACTTGGAGGTGTTCATAGCCTTCACTTCGCCGGCATAGATGTTGATGGGGGCGGCAGAAGCGCCCGAGAGCGTCAGTGTGCCATCACCGTATTTGTTCAGCGTAGCGTTAGTGCCGATAATCCCGGCAAAAGTAGTGTTCGTGCCCAGGTATCCCACGTTCCACACGCTGGTGCTGAGCTGAGCATCGGCAGCTGTGGAACTGAGGGCTCCGATGTTGTGTGTATAGCTGGTCTCTGTACCGCTGCCTGCTTTAACGCCAACAGCATAGACGCCAGCATCGAGCGTGAAGGTTCCTTTCTTCATCGCCATCGCGTTGACCAAGCGGAACTGTCCGCTGGTGGCGTTAAGCGTTCCCTCGAAGTCGGCCATATCGGTGGAGAAGTCACCACGCACATAAGGGAAACTGATTTTGACGGTTCCTTCACCTGTCCATTTGCCGCGGACGTTGCAACGCTTTCCCGCATTGACGGTGAGCGTCTTGCCTTTCGCGATATCGATGGTATTGCCAAGCGTAGGAACGGTGCTCGTAGAATTGCTGTCGAAAATGGTGATGGCGGCATTGCCCGTCACGTCGATGGTGGAAGAGGCATTACCGAAGGTGGTGTTCCAGACGCCCATGGCCAGTGTGCCGGCATTCAGCTCGGTGGATTTCCAGGTATTGTTACCAGCGTATGTGATGTTGAGCTGTCCGCTGCCTTTCTTCACGAGACGACCGTTGCCCTGGATGATGCCCTTGAGAGCTACCACACCGCTATTGATTTGTATTGTGGCAACGTCCTTGATCGTGAGCCCTCTGTTGGTGGCCGTATTTGCGTTGCTGACAACAAGCGTAGCATTACCTATCTGCCAGTTGGATGCAGATGAGCCAGCAGCACCTATGCTGCTTGGCAGGCCTGCATCAGCGAGCTCCGCCACTGTCACGGTGCCGCTGTTGATGATTGTCTTGCCTGTGTAGTTGCTATTCGTGGCGTTGAGCGTCACGCGCCCCTGACCGTTCATTACGAGATCACCGCTGCCTGTGAAGCCACCTGTACCGCTGAGGGTGAAAGACTTCGAATCGTTCTCGAACATCACGCCGCTTACAGGCATCAGCTCATTCATCTGAACAGTGGTCTTCACTGCATCATCACCAAAGACGATAGCGTCTCCAGCCACAAATTCCGTAGCCTCATCGTTGAGCATGAAGTTGGCTGTCTGGTAGTCCCAAAGTGAACTCTCAGCGCCTGACCAACGCACGCCGTCGGCTGCTTCGCGCTGCTTGTTGATAACAAGCCAAAGGGCCTGTTCCTCATTTCTGATTGAATATGACAAGCCTTGCATTCCGCGAACCGAGACCTGTGAGAGTTTGCCTGTGAACTCGCCTGAATATTCCACCAGTTTGTAGCGGTCAGGCTGTGGTTTGTCTGCATCGGGGACTATCGTGAATATAAGCTGCCCCTTGCTACTGAGGGTGAGATTCCCCTCCACACGGACTAAGTCGGCACTGGCATCAGCATCCCTGATGTCTGCCTCTATGAACAGACGCTTGTCAATGGCGAGATCCTGTTTGAAGGTAATCACACCGAGATTGCCGGCTTCGCTGCCCGGCATCAGACGACAGCCCTCGTGGTTGAGGGCTCCTTCAAGAATCAGTTTGCCGGCAACTACTGCGTTACCTGCCAGCGTGCCGCGAGCGCGCAAGTCGATGTCACCCTGAACGGTGGTATTCACCTCCAGAACGCCCTCGGAGATGAAGGTGCCGCCCGTGTGGTTGAGCGGAGTGTTCACAATGAAACGCCCCTGCTGCCCCTTCCAGAGTTGCAGGTCGCCCTCCACCGTGCCCGTGCCACTGAGGGCGATGCTCTGATTACGCACTGGCATCGCATAGATGACCGAGGGCGAGAAAGAGTTGTTGATGGTGAAGGTCTTTGCTGGATAGGTGAGATCGAAGAGCACACTTTTCCCGTCAGCGTAAACAGCAGAAGCAGAGCGATCGAAAGAAGTGTATTGCCCGTCAGCCTTCGCTACGAGGTCTGTAACCATACAAGGAGGCAGCTGCGGGCGTGGCATATCGAAGCCCAGATAGAAGCCAGGATTGGGGCTCTGGTAATAGCCTTTCGTGGTGCAGTCACCACTATAATGCGGGTCTTGCAGAAGACAATAGATGAAATCGGTATCGGAGGCGTAGTCGGTGGTGACACCCGTGATGCCCACGATGACTCCGTTCTCCTTGTGCAACAAGATAAGTTCCTCGCGCCAGTCGCCTATAATGTCTCCCCAAAAGGCTGCACGCTTGGCATAGACGGTGGTGTAGCGGTAACCACTCATCTTGGCAAACTCCACCTCACGCCCCTTGAAGAAGTCCTGAATATAGACATTATAATGGCTGTCACTGGTCTGCACCACTTCGCGGTCCAGTTCGTTGTCCCACCAAATGCCCTCGCAGGGATACTGATTTTCATATTCCGTGATGAGGTTGCCCTGGGCATCATACACCTTGCTGTCCATCGTGGACCACATCTCCCAACCGAGGTGGTTCTTGTCGATATCCATGCACTCTCCACGACCGATGTCGCCCACTGCCGAGAGATACCACTTCTTGATGAACTCGCCTGTGCGGGCATCGTAGAGAACCTGCCCGAGCAGGTCGGGGGCATTCTGCTGGATAGCAAAGGTTTCGAGGCCGGGGCGCTCGGGATCGATGTCACTCGTGCGGAAGCGGTCACCATGGCTGATACCTGTGTTGAAGAGGATGCTGCCGTCATGGTCCATCGTATAGCCGCCCACAATCATCTCGTCGCATCCGTCACCATCCATATCCCCCACGCGAATCTGGTGGAAGGCAGGCGCGCCCGTCGGAGTGTTGAAGAGTTCCTTCAAAGCACCGGCTTTGCCACTACTGAAATCGTAGGCCACACCTATATTATAATAATGATGGTCTCCGCCGGTGCCACGCATGTGCCACTCCATGACGACGGCAGGGTGAATGCCGTCATGGTAGAACACACCCATGTGACCCACATGCTTGTTGTA
This sequence comes from uncultured Bacteroidaceae bacterium, assembly GCA_905236985.1. GTDB lineage: Bacteria > Bacteroidota > Bacteroidia > Bacteroidales > Bacteroidaceae > Physcousia. The sequence goes on along the minus strand of CAJORF010000060.1, from coordinate 21,482 downwards.
CTCCTCACCCATCAACGAGGAACGGTTCGTGCGATTGTAATGCTGGTTATAACTCTGCTCGATGCTGGCTTTCTCGCATCCTGTCATACCATCAATGATGGAGATGTAGCGGGGTGCATTGCGTGTGGATTGGGTTTCATAGTCGATGATGCCGTCACCATCGGAGTCGCCTGTCGTCTTGCCCTTCACGAAGAGCCCGAAGGTTTGTTTGTCGGCATCCCAGAACTGGGTGCCGTCCGAGGACTGGATGATGACATCGCCAAGCCCATCGCAATCCATGTCAGCAACTGTGATCTGGTCGTCCTGACCGGCGCACGACAATTCATTAGGTCCCAACTTCACGGTCCACAGATGCTCACCTGAACGCAAGTAGCCTTCCACGTAGCAATCCAAAGCGTTTGTGTTCGACTTGCGGTTGAGAACATAGTCCATCTCTCCGTCACCGTCGAGGTCGATGGGCCAGACGTAAGCAGTGTTGAAATCAGCCGAAGCAAGCGGCGAGCCACCTTTCTCGAAGTTGATATCCACGAAGATATTCCGCATGTCGTAGTTTTTCATTGTGAAGGGAACGCTCTGCGGCTGTTCGGCACCTCCAGCGGTGACGAGGCTCACGGAGACATTAGCCCCTGCAGGAATCTTGCTGGTGGTGGTTTTCCAATAGGTGCGCGATGTTGTTGTTGCCTTAGAACCGTTGACATACACATTGTACTGTGCATTCTCAGGTTCCTGGGCCAGGCGGCGCCAGGTAACGGTGACGGTGGTGCCGTTGGCAACAGCTACGACACCGCGCCCGAGGGGCTGCAGCATACGCTGCGCCTGAATCATCTGCGGCAGAAACATGATGCCTGCCAGCAGGAGGAGTCGTGAGAGTTTCATTTTTTAGAACTCGCTGGTAAAATGGAAACGAATATGCTCGAAGTCCTGCTGTGCCATGGAAAGGACATAGCCGGAGTCGGCCAGGAAGACATCGCGGCCCTCGCGGTCGCGAGCCATATACTGGTACTTGCGTTTCTTGAAAGCTTCGAGCTGCGCTGCATCATCGCTCTCAATCCAGCAGGCCTTGTAGAGGCTGGCGGGTTCCCAGCGACACTTGGCTCCGTACTCGTTTTCGAGACGGTACTGGATGACCTCGAACTGCAGCTGACCCACCGTTCCGATAAGTTTGCGTCCGTTGAACTGATTGATGAAGAGCTGTGCCACACCTTCGTCCATGAGTTGTGCGATGCCCTTTTCGAGCTGTTTGGTCTTCATCGGATCAGCGTTCTCGATGTACTTGAACATTTCCGGCGAGAAGCTTGGCAGTCCGCGGAAGTGGAGCTGTTCACCCTCAGTGAGTGTGTCGCCGATCTTGAAAATTCCGTTGTCTGGGAGTCCGACGATGTCTCCCGGCCATGCCTCGTCGATGGTGGACTTGCGCTGCGCCATGAACTGAGTGGGCGAGGAGAAACGGACGGTCTTGCCTTGACGAACGTGGAGATAGGGGGCGTTGCGGATAAACTTGCCTGAACAGATCTTGCAGAAAGCAATACACGAGCGGTGGTTGGGGTCGATGTTCGCAGTAATCTTGAAAATGAAGCCTGTGAACTTCGGCTCCTCGGGCAGCACATCGCGCTCCTCGGCCTTGGTGGGACGCGGCGAGGGAGCGATTTCCACGAAACAGTCGAGCAACTCCTTGACACCGAAGTTATTCAAGGCCGAGCCGAAGAAGACCGGCGCCACCTCAGCATCGAGATAGGTCTGACGGTCAAATTCAGGATAGACGCCCTCGATGATTTCCAAGTCATCGCGCAGCTTCTGGGCATCGTCCTCGCCGACCATCTGATCCAGCTCGGGGGAATCAAGTTGCACACTGACTTTTTCCGTGACCCTTTGTTTGTCGGGCGTGAAGAGGTTGAGGTTCTGCTCGTAGATGTTATAGACCCCTTTAAAGCGGGCACCTTGATTGATGGGCCAGGAGAGCGGACGTACTTTAATCTGCAATTCCTCTTCCAACTCATCGAGCAGGTCGAAGGGATCCTTGCCCTCGCGATCCATCTTGTTGATGAACACGATGACGGGAGTCTTGCGCATATGGCAGACGGTCATCAGCTTACGTGTCTGTGTCTCAACGCCCTTGGCACCATCGACTACAATGATGCAGGAATCGACAGCGGTGAGCGTGCGGAAGGTGTCCTCGGCGAAGTCCTGATGGCCAGGCGTATCAAGAATATTGACCTTATAATCATTGTAGTCGAACTCCATGACAGACGTTGTCACGGAGATTCCGCGCTGTTTCTCGATGTCCATCCAGTCGGATGTGGCGGTCTTGCGGATCTTGTTGCTCTTGACGGCACCGGCCACCTGAATCTGTCCACCGAAAAGGAGGAACTTCTCGGTGAGCGTCGTCTTACCCGCATCAGGGTGTGAGATGATGGCGAAGGTTCGCCTGCGTTCTATTTCTTGGTTCACGAGATTTTTTTAAGTTTTTATTTCGAGATTTCGGAATATCGTTATATCGATGTGACGTTATATAGTCATTTCGCCATCTGTTAATCTGTCATCAGTTCCTTGATGCACTTCTCTAAGCTTGCTTCCCAATGTGGAATTTTGATGCCGAAGGTTGCCTTGATCTTGCTCTTGTCGAGCACGCCGTAGTGCGGACGTGAGGCTGGCGTGGGATATTCGGCGGTGTGGAGGGGACGCACGTGGCAAGTGGTGATGTCGGCGAGGCGGTGGATAGCTAAGGTGAAGTCATACCACGAGCAGACTCCTTCATCGGAGAAGTGGAAGATGCCAGGCACGATGCCGTTGTTGATGGCCGTCATGATGGTCGCGGCAAGGTCGCGCGCGTAGGTGGGCGTACCTATTTGGTCAAAGATAACGCCGAGCTCGCTTCTCTCTTGTCCGAGACGGAGCATGGTCTTCACGAAGTTGTTGCCGAAACGGCTGTAGAGCCACGCGGAGCGAATGATCATCGCAGAAGGATTCTCTGCAAGGACAGCTTTTTCACCTGCGAGCTTTGTGCGGCCATAGACCGAGACGGGACATGGGGGCTGGTCTTCAGTGTACGGTATATGTGCTGTGCCGTCAAAGACGTAGTCAGTAGAAATATGTATGAGGTGTCCCCCGCGATGTTCAATGGCGGCAGCGAGATAGCCAGGGGCGGTAGCGTTGAGGAGGTGCGCCTTTTCGGGCTCACTTTCAGCACGGTCAACGGCAGTGAAAGCAGCGCAGTTGACGATGATGTCTATTTCATGGGCATCAACGAAGTCAAGGATGGCGGAGCGGTCAGTGATGTCAAGGGGGGATACAGTGACGAAAACGCCGCCCACCTGATCGGTGGCAGGAGCCGAAGTCACCACATCGGTGAAGAACCAGCTGTGCTGAGGATTCTGCGCAGCTTGCAGCTGCATCTCATGGCCTAACTGTCCGCAGGCACCTGTAACGAGGATATTCATGATTTACGATTATAGCTATAACGATTTCGAAACTTTCCAGGCATCTGCCAGCGCGGCGATGAGCTTGGAGACGGCGGTGAGGGCTTCTTGAGTGCCTTTGCTGATCTCGCGTTTCTGCAGGCGCAGGAGCATCACAGCATAGAGCATTTCGAAGCAGTTCAGCAGCTCGGAGTTGTCCTCGCCGTGGCTCTTTTGGCGGTATTCCACGATGAAGGGCAGTGCTTTGTAGTAGGCCGATGAATAGAAAGGATGTTGGGGGCTTTTGAGCAGCTCGATGTGGAGGTCGGTGAGCAGACTGATGGTGCCGAGGTTGCCTTGCAGATGGCCGCTCTTCAGCTTGCCTTCTTCATGCATCATCGTACACAGGCCACTCAGCCATTCTTCCTCAGCCTTCTTCTCCTCATCCGTCCAGTCAAAACGTGCGATATATTCTTTTGCCACGCGTTCAGCGTCGCAGTCGTATGCCCGCAACGTATCCTCCAATTGAAACATATAGAGGACGTATTCGGCAATGTTTGTCTCTTTTAACAGCTTTGCAATCTTCATCTTAGTACAGCGTCAATCCGAGAAGCGTGGACAGCAGCCCCAAGATTGACACCACCATCACAATCACCCCGATAATCCTGTTAATCAATCCAATACGTTCCATCTTGAAACTCGTTCTGAGCTTATCTACGATGTACGTTAGTCCATACCACCACAGCATCGCGCCGAGGAAGATGGAGATATAGCCTAAGATCTGCTGGCCCAAATGCTCTGGCACGACGAAGGTGAAGCGCGCAAAGAGTGCGATGAAGAGGAAGATGATGAGCGGGTTGCTCACCGTCACTAAGAAACCTGTGGAACAGTTGCGTGCCAGCGTTCCTTTGTTGTGCGAAGTAAGACGCAGCTGCGGCTTTGTCCGGAAGGTATAGAGGCCGAAGGCAAAGAGCAGGATACTTCCCACGAGCTGGAGAATGTACATCGTGCGGGGTTGCTCTATGAACTCAATGACGAAGCTCATACCCACACCCGTGAGGATGGCATAGAGGATGTCGCTGATGGCGGCACCCAGTCCTGTCACCAATCCATACCAGCGCCCTTTATTCAATGTTCGCTGGATAGTGAGGACACCTACAGGCCCCATCGGGGCACTTGCCACGATGCCCACGATCAGACCTTTTACGGTCAAATCAAGTAATGTAACGTGTTCAAACCACATATTTGGCTGCAAAGTTCGCATTTTTATCCGAAAAGAAGAAAGTTTTTTCGAGAAAAGCACGTCTTTTAGGCGAAAAGTGTACTTTTCTTGCTGTTTTCTTCTTCGGAAAACAAACTTTCATTATCTTTGACGCTCGAAACACGAAGAAACACTCACTTAACAACAAAAAATTATCAACTCACCCAACTATGGAAAAGAAACCTTATGTTATCGGACTGGATCTCGGAGGCACCAACTCTGAGTTCGGTATCGTAGATCAGAATGCAAACATCATCGCTTCCACACGTGTGAAAACAGCTGGACATGGCGACATCAATCAATATGTGGATGACTGTGTAGCTGCCCTCCGTCCCATCATCGAACAGGTAGGCGGCATCGAGAAGATTCACGCTATGGGTATCGGTGCCCCCAATGGCAACTACTACACCGGTTCCATTGAATTTGCACCCAATCTCCCTTGGAAGGGTAAGATACCTCTTGCGCAGATGTTCAGCGACCGTCTCGGCATTCCCGTACGCCTGACCAACGACGCCAACGCTGCCGCTATGGGCGAGATGCAATATGGCGTAGCTAAAGGGATGCAGAATTTCATCATGATCACTCTAGGTACGGGTGTTGGATCGGGCATCGTGGTCAACGGACAGATGGTGCTGGGCTGCGACGGTATGGCCGGTGAGCTCGGTCATGTCATCGTGGAGAAGAACGGTCGCCAGTGCGGCTGCGGTCGCAAGGGCTGTTTGGAAACATACTGCTCAGCTACAGGCGTTGCTCGCACAGCACGCGAGATCATCGAGAAAACCGACAAGCCAACCATCCTCCGCGAGATTCCTTTAGACAAGATAGAGTCGAAGGACGTAGCCATCGCAGCAGGTAAGGGTGACGAAGTGGCCAAAGAGATCTTCGAGGAGACTGGGCGCATCCTCGGCGAGGCTTGCGCCGACTTTGCCGCCTTCAGCAGCCCCGAGGCATTTGTGTTCTTCGGCGGACTCACCAAGGCCGGTGATCTCATCATGGATCCCATTAAAAAAGCCTACGACGCTACCGTCCTCCGCGTCTTCAAGGACAAGGCCAAGTTCCTCGTCAGCGAGCTCGATGGTGCCGGTGCTGCAGTCCTCGGTGCCAGTGCGCTGGGATGGGAGGTGAAGTAAAGACCCATCTCCGACCCCTCCCATTAGGGAGGGGCGGAAAGTAACCAAAGATATGGAAATAGATTATATGGATAATAATGATTCAATGTGCCAGCCTCACCCCTCCCTTACGGGAGGGGCTGGGGGTGGTTCTTTTTTAGTAGAAAGATTTCTCGACTACGTCTCCTACGACACACAATCGTCCGAAGAGGCCGAGGGTTGTCCGAGCACCCCGAAGCAGCTCATCTTTGCACGCCATCTGGCTGACACGTTGGAAGAGATGGGATTAGAAGAGGTGGAGATGGACGAGCAAGGTTATATCTATGCCACCCTGCCCTCCAATGTTCCTGCCGACGTGCCTACCATAGGGTTCATCGCTCACTATGACACCAGTCCCGACTGCTCGGGTGCTGACATCCATCCGCGCATCGTAGAGCACTACGATGGTGGTGATATCGTCCTCGATGCTGAGGAGGGTATTGTCACGTCGCCCAAGATGTTCCCCGAGATGCTTGACCACATCGGCGAAGACCTCATCGTCACTGACGGGCACACACTCCTCGGTGCCGATGACAAAGCGGGCATCGCAGAAATCGTGGAGGCCATGTCTTATCTCATGGAACATCCTGAAATCAGCCACGGACGCATCCGCATCGCTTTCAACCCCGACGAGGAGATTGGTGCTGGTGCGCATCTCTTCGATGTCGAGAAGTTCGGGGCCGAATGGGCTTACACCATGGATGGCTCAGAGGTCGGCGAACTGGAGTACGAGAATTTCAATGCTGCCAGTGCCGCTATTCACATCAAGGGGCTTAACGTTCATCCGGGTTATGCTAAGGATAAGATGCGCAATGCAGCACTCATCGCTGCAGACTTCATCAAGGCTATGCCAGCCGACGAAGTACCTGAGCGCACTGAAGGCTACGAGGGTTTCTACCATCTTACGGGCATCAAGGCTACAGTCGAGGAGGCTACCCTCAGCTACATCATCCGCGACCACGACCGTCAGCGCTTTGAACAGCGTAAGGCTCATGTCGAGGATGTAGTGGCAGTCTTCGAGGAACGCTATGGCGAGGGCATCGTACATGCTGACATCCGCGACCAGTACTACAATATGCGTCAGCAACTGGAAGGCAAGGAGCACATCATTGAGATCGCACGCCGTGCCATCGAGGAAACAGGTGTTCCTTGCACGGTGAAGGCCATTCGCGGCGGTACGGACGGAGCTCAGCTCAGCTTCAAGGGCTTACCTTGTCCCAACATCTTCGCCGGTGGTCTCAACTTCCATGGTCGCCACGAATTCGTTCCCATCCAATCGATGGAGAAGGCGATGCAGACCATCGTCAACATCAGCCGAATCGTGGCGGAGTAGTTTCATCGCTGTCATCATCCCCAAGGTCGAAGTCAAAATCGCCGAAGAAAGTGGGGATGTCGGCAGCGGTGGAGGTATAGTCATCCAGCGCGCGACGTTCCTTCTTCGTCGGACGTCCTGTACCTCGTGCGCGCCCGACGAAGCCGCTGATGCGATTCATCTCCAATAGCTCATACTGCTCGGGAGCTGTAACGTTCTCGAGGATCTCAGGGATGAGTTTGGCACCTACGCGGTGCTCAATGGCCTGAAGGATGCGGAAACTATAGGTGATGGGCGGCTTGCGCACATCGATGACATCCCCCACCTTCACCATGCGCGACGGCTTCATCTGCTGACCACCTATGCTGACCTGTCCACGCTTGCAGGCAGCCGCTGCCATCGTGCGGGTCTTGAAGATACGGGCTGCCCAGAGCCAGCGGTCGAGGCGGGCAGAAGACCCACCTCCAGCGGACTCTCCCCCCGCCCTCCCTATCAGGGAGGGAGCAGAATGTATTTGGCTGGTTGACTTCATAAGATGACTATTTATCAAAAAGAGTGAATGGATGCGATTCTTGAAAGGTGACCGTCCCCTCCCTTATAGGGAGGGCGGGGGGAGAGTCTGCTTTCTATTTAGTTGATTCATCGCCATCTGTATCCCTACCAAGCAGAAGGTCTTGATGGCGGCAGCGGCGACTTTGGTGCACTCGGGGATGAGGGCTTCCTGCTCCTCGGTGAAACGCCCGAGGACATAATCCACCTGCTGGCCAGGGAAGAACTCGTTGCCGATACCGAAACGCAAGCGGGCATACTGCTGAGTGCCTAAGATCTGTGCGATGTGCTTCAGGCCGTTGTGGCCAGCATCGCTACCGCTGGGCTTCATGCGCATCTGTCCGAAAGGCAGGGCGATGTCATCCACACAGACGAGCAAATGCTCCAGCGTGATGTTCTCCTTTTGCATCCAGTAGCGCACGGCATTGCCGCTGAGGTTCATGTATGTGGTGGGCTTCAAGAGGATGAGCTGACGACCCTTCACGCTGATGTGTGTGACGAAACCGTAGCGCTTGTCCTCCCACACTGTCTCCTTGCCTTTTTCTTCGTTGACCGAAGCGGCCAGGGCATCCACGATGCGGAAGCCGGCATTATGGCGTGTGCCTTCGTAGTCGGGCCCCATATTACCGAGACCCACGATAAGGAATTTTTCCATATCAATAGAAAGACCGGACTCTTCCCCCGCTCTCCCTGTTAGGGAGGGAGCAGTTTCCTTTGCAAATAGTTTTCTTAAAAAAGCAAACACAATAGGGTGTAGAGTATAAATGTTGTAGAGAAATGGTTAAAAGAAAGACGCAAAGCTCTTTTCATGCACCTTGCGTCCTTGTTGGGTAACTGCTCCCTCTCTAAGAGGGAGGGGCAGGGGAGAGTCCTCCCAGTTTCTTATGCCTCCTCCTCGGCAGAAGCAGCGCTGCGAGCGTTACGGGTCATCTTGACCTGGCAAACGACAACGCTGGGAGGGGTGACGAGTTCGAGACCTTCGAAGCTGAGTTCAGCCACCTTGATGGTCTTGCCGAGTTCGAGGTGAGTGACATCGATATCGAGGCGTTCGGGAATGGCGGTGTGGACAGCCTTCACCTTGAGCTTACGGACGCTGGCAGCGAGCTTACCACCAGCCTTGACACCTTCTGCGAGGCCGTTGAGCTTGATGGGCACTTCCATGACGATGGGCTTCTCATCAGTGATCTGATAGAAATCTACGTGCAGGACATGATCCTTGACAGGGTGGAACTGAGCCTCCTTGAGGATAGCCAGACATTGGTTGCCGTCGATGTTGAGCTTGACAGTATAGATGTCGGGGGTGTAGAGGAGCTTGCGGAGCTCACCTTCGGTGACGCTGAAAGCGAAAGCTTCGGGCAGACCGTTCTCGCCCTTCTTCTCACCATAGAGGTTGCAGGGGATGATGCCCTGCTTGCGCAGTTGCTTGGCCAGCTTTTTGCCGCCGGCGGTACGTGCAGTACCTTTGATTTCGATTGTTTTCATTTTCTTTTAGTTTTGTGTTACTCTAAATGAAGTTTATTGGTGCTTCATTCGCCATCACACTTTCTAAGTGAAAAGCGATATTCATTTTTCACTTTCGGGCTTGCCAGTTGGCTTGCCAGAATTGTGTGCTTTTGATGAAAGCGGGTGCAAAGGTAATAAAAAAATGGATGTTGGAAGTTGAAAGTTGATAGTTTTTTTGCTTTATGGGGTGATTTTATGCGCTATTCGTGCTTTTTTCAGCTCAAAAAGGCGATAATTGGTGATTTATGCTTATCTTTGAACCCGATTATGACCATCAACTAACAACTCGAAAATCTCACATACAGACGAATATGACACACAAGAAACGTAACCTTGCATTGCTCTTTGCGATGCTCACCCTACAGGGCGTCTCGGCACAGACAGACGTGACCGCGACGTACCTCACCAATCCGTCGTTCGAAGCGGATGCTGCCGCCTGTACGGATGCCGTGAAAAAGAGCGAGAATGCCGACGGGCTGCGCGGATGGGATGTCAGCACCATCACGGGCTGGACCACGACTCGCCCCGACAAGCAGCTGCTCATCACCGCCGACTGCTTCACCGACAACAACTTCGGAAAGACCACCATCGCCGACGGCACTTATGCCCTCTTCCAGCGAATGGGCTGGAACAACGGTAACAGTGCCATCCAGCAGACCACCTCACAGGCACTGCCCGCTGGCAATTATCGTATCAGTCTTAAAGCCAAAGCTTTTGCAGCCAACAACGCGGCCAGTTCGGCTGTGCTGCAGGTGAAGAGTGGCACACAGAGCCTCGCCACCGCTGCCATCGCTTTCGAGGCGGGATCGGCGGGTTGCATGACCTCTACAGACTGGGCTGAACATGCGGCGACATTCAAAGTGACCGCCTCGGCAAAAGTGGATATCGTCATCGCCATCACCTGGGGCAGCGGAGGTAGTCAGATCGCCATCGATGATGTGCAGCTGCAGAATATGCCCGACGACTGGGTGGAGCCGCAGCCCGAAGTGAAAGCTTTCACTGAAGGGGTCATCACGCACGATTTCGTACCCGAGGCAGAGATGATGCAAGACCTATTGCAGATGCTGGCCAATTCAATGCAATACGCCAAGAATATCTGGTTCAATTGCCAGGCACCCAACTCCGTAGGCGAGGCTTGCGGATTCTTCAAGGGCAATAGTGCAGGACAGAGCAACGAGGACGGCGTGCGTACGAATGCCGACTTCTCGATGATTGCTGCTTTCCTCTGCAAATACGCCCAGGGCAAGGTGACGTTGCCTTCTGGCATGACTTGGGACGAGGTGAAGGAGATGGCGATGAAGAGTCTTGTCTTCGGCTACTCCACGCACAAGGCCAACAAGTTGAAGGTGACCTCCGACAACAGATACTGGGGCAGCACAGCCACCAACGATGCTGTGTGGGAGAGCTCGCTGTGGACCATGAGTCTCTGCTATGCTGCTCATTTCCTCGATGCCGAGCTGACCGATGCCCAACGCGCGTACATATATAATATGGTGAAGGCGGAGTGCAACTACGAGCTCAACCGAACGATTCCCACGGGCTACGCAGGCGACACCAAGGCCGAAGAGAACGGATGGGAAGCCGACGTGCTGGCCTGTGCCCTCGGCCTCTATCCCAACGATGCCTTGGCCGAACGATGGTTCGACCGCCTGCGCGACTTCGCCATCAACAGCTATTCGCAGGTCGATGACGCGCTGAACAGCGCAGCCATCGACCCCAGCTACGACGGCAAGACGGTCGCCGACTACTATCGCGGTCCGAACCTCTATGAGGACTACACGCTACAGAACCACAACCTTTTCCACACGTCCTATCAGAACGTCGTGATGCAGGAACTGGGCGAGGCACATCTGGCTTTGATGCTCTTCCAAGGCAGTGAACAGAAATGGAAGACCAACGCGCTGATGCACAACCAGCAGCAGGTCTTTGACCTCGTGCTCAAGCGCTTAGCCCTCTCCGATGGAGAACTGGCCATGCCCAACGGCAACGACTGGAGCCTCTTCCTCTTCGACCAGATTACGTCCTACTCCACCGCCGCCTGCTTCCTGCGCGATGCCGATGCGCTCTTCCTTGAAAATATGGCATATAAGTACATCAAGGCTCGTCAGCAGACGACAAGCGACGGCTCATGGCTCCTCAACAGCGATATCGGACCGCGACGCATGGGTGTCGAAGGGCACCGCGTCATGATGACCTACCTGATGCATCTCGCCGCCTCCACCGCCAACATGAGCCCCACCACCTGGGACAGCTTCGCCGCTCAGCAGCAGGACGCCTACATCTTCAAGACCCAGAACATCGTGCGCGCCTCGTCAAAGGATCGCTTTGTCACTTTCTCGTGGAGCAACGGTCTGAAGAGTTACACAGGCTATATCGCTGACACTACGCCTGACCGCAACAAGATCATCACGCCCTTCCGTGCCAACAACACAGGCAACCTCATCGGATGGTACAACGTGAGCGGCAAAGGCACGAACGCCACTCCCGTGGTCAGCGGCATCTATGACCTGCAAGAGAACGCCTTCACGATGAATGGTCGCCTCACCACCAACGACAATAGCTTGGAAAACAGCTTTGTACTGGCGGCTACCAAGGGGAATGCCGTCGTGTATATGAACAATGTAAAGGGTCTTACCTCCGGCACCATCAGTGGTCGTCGGGGCGGCCTGTTAGCCATCAGTACAGATCCCTTCACCAAGGAACAGCGCACAATCTACAGTGCTGAGGGCGAGTTCACCAGCGACGGCGCAGCTAAACAGACGCTGCAGAGTCAGTGGGCGAACATCGACGGCAGCGTGGGCATCGTGACGCTCGGCGGCACAGGACAGATGGCCTTTGGCGACCGCTCGTTGAACAACAGCATCCAGTGCGCCAAGTTCTACCCCCTCTACTCCGATGATAGTGAGAGCTTCGCCGGAGGACAGACCGTTGATCGCTCCACCGTCATCTACTACAGTCGCGTGGATGCCGCCACAACAGAGAGCCTTCAGCATCAAGCCACCAGCCTTGCCGAGCAGCTGCCCGAGGGGTGGAACGGCGCTACCTTTGCCGACACCGACGGCTCACAATACCTCGTCGTAGCCAATCTCGCAGGCGGCAGCAAGAACAAAGCGACGCTGAAAGACCTCGCCTTCGAGGGCTTGGGTGCACCCGTGGTGAGCACCGAGACCTTCATCACCGATAGCAAATCCACTGTCACCATTGCCCTTGACGAGAATCACACGCTGCTGCAGCCGCTGACTGTCTTCATTCAGGGTTCAGGCATCGCCGCCAAGATGTTCAACCCGTGGGACGACAACCAGATCTACGTGCGCTCGCTCTTCGACCATGAGCAGAACATCACCGTCACGATGCTTTCCAACGGAACAACCGTCAGCCAGGACTTCACCGTCGAAGGTACGATGATTATCCGTCTCGACGGCGGTCAGCCCACGGCATACGTTGAAGAGGAAGAAGATGATGACTATAGAGACATTACAGCCGCGGTCATCGCAAACCCTAATTTCGAGGAGGACGAGACATGGGGCACCACAGGCAGCATCACGCTGAACGGCACGACCTACAGCCCCTGCTACACACAGAGTGTAGCAGCCGTGAATCGTCAGTTTCCGCAGGTCCTGCCCGTGAAGGGCTGGAAGGCTGAGAGCACCCTCTCGCCCGCCAGCAACTTCGCCCTCCTCTATTCCATGCCCTACAGTTTCAATCAGTACTGCGTATCGCCCTCCAACGTAGGCAACAGCGCCAGCGTCATGGCAGTCCCTGCCGCTTTCGAGGAAACTGTCGGCACGCGCTGCCTCTCCATTCTCAACTCATGGACGGTAGGCACAAATGCCATCAGCCAAGAGGTGGAGCTGCCTGCCAGCGGACAGTACGTCTTGACCTTCGACATGCGCTACGAATGTCCCAACGAGAGCCGACGAACAGCAGAGAATGTCATCACCACCACGGGCGGCAATGTGAACACCGCCCTCTGCGGATTGGAACAACAAGGCGAAACGCTCTATGCCCCCTTCCCCACAGCCTCCGGCACTTGGCAACAGCAGTGCATCAACTTCAGCGGCGAGGAGCATCAGACCGTCACCCTACGCTTCGGCCTTCAGACCACTGAGAATCAAGGCGCAGCCAACCAGACTCGTCTCTACATCGACAACGTACAACTCTGGCAGTTCACTCCACTGGAAGACCACATCCAGCAGTTGCCCCAAGTCGATTCAGCCCTCAAACCCTCATCCCCCCATGCCTTCGACCTCAGCGGCAAGCCCCTCTCCCGCCTCCCACGTAAAGGCATCATCATCCAAAACGGCCACAAAATATCCTACTAATTTCTACATTTTTCTTCCTTCTTTCATGCCCTCACGCGTCCTTCTCATCTACACTGGTGGCACCATCGGTATGGGGCGTAACCCTGCCACGGGTGCTCTGGAACCGTTGGACTTCAACTATCTCATCGACCGTATGCCTGAGTTGGCAGCCATTCCTGTTGCCGTCGATGTCCACCAGTTCCCACAGCCCATCGACAGCAGCGACATGAATCCGAAGCTGTGGGCGCAGCTCGTTCACATGATCGCGGACAGCTACGACCGCTACGACGGTTTCGTCATCCTGCATGGCACTGACACGATGGCCTTCACTGCTTCAGCGCTCTCGTTCATGCTCGAGAACCTGACAAAGCCCGTCATCCTCACGGGCTCCCAGCTGCCCATCCAACAGCTGCGTACCGACGGACGCGAGAACCTCATCACCAGCATCGAGATCGCTGCAGCTCACGATGCCGACGGCCATCCGCGTGTGCCAGAGGTCTGCATCTATTTCAGCGGTAAGCTCCTGCGCGGCAATCGCAGCACCAAGATTAATAGCGAGGGATTCAATGCCTTCGACTCGTTCAACTGCCCTCATCTGGCCGATGCGGGCGTGAATATCGTCTATCACGATGACCTCATCCTGCGCCCCGACTACGACCGCCCCATGAAGCCTCACTATGTGATGGACACAGGCGTTATCGTCTTTACCCTCTTCCCTGGTATCGAAGAAGATACGGTGCGTCACCTGCTCGCTACACCTCGTTTGCGTGCCATCGTCATGCGCACCTACGGCAGTGGCAACGCCCCACAGCAGCCTTGGCTCATGGAAGCACTCACTGAGGCTACGGCACGAGGCATCACCATCATCAACATCACCCAATGCGCCGCAGGACCCGTCCAGATGGCACGCTACAGCGGCGGCTTTCTCCTCAAAAACGCGGGCATCATCAGTGGCTACGACGGCACTGTTGAGTGCGCTGTTGCCAAACTCATGCACCTGCTTGGTCATACCACCGACTCCTCTTTCATCCGCGATCACATGATCCGTCCCCTCTGCGGCGAGATTACTCCTCCACCCTTTCAAGAATAGCCTTTTTTCACCTTTTTTAAGCCTCTACTGCATAAAATCCCTTGAAAATGCGCACATTCACCATTAATTCTGTATCTTTGTGCGCAAAAAGTGGCAAAATCGATCATAAACCATCAATAAATAAATCGTAAATCGTCAATTAAAATCATGTTTGAGAATCAACCAAAAGGGCTCTGGGCTTTAGCCCTGGCCAACACAGGCGAGCGTTTTGGCTACTACACTATGCTCGCAGTCTTCGCGCTGTTCCTTCGCGCCAACTATAGTCTTGATGCCTCCTGGGCAGGCGAGATTTATAGCGACTTCTTGATGTTAGTTTATTTCCTCCCCATCGTGGGCGGATGGCTTGCAGATCGGTTTGGCTATGGACGCATGGTCACAACGGGTATCCTTATTATGTTTGTGGGTTATTTGTTACTGAGCATTCCGCTTGGTGGAGACACATTGGCACTCATCGTTATGCTTGCTGCTTTGGTCCTCATTGGCTTGGGCACAGGTCTGTTCAAGGGTAACCTACAGGTCATGGTCGGCAATCTCTATGATGATCCGCGCTTCGCCAATCGCAGAGACTCAGGCTTCTCGCTGTTCTATATGGCCATCAATATCGGCGCTCTTTTTGCCCCGACGGCAGCCATTAAGATCAAAGAGTATGCCGAAACAGCTCTGGGCTATTCAAGCAACGATGCCTATCATTTTTCCTTCGCTGTAGCTTGTGCCTCATTGATCCTTTCAATAGCTATCTACTATGCGTTCCGTAGCACGTTCCGCCACACAGAGGGTGGAAAGGCTGCTGCTAAAGACGGGGCTGCTGCAGCTCCTGTTGAGGAACTGTCTGCTGAAGAGACAAAGCAACGTGTAGTCGCTTTGTGCCTTGTTTTCGCTGTCGTTATCTTCTTCTGGATGGCATTCCATCAGAACGGACTTTCCCTCACCTATTTTGCTGACGAGTTTACTGCTCAGTCCTCCTCTGGCATTCAGGGAATGGCTTTTAATGTATGGAATCTTGTGGCCATCATCTTTATCGTCTATGGCCTGTTCTCCTTCTTCCAGTCGAAGACAGCTAAAGGTAAGGGTATTGCAGCCATCGTTATAGCTGCTGCTTGCTGTTTCCTAGGATATCAATATACGCAGGCTACGGGAACGGTTGCCATCAGTGCTCCCATCTTCCAGCAGTTCAATCCCTTCTATGTGGTGGCACTGACCCCTGTCTCAATGGCGCTCTTTAGCTATTTGGCTTCTAAAGGAAAAGAACCCTCGGCACCGCGCAAGATTGCCTACGGAATGTTGGTCGCTGCATCGGCTTTCGTTCTGATGGCCATCTTCTCTTATGGCTTACCGATGCCACAGACGACAGTTGATGCTGCAGGAAACACAGTGGGAATGCATGTGGCGGATGTTACGCCAAACCTCCTCATCACCACATATCTCATCCTCACCTTCGGTGAATTACTGCTTTCTCCGATGGGTATCAGCTTTGTCTCAAAGGTTGCTCCTCCGAAGTACAAGGGTCTGATGATGGGAGGCTGGTTCGTGGCCACGGCTATCGGTAACAAACTTGTAGGTGTTGGTGGTTACCTTTGGGGACCGCTTCCCTTGTGGGTTGTCTGGACGATCTTCGTTACCCTCTGCCTCCTTAGCGCCCTCTTCATGTTTGCCATGATGAAGCGCCTCGAAAAAGTAGCCTAATTATTCACTTTTCACTCTTTCACTTTGATAACCATCGCTATTTTCGTGTCGGGCAGCGGCACCAATTGTGAGAACATCATACAGTATTTTCGCGGCAGCGAGGACGTCAGCACGGCACTCGTCGTGAGCAACCGTGCTGACGCTTTCGCCCTCGAACGTGCGCGGCGTTTGGCCGTTCCCGCTGCCGTGGTTCCCAAGTCGCAGCTCAACGACCCCGACATCATCCTGCCTCTCTTGCAGGAGTTCCACATCGACTTCATCGTCCTCGCAGGCTTCCTGCCCATGATACCTGACTTCCTCATCGATGCCTTCCCTCGTCGCATCGTCAACATCCATCCGGCCCTGCTACCCAAGCATGGTGGGAAGGGGATGTGGGGCCACCATGTCCATGAGGCCGTCAAGGCGGCTGGCGACACCGAGACGGGCATCACCATCCACTATGTCAGCCCCGTCTGCGACGGCGGCGAGATCATCGCCCAGTTCAGTACCCCTGTCAGCCCCGATGATACCCCCGATACCATCGCCGACAAGGTCCATATCCTCGAAATGCAACACTTCCCCCCAGTCCTCCACACCGTCTTACAGCAGTTGTAGGAAAGTTCTACGTATGCATGAGTCATATCGCGGCTGATGACAGGCCGTGTCATAACGACAGCAGCTACAATCGCATTTGATTGTAGCTGCTGTAGAAAAATTATATAGGTCTGATTACCTGTTTACCTGTTAATGTGTTAATGTGCCCTTATCGGCTCCAGTCGTCGTCCCAGACGTTGTAAGAGGGAGTGTTGGACTTGACACCAATGTCATTATTATCCTCAATTGTCTTGGTAGGATCAATAGGAGTGGACTCTGCAACAATGGAGGAGACCCCAATACGGACACAAAAAAGTTCAGGATTGATATATGTCTTTTTCATAATTATTGAATTTGTTATAAGTTACTAAAATTAGCCATAAATTGACTCATGAATTAATCATAAATATTTATTTGATGAGAACTTTTTTGCCATTGATGATGTTCACACCGCGTTGAGGCTTGCTCAGACGCTGACCAGCCATATTGTAGATAACATCGTCGTTGGCTGTGTTAATAGCTTGAGTCTCAGTGATACCATCAACATCTTCAAACGAGATGGCAAAGCTCTTGACATCATTGCTGCCGTTTAGGTTAATGGGCAGATAAGCACGGTTGGCAGGAACGGTGTTGCCGGCTGCGCCAAGCTTCACGAAGCAACCGTTGCTCTTGCTGTAAGCGAAGTTGGTGTAGTCGCCGGAGGTCTGAGCCACGAAGGTGGGAGCCAATGTGCCAATCAGCAGGTTGCTTGCTGGAACAGTCTCTGACTCGTCGGCAAGTGCAATAGCGAAGTCGTCGTCCGAACCATTGTTACTTCTAAGGATGAAGGGCACGCCGCCTTTGACGTTACCTGTAATCTGCTCCATCATCACCTTACCTTCTTCCAAATCCACTTCTGTCACCTTATATGCCTTGGCACCCTCAATACTGCTCAGGTTGAGAGGATACTGGTAGCAGTAGGTGGCAAGGCCGCCTGTGGTGGTGACGGTGGTGGAGGTGATAGGTGTTACAGGCTTGGTAATCCTCACTTCGTCAAGGAAGAAGCGAGAGTTAGACGTTGCATTGCTTTCAAACTTAATCTTAGCTGCATTTGAATTACCTGTGACAGTGGCAGTGTATGTAGTCCAAGATCCTTTGGTTATGGTGACCGAGGTTAATGCTGCATCGCCAGCATCATTCTTTAATGTGGCATTAGTAGCAGACAATCTGAGAGTTGTAGATTCACTGCTTCCATTCCAGGCACCAGCCTTGAAGGTTAAAGTATATGTTATGCCATCTTCTAAAGTTATTGATGGTGTTTGGGCTGAACCTTTAGCACTACTTGTGCCAAATCTTGCACATTCATCCGCTGCATATCCTTTTACAAAAGTCCAAGATGTATTATCGGTTAACGGGTCTTTGGATTGCCCGCTTATATCATTCCATTTGTTATCATTACCACCGGATAAATCACCATCATCGAAACTCTCATAGAATACAACAATCGGATCTGCACTTGGTTTCTCGCTTGCTCCGGTCGGTGTCGTGACAGTCAGAGTGAAGGTTTCTTCGCCTGCGGTATAAGTGTCACTTTCTGCTGTAGCTACAGTGATAGTCGTTGTACCCACGGCAATACCAGTTACAACTTGTCCAACTATGGTGGCGATAGCGGTATTGGTTGGAGTAATCGTTACATCGCCACCTGTGATAGCCGGTATTATATATGTCGTGCCGTAGGCAATCGTTTGGTCAGAGACTGTAATTGTAGGTGTCGTCTGAATACGCAGTTCGTAGGATGCTGTTGTTCCATTGTAGTATGTGGTGGCGGGTGCTGTGGCTGTCACAACTACGTTTCCTGTGTTTGTAAAAGCGACCTCTGCAGTTGAAGCGTTCACTGTTGCTCCTGTATTTGTTCCAGAAGTCTTGGCGTAAGTGATGGTTCCATCGTATGCATCAGGATCTACGGTAACCGTCTGTGTATAGGTCTCATCAGCAACGACCTTCCTCACGATGGCATTAGCAAAGTTGAGACTGATATCCTTCTTGTTCACAGTAACTGTACAAGTAGTTTCGGCGGCACGGTTGCTGCCTGATGCCGCGATAGAAGCGGTAATAGTATATGTGCCAGGCTCATTACAGGTGATAGCACCTGTAGATGAATTTATGGCCAGGTTATCGTCGTCACAGGAATAAGTGATAGTACCTTCAAACGGCTCGTCATTTACTGTTGCTGTGGCAGATACAGCCTTACCTGTCTCACCCCAAGTCATAACGACATCTGACATTGTCATTTCGGGTTTCGGGAGAGTGGGGACAGAAGTGCAGTAGCTAGAATAGGTGGCAGGGGTGCCGTTTAGGTAAGTGATTGCAATAGAGGCCAGATATCCTGCGTACTGACCATTTTGCAAAACGAAATAATTTTTATTATAGGTAGAACAATCATAGGTGTAAACATTTGTGTTTTCCTGAGAGACCGTAGGTGTAATGGATGTTCCAGAAGTTGGATTTTCAGAATCACCAACTTTCAATGTAAAGTTCTTATAGTTATCTCCATTATAGGTCAGAACGACACTCTGAATTTTACTCAAGGCTTCGGTATTATAAATCGTACCGGCACCATTACCGTCTGTTCCAGAACGCCATTGAAGCTTATCGCCGTTTACGTACATTTGTTGAACCTTAAATTTGATGCCTTCAAAAGTATATTCTGTAAAAGTATTAGCGGAACCGTAAGATGTGGGAATATTAGTTGTACTTGTGGTGATGCTCTTGGTTATGCTTTCTTCAGTTTCTGGTGTCACTATTTCTGCAAACACAGCATAATAGGTGATAGGGCTTGTGCTCATAGTTGCAGATGTTACGAATGTGGGTTCTTCATCGGTTGTTCCGCTAATGGTGGATGCCGTCCATCCCCTAAAGGTGAAACCATTGATGTCTGCGGGATCATCAGGGAAGGTGATGGTAGCTCCTTCCTCAAAGTCTTCCGTTACACTCGTATTGTCGTTGATGGAATAGGTGACGGTATGGAAGGGATTGGTAACTGTGAGTGTGAAGCTCTTGCTTGTTGTGCTGCCTGCCTTGTAGGTCTGATCGCTGGCCGATACGTTCAGGGTTGCCGTGATGGTGGTGGTGCCTTTTTTCAAAGCAGAGATAGTTCCATCGGCAGCAATTGTCGCCACGGTTTCATCGCTGGATGTATAAGTATAGGCTTCCGTCCAGCCTGCCTGATTGTTGGTGACAGCTGTTGCAGTGTTATTTGTCTTTACGATAGGATTGGTCGTTGCAGAGAAACTTTCGATATTGACTGCTGTGCGGTTGTCTTCAACTGTAACTGCGCAAGTGGCGCTTGAGCTGACGTAGGTTCCGTCACCGGCATAGGCGGCTGTAATTGTTGTCGTACCGACTTTCAGAGGTGTCACAACACCTGCTGCTACAGTCGCCACCGTTTCGTCGCTTGATGTCCAAGTAATGGAAGGAGTAATTGTGCCAGAGGTCTCTGTAACGTTCACGGTCGTCGTCAGAGCAGATGCGGCTCCATTCTTCAGCTCCAGAGTCATCGCATCTTCGCTAAGATTGATGCTTGTGGTGTATTTTGAGACGGTTACCTTGTAGGTTTTGCTTTCTGTCGTATGTGAATTGGTATTGGCGGGTGTAGCTGTAGCAGTTATGTTTGCTGTACCTGCTGAAACAGCCGTCACTAAGCCAGCTCCACTAACTGTGGCAATACTTGTATTGCTGGATGAATATGTAATAGTGGCACCAGTGGTTTCTGAAGAGGCAGCGCGCGTCTCTGTTTGTCCGACAAATAATGCCATATCCGTTGTGGTCATGCTGATGTCGGTGGTATTCCTTGTTACATAAACCTTGTAGCTGGCTGTTGCATTCGAATAGCCTTCTGCTGAAGCTGTAGCGGTGATGGTTGCAGTGCCTTCGCTAACAGCAGAGACTTCGCCCGTAGATGAATTGACGGTTGCTACACCTGTTGCAGAAGAAGAGTATGCAATGGTTGCTCCAGTGGTAGATGAGGATGCTGTACGCTCATTATATGTATCACCTACTTTCAAATCTACATCAGTGGTGGTCATGCTGATGTTGGCAACTGGATCAGAAGGTGCTATAACAATATCATCTATGTAGATATATTTCTTATCGCTTCCATTTTTAGATAATTTAATTTTAGATGTGGAGGTGCCACCTGTAATATCCACACTAAATTGTGTCCAAGATGTTGTTACACTTACAGATGATACAGAAAGAGAACCTCCACCTGATATGCTGACTAGAAGGGTTTGTGCAGAATTTGTCTTAGCATAAAAGGTAAGAGTTGCATTCCCGGATAGTGATGAAAGAGCAGGGGTTTCAATATAGCCTTTCATTGTTGATCCTGAACCTAAATGAACGCCATAACCACTCCCTGAATAATTGGATGGGGAATCTATTGCTGCATATCCATCATCAGCCGCTAATGTCCAACCACTAGGAGTTGATGCCCCACTATTAAAATTTTCATTAATAATGTCATCTCCCCACGCCTGTCCTCCGGCGCATATCATCATTACCGCTACGATCAAGCACAATCGTAGCCTGAAAGAGTTAAATAGTTTTTGGGGTCACTTGCAAAACCCTGTGTTGAAAAATTAGTTTAATTGCTTATATCTCGTCATTTGTTAGTACCTTTGCACGCAAAG